>JAIDUT010000073.1 GCA_029060065.1 Clostridia bacterium | reverse complement strand
TCCCACTTACCTTTCTCTATCTTGATGTCTACACTATTGCTCGGCGTTCCGTCATAATACCATAACGGCTCTAGACCGTCTGTAAGTCTATACTTAAACGTATATTTTCCGCTGTCCTTTACTGTCTTGACAGACAGTACTCCGCTACTTTTTACATCCTCCGAAGTAGTTTTGTTATCTCCGTCTTGCACGAAATTATACGTAACTGACGGATTGGTCATTGCTCCGCTTGACGGCGAGGTATGCGTAACTTTAGCGGTTAGAGTTATGCTCTCCACGCTGTCGTATTCTATTAATGTCTTATCTGAAGTAAGACTTGTCTTTATGTTTGATGTTACGTAGCTGTCCGGTAAGCCCCATACCGCGTATAAAGTGACGTTGCCGAAAAAGCCTGCCGGCAATTCTGTAAACGGCTCGCTTTCGCCTTTAGGGTCGTCCGTCCAACCTTTGAATACGTGACTACTCGACTTATTTGCAGATATCCAACTAGAAAAATTCGTATTAGTAGTATTTGTAGGAAGGCTATCCCCAACAATGTAACCAACCCCATCTTCAAGACCTACTTTCTCTTCATTATTACCGCCGTTGTTCAAATTGCGGAAATTGATAAACGCTAATAAGTAGTTGCGCACTGGTGAATTATCAGGAGTAACTTGTTCGGATATTTTTGTAGCATCCCATATTTGCGACGGTAGATGAACCCCAACGTCTGCCTGCGCAGTACTTAATAAGTTTGCAGTAGTTGTATGTTTAGTAGGCGCCGGCGAAATAGGAGTAGTATTTACGTAAGGTCCGATGTGGACGTTGGAAGAAGTCGTTGGATTGCCGGATGCAGAATTCATTGCAGTGCTTGTTCCGATAACTGCGTCGACATAAACGTTTTTTACGGTTTTTGCAGAATTGAAAGCATATAGTGCCCCATTTGAATATTGAGTATTATAAGCAGAACGAAGCACTGTAACGCAATCTTCAATATCTACTCTTCCATTCTCTCTTAAATATCCCGCAACACTGCCAATATAGCCAAGTCTTGTTGCGTTTATAAAATTAAGATAACTCGCGCAATCATAGATATGCACATTCACTCCGGAATTGGGGTCTCCTATTATTCCCCCGCAATGGAAATTCGTTTTTGCGTTAGTACTGATTACCATAATCGTATTTACGCTACAGCGATATATGGTAGCCGTAGGATTTCCGCTAGATAAAGCATTATGTACTAATCCTACGATTCCACCGCACCATCCGTAATTGGCATAAGTAACAGTTCCGCCGTTTATCTCTCCTTGCAAATGGCAGTTAAGAATTGAGTCGTTACCGCAAGTTACTCCCACTAATGCGCCGTGATAGTTACTCCAAGTCAATGCAACGGCATTTGGCATTCCCGTAATAAAATAATCTTGCAAAATCAAATCGGTAATAGTCGCGCTATCTGTCCTGCAAAAAACTCCAAAACCTGCTGAGGTGTAAGTTCCGATAGTCGTCCAAGCTGAGCCGTTCCAATATGTCCAAGTAGTGCTACTTGTGGTGATATTGAGAAGTTGATGTCCCATTCCGTAAAACGTACCTTTGAAGATTGGTATTGGGTGGAACTCGACGCCGTCAAAATCTAAATCATCTGCAAGTACAAAATATTTATTTAAGCCTCTATCCGAGGTAGACGGTCCCATCATCTTGGCAAAAGTTTCCCAATCATCAGTAGTGGATATAACGTATGGGTTATCTTGCGTACCTCTGTTGCTGTCTGTCTTTGCTACTTGATGAGTTGATAAATCATAAGGCGTATCGGGATCGTCTGCCCTATAATTGTCAATTAAAGTCTTATCTGTGTAGATATAAGAACATCCGTTGTTAAACTCGCCTAATCCGTCGCTTGTATTCTGCGTAATAGTCATAGCTGTATCGCTAATTGAATTGTCGTCCAATTCGGGTATTGATACATTAAACGGCAAGCATGCGCTTATCGCTCCTAATATTAAGCAAATTGTTATTATCAGTAACGCAGATTTTAAGTATCTTGTTCTTAATGTCTTTGAGTTCATATGTTTTCCTCTTTTGGTATACTTTTTAAGCTGTTGAGTTTCTCCACTGCAGTCAAAATGACATGTAGTTGTCAAAATGACTGAAGTCGATTTTCGGCTAATCAAAATGGCTTTTTCGGCGCATTCCAAATAAAGTATACTTTTACTGACCATAATGTATTGCAATATTTTAACACTTGAATTATAATGTATTTGAGAAAAAATCGCATTTTCGTGAAAAAACAAGTTTATTCAGTAAAAGTATACTTTTTTTAGAAAAATTAGAAAATGTTAACAAATTATAGAAGTCTTTATAGTAAAATAAAAAACACGCAAATTTTTGCGTGTTTAATAAATATTATATAATGAGATAAATTGACGTTATTTGAACAACTTTACAAAGTCCTCAAATGTATACCCTTGCCTTTTCATATCGGGATCTGCCAAGTTGAAAAAGCAACTGGGTATTTCCCTTGATTGGAGATTTTTTGCTATACACAGCGAACAGCCTTTGTCATGGTTTGTCGGGTGCAACGGACACTTGGTATCCTTACATGTGCAAAATGGACTATTGTTTGACATAATTTCTCCTCTTCTTTTGAAAGTAATTGACGTATCGGGGCTATTTCATAAAGAACTTTATAAGTTTATACTTTGCATCGTTATATGGCTGATAACGCGTAGGCATATCAAACCAAGTCTTTTTGTCGATTATACTCTTGTAATGAGTAAAGGTATCAAACCCCGCTTTCCCGTGATATGCTCCCATACCGCTATGCTTAAGTCCGCCAAAAGGCAAAGTAGACGACGCAATGTGCATGATAGTATCGTTTATACAGCCACCGCCGAATTTGCAATACGTCTTGACCTTGCTTTGACTGTCTTTATCTTCCGAGAAGTAATACAGCGCAAGAGGCGTAGACATGGAATTGACTTTGGCGATTGCCTCGTCTAAATTATCAAAAGTTACGATAGGTAAAATTGGACCGAATACCTCTTGGCTCATCTCAAGTCTGTCGAAATCAGAGTCTAATATCGTAGGTTGAATTTTAAGTTTTTCCTCATCGACATTTCCGCCAAAGAGCACCCTATCCTTATCAATATAACTTCTCACCATGTCAAAATGCTTTTGGTTGATCATCTTAGGATAATCTTCATTGGCGAGTTGGTCGTCGGTATATTGGATAGTAATTTGCTTTTTGAGTTCTTCAACAAGTCTATCTTTGATAGATTTGTCGCAATAAACAAAGTCAGGCGCTACGCAAGTCTGTCCGCAGTTGAGGAACTTACCAAAGACTATGCGTCTTGCCGAAAGAGGTATATTGGCGGTCTTATCGACTATGCAAGGACTTTTTCCGCCCATTTCCAAAGTGACGGGCGTAAACTTCTCCGAAGCCTTTTGCATTACGAGTTTTCCTACTGCGGTACTACCCGTATAGAATATGTAGTCGAAGTCTTGCTCAAGCAAAAATGCGTTTTCTTCCCTACCGCCACTCACTACTATGACTTCGTCTTTTTCAAAAGTCATCTCAACGAGTTTTTGTATAACATTAGTGGTATTGCTCGAATATCTGCTTGGCTTAAGCACCACGCTATTTCCTGCGGAAATCGCGTCGACCAATGGGTCTAAAGAAAGCATAAATGGATAGTTCCACGGGCTCATAATGAGTACGCAACCGTACGGACAAGGTATGCTCCAGCTCTTTGACGGGAAATGAATAAGCGAACCTCCGACATTCTTGGGGCGCGAAAACTTCTTTATATGCTTTATCATATAGGATATTTCGCTAAGTACCATGCCCACTTCCGTTGTTTGGCTCTCTATCTCGCTCTTATTTAGGTCGGCTTTTAGCGCGCGATAAATATCATTCTTGAGAAGTAATATATTATTGTATAACTTCTTCAAGACCTTTATTCTCTTCTTATAATCCAATAAAGCGTTATTCTTTTTTTGAATTTCTATACAATTTAATATTTCTTGTCTTTCCATAACTTTACCTCTTAGCTTCAGTCGATATTACATGGATTATCAGTAAGTACCTCGAGATACTGAGCAATCTCTTTTTTTGCCTCCTCCAGATTATGTTCTTTATAATTACCGCATTCCTTTTGCGTAGTCCCCGGCACGTAGTCAAGCGTCAAGCATTTTTTCAGGCACTCTATTGTCACTTGTTTTGCTTCTTTTTCCTGTATGCCAAATAGCAATAAATAACATCCCGTGCGACAGCCCATAGGTCCGAAATAGACGACTTTGTCCTTTATTTCGCTATTGCGAATAACTACCGCAAATAGATGCTCTATAGAATGCAAAGCGGAATAGGATATATAATCTCCCTTGTTGGGATACTTGAAGCGCATATCGTAGGTATATACTCCGTTTGCCTCGCCAAGACAGTAAAATCCCGGGGTCATAGCATCGTGGTCAAGTTCAAAAGATTTTATGTTGTCCATATACTCTCCATAGCCTTAGAATTATAATGCCAAGATTATAGCATACACCAAATAATAAGTCAATAGGTTAAGACGTTAGCCTTTCGAGAACGTCGCAATAGCATATATAATATTGATATAATATAATAATTATAATATTATAGATAGTTAGAAAAATCACAATGAATAGAAATATAAACATTATCGCCAACAATAACGGACAAAATTTCGTATAATATACTTTTGTTTGTTAAAAAAGTAAACCTATGGGTATTGACATTTTTTATAATTTATAGTTTAATGAAAGTATGGAAGTAGTAATGTATGTTTTGGTGGCGGTCTGTATAGTCCTTGGCATAGTAAAGTCGTTTTCTCGTAATAAAGGCAATTACGACTTTGAATTGATAGCAAAGACTTGCGGGTCGCTTTGCTTTGTTGGCGTGGGCATACTTGCTTTCTATCTATCTCAACACGACGGCAAAGAAAAATCTTACTCCCTTGTCGTGATATTTGGACTTATACTAGGACTGATAGGCGATATATTCCTATGTCTTTACGACTGTAATTCCCATCCAAAAAGAAAGAATCTTATACAAATGGTTGGCGTAGCGTTCTTCTTCCTCGGACACCTTTGCTATATGTTCAACTTCCTCACCTTGGAGCCATTCAAACTCTATCTGCTTCCCACTCTCATCGTTTTGCCAATCGTATATATCATTTTTGCTTGCAAAGTGCTCACATCAAGCAAAGCGCAAAACGTAATGCTGACAATATATTATCTAGCGCTTAACTTGATACTCACTTCCTCAATCAACCTTATGATAGTAAGAGGCGTCAACGCATTTACTCTACTCAATTTAATAGGTTGCGTACTCTTTATCTCATCAGATAGCGTTTTGGGATTGTCTTGGTTTGCGCCGACGCTTAAATTGCCCAAAAGTCACGACTACTATATAATATTGAGCTACTACACCGCGCAATGTTTGTTCGCGCTATCGATTTATTTTATCTAAATCAGAACTATCTAAATAATTTAATAATTTATCTAATTTTTCATCGTTACTGCCTTTATTTTCGTAACCGCAAATTTCAAGCATAAGTTGAGCGCCATAAATAAAGCCCTCTTTATAATAATGCGTTACGATAGCGGTTTGAAATTCACTTTGCGCTATGTCTACTCCGATAAACAAGTTCATTAACGGTTTATCATTCTCTATTGCATTACGCAATAAGTTCTTTCTCTTCTCCAAAACTTCTTTCTGTATACCGCCAATGCTTTTATCATTTTCAATCTTCGCCTGAGTTTGCAATGCAAGCAATGAAAACATCAACGCTTGCGGTGAATATCTTTCCATATTTTTGTCCTTTATTATATTATAAGGTGCATATTCTTGGAATGTCAATTGTTTGTTGGTGCAAATAATGTGAAGATTTGCTTATGAAAGTAAAATTTATATCTAACATAAGAAAATTACGCAAAGAGAATAAATTATCGCAAAATCAATTGGGTACAGAAATTGGATATAGTAAAAACATAATAAGTTTATGGGAAATAGGCTCGCTTACTCCGTGCGCCGATGCTATTATTATTTTATCTCGCTATTTTCAAGTTAGCACCGATTACGTATTAAAAGTAAGCGATGATAATTCAATGCTTCACCGCGCAGACGACTTTTACGTAGATTTGTCAGTATTTAACAAAAGATTAAAGGAGTTGAGAACTCAAAAGAACTTATCTCAATTTCAACTTGCGAAAAAGACAAACTTAACTAAGACTTCAATCAATCATTGGGAGAACGGAAAATGTCCGCCAAATGCCAATGCAATAGTAACTCTCGCCTGCTACTTTGGAGTTACGACCGACTATTTATTGGGCGAAAGCGATTAAATATAAAAACCGCGTTATACGCGGTCTTTTTTTACGACTTTTTCTTTAATTAATTTAATCAAATCAATCTCTTTAACCGTACAATATGTGGATAAAATCGGCACGGCTAAGAATATTATGCTCATAATTACGCCGAGCGTATAGATTACGAATTGCCAACCGTTGTTGCCTACCAAGTCTTGAAAAGCTACAACGATTTCTCTTACCATATCGTCCAAGAAAGCCGGAAGCGTCGAGCCCGCGCCTACAGGAAACATAAGTACGAACGCTAATAAAAGCGGTATCGTCATAATAGTGCTGTATACGCACACTGCGATTGAAAAGATATTCTTGACTTTACCCTCAAACGTACCTGCCGACGTTGACATTAGCATAATACCTATTGCATTGGTGATAATGACAACGGCGTACTTCAAAATAACGTTGGGAATTGCGCTGACATAGCCAAGTCCCGCATTGCTACCGGTGGCTTGAATTATCGACAAAATGCCGAGAATGATAAAGACTGTCGCTACGGCAATCATTACGCTCTGCTTGATAATCTTCTTTTTACTTTCTTCCATAATTTCCCCTTATCTACAAAAGACTTTGCCTTTTGATATTAATTTAATTATAAAGTAATTTACGCTGTGACGCAATAAAATTATAAATATTTTTTATTTTACAAAATATCCGTTGTCTTTAAGTACGCTCAATGCTTTGTCGAAACAATTTTCCTTAACTAAAATGTAATCGGTATCGTAAGTAGACACGGCAAAGATAGGTATGCCTGCGTTTGCCAAAATAGTCGAAAGTCGAGAAAGTATACCCACCAAAGCAAAATCCAGTGCTCCGACTACTCGTATGCCTCGCCAATCTTTTTCTATCGCTACGCAATTTTTAGGAGCGTCTTGCTCCTTGCATACCAAAGATACCTCGCCGTCTGTCTTGGCAAGAAAGAAAAAGTCGCTTTGCATATCCGCTTGACTTACACTATTGATTTTACATACGCAAAAATTATCTTGGAGTACTTCTAATAACATATTTTTATTTTATCAAAAATATCACTCTATTGCAATAACGTATTGCAAAATATTCGCGTACATGATATAATTTTATTAAGGAGATATTATGAGAAAGGTTGTTTTTTTATTTTGCGTTATGACCATACTCTGCGTTTTGCTATTAACGGTATTTTTGCCATCTTGCGCGGAGAAAAATCCTCCTGTTAAAAATACCAAAGGCACGTTGTTGAGTATAGGATGTATTAGCGATTTGCATTCTAAAGACAGTTATTTTAACGCAGTCAACACTAAGCTCAAACCAAACGTAAAAGATACCCTCGGTCAAATGCAAGGCAAGTATTACGACGCCTTAGTCCTTGGCGGAGATCTTACTTCCAGCGCCTCGCCTAAGCAGTCGCTTACCTACTCTATCTACGACCAAATACTCGATTATACCGATAAAATTACCAAAAATTCCTTATTCGTATGCGGTAATCACGACTATAGCGCAGGGCTCAATAAATACCCCTCGTCCAAAGTAACGACTACGGAAGGATATTATTACGACTATAACTCTGCTGATTTCTACGGATACATTATGAAAGACCGCATCGGCGAACTGTCAGATGACGACGCCTATTACGAATTTTATGACAACAAAGGTCAAAGCGGTGGCAACGGAGATTATTTACTTGGATACCATTATCAAATAAAAGGATTCCATTTCATAGGTCTTAATCCGCATCCCGCCGATTTGCTCGGCATATTGCAACGTACCAATTACACATACACCAAAGGAAGCGTAGATTGGCTTGTAAGCAAATTGCAATCAATCGGCAAAGACCAAACGGTATTTTTGATTGCGCACATTCCTCTCGCTTCTTCAGCAAATTTGCGTACCGGCAAGGGCGTTGAGGAAAGTATGTCGCAGTATATGCAAGAGAAATTGCTTTCTTTCCCTAACTTGATATGGCTATACGGTCACGACCACTCCGACGGTACTATGATAGATGCCGACGGTAATACTTTAGATATAACCTGTTATATAAAAGACGATACTACACAACGCGTAACGCAATATTACGACGATGACGGCAATAAATCTTTCGTAACTTGCTTTATGGGTTCTATGAGTTATTTGTACGGCAATATGACCAACGATTTGAAACCTAAAATATATCAAGGTCTTGACGTAGACGTCTATAGTGACAGAATAGAGCTTCAAATAGTCAATTACGGCGCAGACAGCAACTCAAGCGGTAAAATAGCCCCATTCGTAATCCAAAGGAATATGGCATAGGTATTTATATGAAAACTTGTCCGAAATGCAACTCGCAAATAGATGAAGATATGGTTCTCTGCCCGACGTGCGGAGAACATTTGCGTACCTTTAGCGACAAAAATATATTTGACAAACACCACGTTATACTCATTAGGTTCTTGACTGTATTGTCGATACTTCTACCGCCCGTAGGCGCAATAGTGGGAACTATTATTAAAAAAAGACACAACTCGCTTGGCAAGTTGTGCTTTAGATACTCCATTTTAGGTTTTGTGATTTACTGTATGATGACTTTGCTAGCGCTGGTTTGCTATCTGGCAATGGCTTTCATGGGTATATCGTATTTATAATTTTATCCCTTTAACTCTTCCATCTGCGCTTTTATTATCGCGCTGATTTCGTCGATTGCATTTGCATAAGGTATCTTTTTACATTCCTTAGTGGCTCTTAAAGTAATTTCTACCTCGTCGCTCACAAGACTCTTCGGTGAAATGACTATTCTTATAGGCATACCCATAAGATCCGCGTCGTTGAACTTTACGCCTGCTCCTACGCTTCTGTCGTCAAAGAGCACGTCCACTCCTTGCTTGGTTAGGTTGTTATACAACTCATACGCTTTTGCGTTGACGTTCTCGTCGTCGAGTCTTAACGGACAGATATGAACTTGCCACGGAGCTACGCTCATAGGTAAAATCAGACCTTTATCGTCGCTTGATTCTTGAGCAATAGACGCAATAGCTCTGCCTACGCCTATTCCGTAACAGCCCATTATTGGGTTAAACTCCACGCCGTCTGCGCCGTGTACCGTCATATCCATAGACTTGGTGTACTTAGTGCCGAGTTGGAAGATATTACCTATCTCGATGCCGTTCTCTACTCTCAACTTACCTCCGCATATCGGACATTTATCTCCGCTTCTGGTCTTGGATATATCGACAAATTTTGCATTGGGCAAATCTCTCTTGAAATTAAAGCCGGTATAGTGATACTCTGCTTTATTAGCGCCTATTACCAAAGAATTGATATTCTCCAGCGACTTATCAAATACCGTAATAATACTCTTGTCAAGTCCCAAAGGTCCGATATTACCGCAAGCCAAAACTTCGCTTACTCCGCCGTCATAAGGTACTATGTCCTTGAGCAAAGCCTTTTTGAGTTTTGCTTCGTTGACCTCTAAATCTCCTCTTGTGAAAGCTATCACCAATTCGTCGGCGTTGCCCTTTACTGCAAATACTACGGCTTTACAAGTGAGATTATGTTCTACGTTCAATCTTTTGCCGACTTCCTCAATAGTCTTATCCTCGCCTGTAAATACCAACTCCAACGGTTTGACATCATTATTTGGAGTATCTATTACTCCCTCTGCTACTTCCATATTAGCTCTATATTCGCAGTCGTTGCAGAGCACTATGCTATCCTCTCCGACTTCGGTCAGGAGCATGAATTCGTGCGCAATGCTACCGCCCATCATACCGCTATCAGACTTTATGTCGATAAAGTTCTTTAGACCGATTCTTCTGAAAATACGGTAATACGCGTCAAACATCTTGTCATAATACTGCTCTAAGTCCTCTTTTGTTGAGTGGAAAGAGTAGGCGTCTTTCATAGTAAACTCTCTTACTCTTATAAGTCCTCCGCGCGACCTAGCTTCGTCACGGAACTTGGTCTGTAATTGATATATCATCATAGGTAGTTGATTGTAAGAACTTACTATATGATTGGCAAGGTGTACAGCCGCTTCTTCATGCGTCATACCCAAGAGCATATCTCTGTCAGCTCTGTCCTTAAAACGCACCATTTCGCTTCCTATAGACGAATATCTGCCCGACTTATCCCAAATCTCTCTAGGCATTACTACAGGGAAGAGAACTTCTTGACCGTCCAAGGCGTCCATTTCTTGACGAATGATAGCCTGTATCTTTTGGCTCATCTTCTGGCAGGGCATAGTCATAGTATAAATGCCGTTTGCCACTTGCTTAATAAAACCTGCTCTTGACAAAAGGATATGGCTTTTGATTTTTGCGTCTTGCGGAGCTTCTTTCGTACGCTCGCACACCAACTTGCTCAATAACATAAATTTACCTCTTTTAATAAATTCGTAGACATTTTATCATATTGAACCGTCAAAATCAAGTAAAGAGCAAGCAAAGTATTTAAGTCAAATAAATTTATATAAATAACAATAGGGTAATAACAAATTAAAACTAAAAACAACGTAAACCAACCGACAAGCGGAAGTCCTTGTCATTTTCATTGAACTGCATATGTAAATATGCGAATATATTCATATGCAAGTATGCTCATATATTAATTTATTGATATGTATATATGCTGATATGTACAGATATTTTATACGCAACAGGAAATTCGCTTAAATTTAGTAGAGCATCGCTCAAGCGTATTTAACGAATAACTACCCTACCCCGCGCACACTCCCCTCTCCTAACTCACTTCTAGCTTTACGTTCGGCGAAAAGGGAGATAGGCAAAAAATAAAATAGCGAATTTTTTGTCAAGATAACTTTTGGTGAGCGTCATCGTACTTGCTGTACGTCAACGTGAGCCAAGAGTTAGATTGGCGGAAAAGACGCATTTTAGATTTGCCTAGCCTCCCTTTGAGCCGAACACCTATCTCAAACCTACGATGGTATTATCCTTGTGTCTATCTCTCAACGCGTCGATAGGATGCTCTGCAATTTGATAGCGATAATCGATACCCTTCTTATCGATATAATCGTCGATTACCTTGTGAGAAGCTACGTTTGCAGTCTTTGGATTTACGATACTCTGATAGTTAAAGAAATCGCTATTCTTAGGCAATTCATTTACGTTGATATAGTTCTCTCTATCAGACGTAAGTCTAACGCTCTCAAGCTGTTGACGAACGTAGTCTTTGCAAGAATGGAAAGCCAAAAGTTCAGGGAATTCGCCGATTGGTATAACTTGTTGCCAATCTTTCTTCTCATACTTCTTGAGCATTTGCGCCGAGGTATGCAAATGCGCAACTTCCTGCTCAAAGAGTTGTTCCCACAGCCCCTTAATACGTTTGTCGGTTTCGTCCATATAGCAAGAATAATAAAGATATGCTTCGCAATACTCGTGCATAAGCGAATTTTCAAGCCAAGTGCAGTTGGTATCCAACAATGACCCGTATTGCGTTACGTGCTGTTCTTCTATCATAGCAATCTCAGTATAGAGCTGTCTGCCAAGAGTCGATTGGTCATAGAACGCGCCTTGGTTCATATAATAATTCATAGTCTGTTGCTCTGCGGCGGTAATTATCATAGTATTAAGCACTGTGAGCATATCGCTAGACTTGCTGTCGATATGATATTTTATGCTGTCGTATGGGTGTCTATGCTCGGCAATCGTAGGTCTGCCCGGCATAATCTCGACGTATTCGCCCACTAGTCTTTGAGCCTTGACGCCTTGCTCCATTTCCAAAAGGTCGGCGTATCTGTATAGGTGGTCAAAATCCTCCAAAAGCGCAAAATCAAGCGCTTGCTTGACGTAGCCGTTCTTCTCTCTTTCAGCAAGCAAGCAGGTCAAATCAACAGCCAAATGTTCATAGCCAATCGTATGCTCCAAGATGTTCTCATTGAGAGGCTTGAGATTGGCGATACGCTTTTGCTGTTGTTGCTCTACTCTTCTGGTTGCGGCAAGTTGTCTGCGAATATCGTTGTTGTCGCAACTACGTGAGAAACGGTGCAAAAAATTTACGGATTCATATTCCGTTCCGTTCATAAGAATTATGCGAAGCTTAGTATAAGGACTTACTTCTTCCTTATCGTAAGGCTTTGAGTTAAGACAAGACCAATCGCAAAATTGCTTGTCCTGTGGCATAGGTTTAAGTTCAAAAGGATTCATTATATTCCCTCCATATTTTTTTATATCAAGAGGAGTATTGCCAATGCGATTTTTTTTAACACAGCTGTTCGTTAAGATTTTTGCAATATCTTTATTAAAACGCTAACTTAAAACAAACTATTATTCAACGCAAAGAAAATAAAAAAAAATTTGTAAATCTTTTTGCTCAAACTACCTTAAAAACACTTTTTATTTATTGCAAATAGTGTTAAAATAAAGTCAGTACAAAATTATATCGACGAAAGTCGGTATAGCTTAAAAGTTATTTACAGAGTTTTAAGGAGTGTTTATGGAGAAACAAAAGTTGGAATACCTCCAATCCAAAGCGCTTGACGTACGAAAGATTACCGTCGAGATGATAGGAAGATTGGGCGTGGGACACATAGGAGGCGCGTTGAGCATAGTTGACCTTCTAGCAGTTTTATATTACGATATTGCAAAAGTAGACCCCAAAAATCCCAAAGACCCCAACAGGGACAGAATAATTATGAGCAAAGGTCACGCAGGTCCTGCGCTTTACAGCGTACTTGCCGAAAAGGGGTATTTCCCAATGGAAGAGATTAAGACCCTTAACCAACCGGGGACCAATCTCCCCTCTCACTGCGATATGAACAAGACCGTCGGCATAGATATGACGGCAGGCTCGCTCGGTCAGGGCTTGAGCGCGGCAGTAGGTATGGCTCTTGCAGGAAGAATAGACAAAAAAGATTACAAGGTATTTTGCATACTCGGCGACGGCGAAAGCCAAGAAGGTCAAGTTTGGGAAGCGCTTATGTACGCGGGCAATATGCGACTTGGCAATCTCGTAATTTTCATAGACAACAACGGTATGCAAATCGACGGTATGACGGCGGACATCAACGCCTTAGAACCGCTTGACGAAAAAGGCAATGCTTTCAACTTACACACTCAAAGAATTAACGGTCACGACATAGAGGCTATTGAAAACGCTATAAACAATGCCCTTTCCGTTAAGGACAAGACCTCTTTGATTGTCCTTGATACTATCAAGGGCTACGGCGTAGATTGGGTATCCAGCAAAGGCGCGGGATGTCACTCTATGTCAATCACCGAAGAGCAATGGCGCGAATTCTGCGGAAAGGAGGACAAGTAATATGCAAGATAGTTTGGAATTGAGAGAAGTATATTGCAACTCTTTGGTAGAAGAGGCAAAGACCAACGACAAAATCGTAGTCGTCGAAGCCGACCTAATGAACTGTATTAAGACAGGTGCTTTCAAAAAAGCCTACCCCGATAGATTTTTCAACGTGGGTATCGCTGAAGCAAACATGGTGGGCGTATCAGCCGGACTTGCTACTTGCGGTAAAATTCCCTTCTGCTCTTCTTTCGGCACTTTCGCGACAAGAAGATGCTATGACCAGATATTCATTAGCGTCGCGTACAGCAAACAAAACGTTAAGATAGTAGGTACGGACCCTGGTATCTGCGCAGAAATCAACGGCGGTACTCATATGCCTTTTGAAGATATGGGAATTATGCGCGGAATACCAAATATGCTTTGCGTAGAACCTACGGACGCTACTATGCTCAAAGCACTCATGCCACAAATTATCGCATACGATGGCGCAACGTATATAAGAATGCAACGCAAGAAGGCAGAAACCGTATATCAAGAGGGCGAAACCTTTGACCTACTCAAAGCAAAGAGCGTAGTCAACGGCAAGGACGCAACGATAATCGCGTCAGGCATTATGGTAAGCAAGGCAATCGAAGCAAGCAAAATATTTAAGGGTATGGGAATGAGCGTGGGCGTACTCAACGTGTTTACTTGGAAGCCTATCGACGAACAAGCTATTATCAAAGTTGCAAAAAGCACAGGCGCACTCGTCGTAGCCGAAAACCACAATATCCGCAACGGCCTATACTCTGCCGTAGCAGAAGTCGTAGTTAACAACTGCCCCGTTCCGATGGAAAGCGTAGGCGTGCAAGACGAATTTGGCGAAGTAGGCAAAATGCCATACCTTGCGCAAAGATTCCACTTGACGGTAGACGACATAGTGCAAAAAACTTTGAAAGCAATCAAACGCAAGAAATAACAACAATCTTATTACTATAGCTACCATAAAACAAAATTAAGAAAGCGTAATTAAATCACGCTTTCTTAATTTTATTAATAGTTAACTTATTTATTATTGCGTGCGTATTTCTACGCTAGCTAAATTATAGCTCAGCAAGCCTTTTATGCATATTCCTAATAAGCGGGTTCATGATAAAGTTTACGAGTACGCCCGTTTTAATTAAGCAGTAAACTTCGTTCCATAGAGCGTAAAATGCGCATTTAACGTCGCACAATTTGCTTGCGCCGTATTTTTTAATATACGCATTGCGCAAATTAAATCTCTTACCTGTAAGGTTGTCAAATTGAAATAGGTCGTATTCTCTGTCTGCGTACATAGAATTGAGCGGGTCGATAAAACCGCTTACTTTATTATTCTTCCCGACCATAATATTAGCAACGTTCAAATCGCCGTGTATTAGACACGCTTCTTCAACCTTTTCGGAAAAGATAATATCGAATTTACTCCATGCCGTACGCATCGCAGTAATGATTTTTTCGGAAAGCACATTTGAATTATACATTTCTTCGGCTTTGTCCAACACCGCTTTTGCAAACGGTTTATAATAGTCCATCCAATCTTCACAATCGGGTGAAAGAGTATCGCCGAATTTCTGGTTCTTATTACAATGGATTTGATGTAATGCGGAAGTGACTTCATCGGCAAATTTTTCCCGCTTGCGCTTACTTTGGAGCAACATTCCAAAAGCCATCATTGCATTTTTACCCTCAATAAGTTCCATTCCGTAACAGTCTACGGGAATGCTGTCATCGGCTTTTTGAACAAACAAAACTTTGGGAATCTTTACGGGACAATTATCCGCAAGCAATTTTAAGTCGTATATTTCTTTATCGAGCATATCGTTAGCCCGCAAGAACTTGACTACGATTTTCTTACCGTCCTCCAACTCTATGCCGTAAGCCCGACCGAACGAACCTCCGCCAAGATACTTTACTTTTTTTATTTCTTGTTTAACCTGATGTTTAGCAATTTGTATTGCATACTTTTCAGCAGTCTTTTTGTCAAGTGGAATTGCTTCGATTCTTTCGACTTTCATACGCACCGCCTTATCATATTTTTCTAATTTATACTGCGTCTTAACCAGACGTGTTCACATCCTTCGTCAAAGTCCGTTTCCCCAAACGCTTCATAGCCTTGTTTTATATAGAAGCCTTCTACGCGCTTTTGCGCATGTATTCTTATCTCTTTTCCGCCAAGTTTATCAATTTGAAGTTTAGCAAATTCAAGTAACTTTGCTCCAAGACCTAAGCCCCTGTATTCTTTGATTACTGCAATTCGCCCTATCAAATAATACCCGTCTTGATTAAAATATCTGCAAGTCGCTACGGCTTTATTGTTGTCAAAGATAATTATATGCGTAGCTTTTTCGTCAAAACTATCGAACTCATACTCAAAGCCTTGTTCCTTAACAAATACCTCTACTCGTATATTTCTCGCTTCTTGAGGTAAATAATCAAAAGTCTTACATTCCATATTATAATTGTATAATAAATACCTAACTTTTGCAACTTATATTTTACGCTGACAAAGTAAAAAGAGATAACCGAAGTTATCTCTTTTCATCTTTATATAGATTATATAATTGTCGTAGTCAACGTTTCTCCGCTTACCGCCGACTGATACATCATCCAATATCCTCTTCCGCCTTTCTCTATCTCCATCCACTGTCTGCAGTCGTTACTGTTTTGCGGTGGATTAGAATCGTCTTTGTCGGGCACTCCGTAACAAATTATATTGGGTACGCCGTCGCTTTCTATCACGCCTACCACGTAGTATCCGTCACCCTCGATAGGCACTCTCGCCCACTTGCTATCGGGAATAAGTAAAGTCAATTCTTCGTCCTTTTCATGCACCTCGAACAATTCGTTCAAGTTCTTCTCTATCTTTTTATAGAACGGTTCTGCCGTCTTAGTTTGACTTACCTTTTTATCTTGTTTGTTGCGAGTAATCTTCTCGACCTTATCTTCGCGTACGAACGTAGTTTCTTCGGCGTTGCTTAGAACTGCCGGCTCTTGTCCTACCTCTGCGACAGCATCTTCTATAGAATTCTCTTGAGCGTCAGCTCTACAGCTTTCTTCAGCATGATTCTGCTGTGAAGCAATTTGTTCGACTATTTCTACCGCTTCGGTCGTGTCGTCTATTCTCTGTGGCATTCTAGCGTAGTATCTATGTATGTCTATCATCAAAGCGTTGGGAGAAAATCTTCCCTTGTTGCTTCCCATGCTAACCACACTGCCGTCTGCGACAACTACGATTTGTATTGTCTTATTGAGGTCGTAAAGCGCATTAAACTTATGCTCTCCGTCAAAAAGATTACCCAAGTACATAATATCGTCTCCGCACTTTATACAAATTACTCCACTGCCTTTCATACCTAAAATTCTGACGAAGCAACTTGTCCTGCCCGCAAAGTTTTCAAATTTGACTATACCCGAGCAATTACTTTTGCCGTGTTCTGTCATAATAACTATTTTTTTCAAAATTACCATATTCTACCTCCGTACACGATAACTTATGCGACGAACGGACGTAATATGCAAAAATTATATCTTTACTTAGATACAAATACTATGATATAATATATTCAATATAGATTATATGAGGATAATGCAAGATGACCATTAAAGATAAAATGCACTGCGGAGAATTGTACTTCCCCGGCGACCCGCAAATCGCTGAGGAACAAAATAAGTGTTTGGATAAACTTTACGACTTCAACCTTACTCGCCCTACCGAGAGCAAAAAACGCCAACAAATGTTAAAAGAAATGTTTGCCGAAATAGGCGAAAACTGTTATATCGAACCGCCTTTTCACTCCAACTTCGGCGGTAAGCACTGCCACTTCGGCAATGACGTGTACGCTAATTTCAACTTGACTATGGTCGACGATACGCATATCTACGTCGGCGACAATACAATGTTCGGTCCCAACGTCGTACTTGCCACAGCGGGACACCCAATATTGCCTATGCTTAGAGAACAAGGTTATCAATTCAATGCGCCGATACATATCGGCAAGAATTGTTGGCTTGGCGCAGGAGTAATAGTACTGCCGGGGATTACAATAGGCGATAATACCGTAATAGGCGCAGGTAGCGTTGTGACAAAAGATATTCCGTCCAACTCAGTCGCCGTCGGCAATCCTTGTAAAGTATTAAGAGATATTAACGATAAAGATAAAGAATACTATTTTAAGAATAGAAAGATAGACTATTCTAATATTTAGCGATACTATTTTATAACGTACCGGCGTATATTTTCGGAACCGTCGCTGTTGTAGCCTAACTCTTTTAGTATCTCAACGGCATACAAGTAATTCTCGTATATATTGTCCGGCACGTCTTGTCGCTCAGGTACGTAAATATCAAAATATGACGGATGGCAATGATCGTCGAAAATACGGTAGTCATCAAGTCCTTCTAACTTTTCTCTATTTGCTATAAAACCGTTATCGTCCAAATTTATTACGTAGGAATCATCGTCGCCGTCTTTCATTTTATATGGCAAAATACCATAGTTTATTTTATCCCACCCCTTAAACGCAACTAATTGATACTGCTCCAGAAATGCAGGAAATTTTATATAGTATTGGTGCATCATTATACATTGGCTTTTGCAATCTTCGTCACAGTCTTTGTTTTTACAACCATACACGTCCGTAATACCGTAGTAATACAAATCTACGTCAAGAATTTCTAATTTTTTTCCTAAAAGACACTCTCCGACCTGACCAACCTTTTTGTGAATATCCGACGGCTTTTTCGGAGCAATGGCAGTGGACTTGTAAATTTTATAGTAGACGTACTTACCGTCTATTAAAGCGCCTGACGTGCTATTCGTATAAAATCCGTCACCATAACGCTTTTTATAATTTTTAATGAGAATTTTAGCGTCTTCAAACGTCTTTGTGATAAATCGTCTATCATCCGGAGAATTATCACTTTCTATTATAGTTATATCATACACACAATCTTGATCCGGTTGCATAAAACCGTCATAAATACGCTTGTGCAAGTCAATAAGTTTTTTCGCGTGAAATACTGCTGATTTATCCGCAAGACAAACTACCGCTTCTTCAAGTAGCGCAATTTTCTCATTGTAATTACGGGAATAATTATTTATGATAGCAAGCAAATCTTTCTCTTCAAATCTAAACTTGCTTTCGTTTAGAAACGCTTTCAGAGTATCGGAGGGTATCAATTTAATTATTTTATTATAAAACTTCTTATCCATAACACTATCCCAACAGTAACTCGCTCAACTTGATATATTGGTCTATATCCAATACTTCGCCTCTTATTCTCTCGTCCAATTCCATATCAAAGAGCGCTTTGTTGGCTACTTCCCTACTCACGCCAAGCCCGCTCATAAGATTGTTGACAAGCGTCTTTCTGCGCATCGCAAAAGCGCATTTAATCACTTTCTTGACTTTTGCTTTGTCTACGTGAGAATAGGTATCGTCAAGGTCTATACGCACAATACAACTATCTACGTTTGGCTGTGGCGTAAACATGTATCTCGGCACTTCGCGCATAATCTTTGCCTTGCCTTCTAAGGCAATGGCAAGAGTAATTACGCCATAATCTCCGTCTGTTGACGTAGAAGTCAAACGTACTCCAACTTCTTTTTGTATCATAACTGTAATACTTTCAGGACGGTGTTTTCGCTCCAAAAATCTCATAATTATAGGCGTGGTAATGTAGTAAGGAAGGTTGGCAACAACCTTGTAGTCTTTGCCATCCAAAAGTTCGTCAAGTTCGTCATCGCTGACTTTTTGAATATCTTTGAAAACTACCTCGACCTTATCTTCCATACCTTTGAGCGTTTGCCCAAGTATCGGCACAAGATTGCGATCAATCTCAAATGCTAAAACTTTGCCGGCAGATTTGGCGAGCTCTCTGGTAAGCGTTCCTGCGCCTGCTCCTATCTCGACGACAACGTCCGTATCATTTACTCCGCTATCCTTTACCATTGCCTGCAAAAGATTGGTATCGGTGATAAAGTTCTGCCCGAACTGCTTATTGAATCTAAAGTTGTGATCTTGCAGTATTTGTTTTATATCGCTCATACTATTTTATGTTCTTGCTGTATTCGATTTGATTGATTCCATGCGTTTCAAAGATCTTACAAAGTTCCTCGACACCTAAAATACCGACCATTTTAAGATGCTTGATCTTTCCGTATGATCCGGCGTCGGCAATCCCGTTGAAATTCACGGTTACAGTGGCTTTGCCGTTTTTACCTGTAGTTACGGAATAACCTACTATCTCTGACCATTCGGCATAAAAATAAGAATCTTGATTGACTACGCCTGTAAAATAAAACCCGTCTTCCGTTAAAAAGAATATAAGATTCGACACGTTCCATTTTAGGTCTGTCAGTTTTGCCAGACATACTGTCACAAGACAGGCGATTATTGCCAATACCGCTATAATCATCAAAACTATCTTCAAAACGTCGTTATCTTTTGAAGAAGAAATTACTCCGCCCACAAGTGACAAAACCAAAACTGCCAAACACGTCAAAAGCATAGTTACAGTCTTGTGTCCGCTTGTTCTACTTTTCCATAATATTTCATTTTGCGTATACATAATAACTTACTCCTTTTTATTTTTCAAGCAACTCTCTTACTCTCAACTTTGCTCCCACTGACTTTGCAATCTCTCTTGCCTTAGCTATCTCTTCCTGACCTATTACGTCTACAACGCTTAGCACTACATTTGCGCCGTGATTTACACACTTTTTGGCAAAGTCAAGCATTATGTCAAAGGCTCTCTCGCCAAAGTCGCTGTGGCATATCTTATCGTACTTAACAGCGTCTGTAGCGTTGAGCGAAATATTGATAGTATCTATACATTTTGAGATTCTCTCGCTAATATCCTGACCAAGTATCTCGTTTGCCTGACCGTTGGTATTAATTCTGGTTTTTGCGCCTTTTGAGTGTACGTAATCGCTTATCTTTTCTATTGCGTCAAAGCGATACGTAGGCTCTCCGTATCCGCAAAATACGACTTCGCCGTAATCAGCCAGATTGTACTCTTTTTCAAGTATATCAATCACTATATCAGCCGTAGGCTCGTCCTTTATCCATAAATCGCCGTAGATAGGTTTGTCGTAATATCTAACGCAAAACTCACAGCGGTTAGAACAACGATTGGTTAAATTTATATACACGTTATTGTCTACTGTATAAACGTATTTATTTTGCATAACGTCACCTCATTTGCAGTATTTGAAAAACAATCTCTTTGTGTTTTCATAAGTTATACTTTCTATTTTCTCTCGCTCTACGCCCTTTATCGAAGCTATCTTATCGACTACGAGATTGACCAACTTCGGCTCATTAGTTTGACCTCTGTACGGTACGGGCGTCATATACGGGCAATCCGTTTCTACCAAAAGCCTATCCTCGGGTAAAGCCATGATTACGTCGTCTTTCTTTGCGTTCTTAAAAGTTATCGCTCCGCCCAGAGCGTAATAGCAATTATATTTATTGAATTGCTTTATCATCTCCGCGCTTCCCGAATAACAATGCAATAAAACGCCGTGATTTAGCTTATCCCTATGAGCATCCAATATTTCTATTGCGTCGCCGTAAGCGTCGCGGATATGCAATACTATAGGCAATCCGACTTTATCTGCAAGTTGGATTTGTCTTGCAAATACGTCGCGTTGAACGTCCCTATCCGACTTATCATAGAAATAATCAAGTCCTATCTCGCCAATCGCAAGCACTTTCTTATTGCAAGCGTTTTGTATATAAAATTCTTCAGTTTGCGCGTCGTAATATTTGGCTTCGTGCGGATGCGTACCTATTATTGCATAGATATTGTCGTACTCTCTAGCAAGTCGGATTGCGCTTTTAGATGATTGCAAATCAAAGCCAACTTCAAAGACACTCTCCAGACCGCTTAGCAATAAACTATCGGAAATTTCGCCCACTCTGCCAATCAATCTTTCGTCGCTCAAATGCGCGTGAGAATCAATAATCATACGTTTCCTTTGAGTTTATCCTACGATACTACCCGACTTAACGGACTTGATAGGTGCAATCAATGCCAAATCGCCGTTTTCGTCCTCGGCGCATAATACCATGCCTTGAGATTCTATTCCCCTTAGTTTTGCAGGCTTCAAGTTGGTAACTACGATTACCTGCTTACCTACCATATCTTCGGGCGTATAATATTTGGCGATACCGCTGACTATAGTGCGGGGATTCTCTTCTCCCACGTCAATTTGCGAACAAAGCAACTTGTCGGCTTTCTCCACCTTTTTGCACTCCAAGACAGTACCCACCTTGAGTTCTATCTTGGCAAAATCCTCTATTCCTATCTGTTGTAGCGTAACTACGTTTTCCACTTTTTCTTTCTCCTTTTTCTGCTCTTTGGCTTTTTTCTTTTCTTGTTCTAAGATTTCGTCCATTACCTTTAGTTCTTTGGCAATATCTATTCTTTGGAAAAGTTGCTCGCCCTTGTCCACCTTTAATCCGTGTATCTTTGCTCCGAATTTCTCCAAAGAGTCAAAGCCTGTCAGTCCCATACCGTCTTTGATACCCAACTTCTCGAATATCTTTACAGGCGTCTTAGTGAGGAAAGGTTGAAGAATAACCGACGTCATTCTAATTGTTTCGCAGAGGTTGTAAAGTACCGTCTTTAGCCTTTCTCTTCCCTCGTCGCTCTTGGCAAGTATCCAAGGCGTACATTCGTCGATATACTTATTTGCCCTTTGAATTACCTTGAAAATGGTATCCAAAGCCTCTGGCGCTCTCATCTCATCCATATACGCCGTAACGGTGGGATACATCTTCTCCGCCATTGCAATCAAGTCTTTATCGATTTCGTTGCTATCTATAGGCGCAGGTATTACTCCGTCAAAGTATTGCGCTACCATCGCCGTAACTCTCGATACTAAGTTGCCAAGGTCGTTGGCAAGGTCGCTGTTGCGAAGTTTGAGGAATATTTCGTTGGTAAAATTGCCGTCCTGACCGAAAGGCACTTCTCTCAACAAATAATATCTCAACGCGTCAACGCCGTATCTCTCACAGAGAATAAACGGGTCTACAATATTGCCCTTGGACTTGCTCATCTTATCATTGTTGAACATGAGCCAGCCGTGACCGTATACTTTCTTCGGCAACGGCAAATCAAGCGCCATAAGAATTGCAGGCCATATTATCGAATGGAAGCGGATAATTTCCTTGCCCATCATATGCACGTCGGCGGGCCAATACTTCTTGAAAAGTTCTTCGTCCTCACCGCCGTAGCCGAGCGCCGTAATATAGTTGGTGAGCGCGTCAATCCATACGTACACTACGTGCTTTGGGTCGAAAGGAACTTTAATACCCCAATCAAATGAAGTACGCGATACGCATAAGTCTTGAAGTCCCGGTTTAATAAAGTTGTTGAGCATCTCGTTTTGACGGGTAATAGGTTGCAAAAACTCCTTGTCTTCCTCAATAAGTTTTTGAATTTTGTCCTGATACTTGCTGAGCTTAAAGAAATAACTCTCTTCTTTGGTAAGCTCAACTTCTCTTCCGCAGTCGGGGCATTTGCCGTCTACGAGTTGCGTCTTTGTCCAAAAGGCTTCGCAAGGCGTACAATACCACCCCTCATAGGCGCTCTTGTATATATCCCCCTTGTCATAGAGCTTTTGGAAAATCTTCTGCACGGCTTTCTCATGATAATCGTCAGTCGTGCGAATAAACTTGTCGTAAGATATATCCAGCAAGTCCCAAAGTCTTTTAAGCTCGTCTACTACGCCGTCAATATATTGCTTTACAGGCACGCCGTGAGAACCTGCAACCTTTTGAATCTTTTGACCGTGTTCGTCCGTACCCGTAAGATAGAATACGTCGTATCCTTGCATACGCTTATATCTTGCCAAAGCGTCGCAGATAATCGTAGTATAACAAGTGCCTATGTGCCACTTACCGCTAGGATAATAAATAGGTGTAGTGATATAAAACTTTTTCTTCTCCATATCAACCTTCCTTAATAAATTTTCTATATTATTATACATTACGCGCGATAAAATGTAAACATAAAAAGACATATAAATGAAAAGCTATTTTATAACTATAACTTTTTCCCTCCTTCTTTTTCAAATGCTTCCATAAACTTGACCAAATGCTCAACGCCTTCAACTGGCATAGCGTTATAAAGACTTGCTCTCATACCGCCGATTACCCTATGTCCTTTGATACTAATAATATTGTTACGGCTTGCCAGTTCAACAAAATTTGAATCTAATTCCTTTGAATTAGTGCGGAAAGTGACGTTCATCAATGAGCGACTCTCTTTATCTGCCAATCCATAAAACATTTTACTTTTATCTAAATAATCATAAAGAATATTGGCTTTTTTCTCGTTATATTCTCTCATTTTTTCTAAGCTCCCCGAGGATTGAATCCACTTAATGACTTTTCCAACGATATAGATATTATATGTGGGAGGAGTATTGTACATTGAGCCTTTATCCGCATGAGTTTTATACCTAAGCATCGTAGGCGTTCCCTTCAATACGAATTCGGAAATCAAATCTTTACGTATAATTGCTATTACCAGACCTGCCGGACCGAGATTTTTTTGTATACCTCCAAAGAGCATATCATAGTCAGACACATTCATAGGCTCGGACAAAAAACTCGACGAAATATCGTTTATTAAAATCTTGCCTTTGCTATTAGGTTTTGTGTGGAATTTAGTTCCGTAAATCGTATTGTTTTCACACATATACAAATAATCTGATTTATTGTCAATGTCCAAATCGCTACAATCGGGAATATATGAGAAATTCCTGTCTTCTGACGATGCTACAATATTGACGTCCCCAAACAATGTAGCTTCCTCGTAAGCCTTTTTTGCCCAATATCCAGTCAATATATACTCTGCTTTACGATTACGCATAAAATTCATTGGAATCATCGCAAATTGAAGCGTAGTTCCTCCTTGCAAAAACAACACTTCGTAATCATTGGGTATATTCATTAGTTTTCTTAAGTTCTCTTCCGTTTCGTCAATAATGCTTTGAAATAAAGAAGAACGATGGCTGATTTCCATAACAGACATACCGCTACCTTTGTAATTTAACGTTTCGTCTGCCACATCTTGCAATACTTGTTCCGGCATGACTGCAGGTCCTGCGGAAAAATTAAACGTATTTCTCATAGTGTCTACCTCCAATTTATGATTTTATTTCAACATACTGTATATACATTCCAACAATAAAAGCGCAAGTATGATATTGATAGGCAAATAATATTTTAGATAAACTTTTTTGAGTAGCATACCCAATCCTATCCAAATCAACGTTGCTATTGAACCTATAGTCGCTATAACGAGCTCAAAAGCGAGTAAAGCTACGAACGATTTATAGTACTCAATAACGTATCCTGTCAATGCAGTAATACCGAATAGATAGATTTTCACGTTGACAAATTGCAGAAAAAAGCCTTTTAGAAATGACGTTGACTTTTGAGAATTGTCAATTTTCGGTTTGCTAAACGCTATATGAATTGCGAGTACAAATATATAGACAGCGCCTATATATTTCATTATTCCAAGTACGTTGGGTAAAAAAGTGCTCACGCCATAGACGAATATAGCGCAAATGATTTGCACAACGTAGTAACCGATAAATATACCGAAAAAAAGTGGCTTACCTTTTTTCCAGCCATAGTTACTGACGGTATTAAGCGCCAATATATTCCCCGGTCCCGGTGTAATCGCATTTATTAGCGCGTAAATAAAAAAATTACCTATTATATATCCCGACATCATTCGCCTCCTCTCCGTCATATTGTATCACGGGAGAAATGGTAATAGGTAATACTTATAATTTATGCTTTGACATAGGAAAATTCTATATCAGTTTTTATACTTTTTCAAAGCCTCGATATAGATTTTTGCAAGTTCCGACAATTCTTTGTCATTGTTTTTTATATATCCGATACGCATAACTTCAGGTTCGTCAAGAGGAATAGAAATAATAGTATCTCCTTGCAAATACTTTGGGAAAATTCCGCTGGATATTGTGTAACCGTCTAATCCTATCATAAAATTAACGATAGCGGCGCGGTCGCTGACTTTTATACTTTTTTCTGACGGCTCATTACTAAAGAGTTCTTCTGCAAAATAAACAGATTCATAATTACCCTGAACAAAACTCAATTTAGGATACGGTCGCAAATCCTCTAAAGTTAATGACTTCTTAGTAGCAAGCGGATGATTTTTTTTGAGAAACACATGTGGCGATGCGGTAAATAATTCATAAAAAGACAAATCGTTTTCTTCTAAAACCTTTTTCAAGATACTCTCATTACCATTGCTTATAAATAGAATTCCTATATCGCTAAATCGGTTTCTAACGTCCTTAATAATTTGGTGCGTTTGCGTTTCATTCAGTATAAATTCAAACCTTTCTTGCCCAAATTGCTGAACAAGTTCTACAAAAGCGTTGGAAGTAAAAGTATAGTGCTGTGTGGATATACAAAACCGCTGTTTTGCAGGCTGATTGGAAATGTATTTCGATTCAAGAAGTTCCATCTGCTGTACTACCTGTCGCGCGTAACCTAAGAACTCCATTCCCTCTTTAGTTAGCGCAATACCTGCTCTGCACCTAGTAAAAATAGTAAAACCTACTTCATTTTCAACTTCTTTGATTGCGCCCGACAAACTCGGTTGTGAGATATACAACGCTTTTGCCGTCTCTGTTATTGAGCCTATTTCAGCCGATTTTATTATATACTTTAACTGTTGTATGGTCATAATGCTTCAAGATAATATCTTCTAACTAAAACATCTATTTTTAATTTGTAGTTGGACCGAATACCGACGGTTCGAACATACCCAAGCCAATTGCGACTCCCAAAACAACCCAAAGAACTATGCCGTAAAACATACTTTGAAAAAACGCCTTTTTATGCTCTTCGTTCTGGACGACAAAATAAAGTATCAATGCCAAATGTGGCAATACTACTCCCGTCAAAAAGCAAAGGTCTTTTAGCGTCTTGGACATCTAGACCTCCTCGGCTATCATCGCCTTGACTTTGACAAGTCTAACTATCGTACTTCTCTCATTCTCGTCAAGTTTCATAGTTATAAACTTGATGGTTTCTTGAAGTTGCGGTATCATGACGTATTCTAAGGCATTTACGCGACGTCTTGTCTTTTCTATCTCGATTGCGAGCATATTACAGGTCTTTTCCACCTCGGCGAGTTTTACCATTCTCTCCAAAAGTCCGTTCATCACTTCCACTGAATTGTCAAGTTCAGCAGTGACTGCAGAAAACGAATACGGATACTTATCGCCATCTCCGCTTGCCTTGACGCTAATCAACGGAACTTCTACGCTCATTACGTTTTGGCTGTCAAGCTCTATCTTGACGCTCTTTGAAGGCATTGCGACGGCTTCTTGAATAACAGCGTCGTCGCTTACCGCTTTAGCTACGACAAAAGTAGTCAAAGCCGACTTTAATTCAACTTCGACTTGTTCTCTAAGCGCTTTATTTTGGTTGGCAAACTCCATAAACCGTCTAATCATTTCATCCGATTTATCCTTCAAAAGTTTGTGTCCTCTTACCGCCATTTTAAGACGCGTCTTCAATCTTTTCAACTCCATTCTAGTGGGGTTTACGTTTAGTCTTTCTGCCATTTGCCTGCCTTATATTATGCCGATTTACTATTTGAACAGCGTTCAGTTTCTTATTTTATCGACACATATGCAATATTTTTACTTATTTATCAATCATTAACTTATATTCGTCTATATATTAATTAAAGATGTATTAATGATTGTATTATGTTGCCTGCACATAATTGAACATTGTTCAGTTTGCAAATATTACTTCTTTTCTTCCTCTAGCTTTGCCTTGATTGGGTCATAGTACATCTCAAGGTACTTATCCTTAATACGCTTCATCTCGGACCTTGGCAAGAGCGTCAAGAGTTCCCAACCTATCTGCAAGGTTTCGTCAATGGTTCTATTGGTATAGAAGCCTTGGTTAATATATCTCTTCTCAAACTCTTCTGCAAAAGATGCGTACTGTCTGTCAAGCGGAGTGAGCGCAGCATCGCCGAGTATAGCCGACAGTTCTTTGCACTCCTTACCTTTAGCGTACGCGGCAAAGAGCTGGTTCATATTACCTGAATGGTCTTCTCTCGTCTTACCTTCGCCAATTCCCTTTTGTTTTAGACGGCTAAGCGACGGGAGAACGTCGATAGGTGGCGTATAACCTTTTTTGTAGAGTTCTCTACCAAAGATTATTTGACCTTCGGTTATATAACCCGTCAAATCGGGGATTGGGTGCGTTTTATCATCTTCGGGCATAGTAAGTATCGGTATTTGAGTAATACTACCGGCTTTGCCCCTTATTCTGCCCGCTCTCTCATACATCGTAGCAAGGTCGGTATAGAGATAACCGGGATAACCTCTTCTGCCCGGCACTTCTTTTCTTGCGGCAGAGATTTCTCTTAGCGCTTCGCAATAATTAGTAATATCAGTCATTATTACAAGCACATGCATACCTTTTTCAAATGCTAGATACTCCGCGGCTGTCAAAGCCATCTTAGGAGTTGATATTCTCTCGATTGCCGGGTCGTTGGCGAGGTTGATAAACATTACGGCTCTTTCTATTGCGCCCGTCTTACGGAAGTCTTGCATAAAGAATTCAGCTTCTTCGTAAGTAATTCCAAGCGCGGCGAATACGACTGCGAATTTTTCGTCATTGTTAAGCACTTTAGCTTGACGTGCGATTTGCGCCGCAAGTTCTGCGTGCGGTAAGCCTGACGCCGAGAATACCGGAAGTTTTTGTCCTCTTACCAAGGTGTTAAGTCCGTCGATAGCTGATATACCCGTCTGAATAAACTCGTCGGGATAATCTCTTGCGGCAGGATTTATAGGTTGGCCGTTGATATCGAGTTTCATGTCGGGAATTATCGGCGCTCCGCCGTCCTTGGGATTGCCCATACCGTCAAAAACTCTGCCCAGCATATCTTCAGATACGGCAAGTTCCAAACTTCTGCCTAAAAATCTTGCCTTTGAAGTGGACATTTGCAAGCCTTGCGCACCCTCAAAAAGCTGAATAAGCGCCTTATCTCTGTTGACTTCAAGCACCTTACCTCTTCTTATGCTTCCGTCCTTGCCTTTGATTTCGACAAGTTCGTTGTAAGCTACGCCGTCAACGCCGTCAACAAGCATAAGCGGTCCTACGATTTCTCTAATTGACTTATATTCCTTTAACATATTCTCTCCTTAGTCTACGTAAGCGAGCTTATCAAGCTGAGCTTTCATATTGTCGTAAATCTCGTCAAATTTTGCAATTTCGCTCTCAGGTATAAACTTCATTCTACCGATAGCCTCTCTTGCAGGTATTGCAATGATATCGTCGAAGTCTGCGCCCTTTTTAAGAGCTTCCTGCGAGCATCTATAACATTCCAATATAAGATTAAGCATCTTATACTGTTTGGATAGACTTGCAAAGGTATCGACGTCATCGAAAGCGTCCTGTTGCAAGTAATCTTCTCTTATAGACTTAGCGGTTTCCATTGTCAATCTGTCTTCATAACTCAATGCGTCTACGCCGACAAGACGAACTATCTCGTCAAGGTTTGCCTCTTCTTGCAATATCGTCATAGCTTGCTGACGGTTATCGTTCCAAGTTCTCTCGGTATTCTTTCCGTACCACTCGCCAAGTCTATCTACGTACAAAGAATAACTTTGTAGCCAATCTATAGCAGGGAAGTGTCTTGCGTATGCCAAAGAAGAACTCAAGCCCCAGAATACTTTGACGATTCTCAAAGTAGCCTGCGTAACAGGCTCGGACAAGTCACCGCCCGGAGGCGATACGGCGCTGATTGCCGTAACCGAACCCACTCGCTCGTCACTGCCCATAGCCTTGACGATACCCGCTCTTTCATAATAACTTGCAAGTCTTGACGCAAGATATGCAGGATAACCTTCATCGCCCGGCATTTCTTCAAGACGGCTCGACATTTCTCTCAAAGCCTCTGCCCATCTAGAAGACGAATCAGCCATTATAGCTACGTTATATCCCATATCTCTAAAGTATTCGGCAATTGTTATGCCGGTATACATCGACGCTTCACGAGCCGCAACCGGCATATCGGAAGTATTAGCGATAAGCACAGTTCTCTTCATAAGCGCTTCGCCCGTCTTTGGGTCGATAAGTTCAGGGAACTCGTTGAGAACATCCGTCATCTCATTACCGCGCTCACCGCAACCTACGTATACGATTATATCCGCGTCCGACCACTTCGCAAGTTGGTGCTGAACTACGGTCTTTCCGCTTCCGAAAGGTCCCGGAATACAAGCCGCGCCACCTTTCGCTACCGGAAAGAAAGTATCTATAGTACGTTGTCCTGTCACAAGAGGAGCGACAGGATACATTTTGCTCTTGAAAGGTCTGCCTATTCTGACAGCCCACTTTTGGCACATCGTCACCTTGACATCGCCTTTAGAAGTTGTGATTACGCACACAGCGTCGTCTACCGTATGTTCTCCGGAAGATATAGATTTGATCTTACCCTCAACGCCGACAGGTACCATGATTCTATGTTCTACGACTTTGGTCTCTTGCACTACGCCGAGAATATCGCCTGCGACTACGCTGTCGCCTTTGGACTTCTTAGCCTCAAAGTTCCAACGCTTCTTGTGGTCAATCGCCGATATTTCCACGCCTCTGCCTATTCTGTCGCCCGTCATTTCCACGAGTTTTTGAAGAGGTCTTTGAATACCGTCGTAAATACCCTCGATAATTCCGGGTCCAAGTTCAACGCTCAGCGGAGCGCCGGTAGATATTACCTTTGCGCCCGTACCCAATCCGCTCGTTTCTTCATAGACCTGAATAGACGCTCTATCGTCGCGAAGTTCTATAATTTCGCCGATGAGGTTTTCTTCGCCGACTCTGACAACGTCAAACATCTTGCAGTTGCGCATACCTTCCGCTACAATCAGCGGTCCGGAAACTTTGATAACTCTTCCTACTTCTTGTTGCATAATCAATCTTCCTTATTAAACAATATGTCTGTACCGATAGCTCTCTCCACGTCTGCCTTAATTCCTTGCATACCGTAGCCGTTAGACTTGCCACCGTTTGGTATAGGTATTATTGCCGGATAAGCCTTGGTCTTATATTTTGCGAGCAAAGAATCCATTTGCTCAGCTAGATTTTCCGTAATAAATATAACAGAATGAGTTTTGGCGAGTTTCTTTATAATAGCTTCGCCCTCTTCTTTGGTATCGGCGCAAAAGACTTCCATACTGATAGCCTTAAACGCCAAAATCAAATCTTTATCTCCAACTACCGCTATCTTGCCTTCACGCATACAATTCCCTCAATCTGTCTTTTATGACGTCTTTATCTACGTCGTTTTTGAGAAGGATACATATCATTCTCACTATCTTTATCTCGATTTTCTTAGCTACGTAGAACCCTGCTATGGGGGCTACCGAAAAGATATCGTTACGACCTTCTTTGAATATATTGATAAGGGTATTGTCCCAAATCCTCTCAAAGGACACGAAATCTCCCGATTTAAGAGCTTCTGCGATTTGCGGATAAGGCGAAAACGCCAACTTATCAATTACTGCTTGCAACTCTGTGTTGAAGAAGTATACGTCAAGTTTACCTCCGTCAATAAAGCTCTCCTTGAATACCTCTATGTCGCCCGCCTTACTTGCTCTAACGAAAGCGGAAATATTCATCATATCGATATTTGTCTGCCAATAAGTAGTCATGAACTTATTTTTAGCTTTCTTAAGCATTGCCATAATATCGCTATAGCAAGCCTTATCAAGCGTCAAGTCTATAAATCTCGGCGACGTATTACCGTCGGCTCTTGCGCTGTCGATTGTCAAAAGAGCTTTTTGCATACTCTCGCTCAGCGTCGAATAGTCGTCGGTGTATATCATATCTTTGATTTCCTTGGGGTCGAGATTGCCCTTTGGCATTAACATAAAATCAATATTGTCAAGTCGCATATATTTGCCCTTGACTATAGCTTTAAGGTTGTGATAGTCAGACTTAACGGCAAAGGTTTCCATGCCTTGTCCGTCCGGCATAGCGTCGAATACAAATTCGCTCACCTTTCTATCTTCCGCCTGCAAGATTTCGTCATAGTCCTTGGCGTCGGCGATCATACCTCCGCCGTAAGAACTTTCCATAAGCACTTTGATACCCTCCTCCAAAGAATCGCTGTACGCCATACGCACAATCTTTTCGTTGGTCAAGAAAGTATTTTCCAAAGCCTTAACTCTTGCATTTGAATAGACCAAGCTATTTTTTGCCATCAGTCTTTACTCCCCAAACAAAATCGAATCGATATTGCTCTCGATTTTTTCTTTAATCAAAGAAAGTTCCAATTCCAAAGTAAGGTTTTTGTCGTAATTCTTACCCGACAAAATTACTCCGCCTTTGAAATCTCCAAACTCTTCGCTCTTCTTTAACGACTTCTTACTCTTTTTTGCAATGTCGGCAATCAACTTCTTTGTTATAACTTTATCGTCTTCCATTGCGACAACGACTTCGTCCCCGTCCTCACAGCAAGACATTATCATCCCCTCTACAAGCGCGAGATAAGTCTTTTTATCCGCCTTGATAGCGTCCAAAGCCTCATCGAACGCCTTGTCGATGATTTCCTTTTTCTTGCCTTGCAAGAGCTTTTTAATGTCTAGATTTGCGACGACTTGGCTCCGCTCCAACGCTTCTTGATACAGTTTGTCAGTCCTACCTGAATTACTCTCATTGAATCTGTCAACCTGTCTTTGCGCTCTCGCTAAAACTTGACTTGCCGTATCGTTAGCCTCCGCTATTTTAGCGCCAGCCACTGCGTTAGCGTCGTCTATTATCTTTTGGATAATTGCTTCTTTGTTGTTCATAATTTACCTTTACTATTACTTAATCAAGAACCAAACGCCCAAGAACGATATCAAAAGAGCGAGAAGCGCGTAAGTTTCTACCATTACGGTCATCAACAAGCCTTTACCGGACGCTTCAGGACGCTTTGCAACCATTGCGATAGCCGAAGACGCGCACTTGCCTTGATAGATACCCGATACTAGACCTACGATTGCCATAGGCGCGCACACTGCTACCATGCCCCAACCTTGAGCCGTAGTCCAGCTTCCTAACGTACCTCCCAAAACTCCTGCTTTCAAGAATACGATAAACGCAATAATAAGACCGTATATACCCTGCGTACCCGGCAGAAGTTGCAAAAGCAAAACCTTACCGAACTTGCTTGGATCCTCACTGGTAACACCTGCCGCGGCTTGACCTGCAATACCGACTCCGATTGCAGAACCGCAACCTGCGAACAATGCCGCCAATGCTGCGCCTATCATTGCTACATAAACTCCGTTCATTATATTAACCTCCTGTGGTTTATATCTTTGTATTTTTTATTTTTTTATCTTTTATTTATTCTATCTTATCTAAAATCTAAGATGTTTTTGAGATTAACGCCTACTTGCGTAGCCTATACCTCCTCAACATCACTTACTACGCCTTTGCTTTCTTAGCCTTTTTCTCTTCCGGCGTTCCTATCGCGTAGTACTTCATTTGACTGCCAAGTGGCGCAAACAGCTCCCCACCGCCGGTATAGAACTTGCCGAAGTATTCGACGAATTGCAATCTTGAATTGTGCACGTATGCGCCGAGCGCGTTGATGGCTACGTTGAACGTATGACCTATGATACATATAGCTATTACCGCTATCACTCCCAAGAATTTTGGCAACATACCGTACATTATCTTTGCAATCTCATTAAATACCATTGCTATAACGCCAGTCGCCAAGCCAAGACCGAAGATACGAGTATAACTCATCAAGTCGGAGAAGAAATTGATAATACCGTACAACGACGAAAATGCTCCGCTGATTTTCTTTGCGCCTTTTTTGCCGAATGTCCCCGAGAGCATAAGAAGTACAATTCCCGCTACAAGGAGTACGATACCGACGTACTTCATCCAACTTCCAACCTTGCTTGCCAAGTAAATACCGCCTATGCCAAGCGCTAAGAAGTACCAACTGAATGCCGAGGATATACCCCACAACTTTTCGCCCTTTCTTATCAACGCAACCATATTGATTGCCATACCTACGAACATCTGTATCAAGCCTATAGCAAGACAAACTACCAAAAGAGGCATAGGGTCTTCTATCGGGTTAAACCAATACCAAATACCCATTTTATTTGCACTCAATCCAAAGTATGAGCCGAACAAAAATCCCCAGATAATTGTCGAAATACCGCCCATAAATATAATCTTTACAAGATTAAGCTGTCCCTTTGGCGGTCTTCTTATGGCAAGAATTAAACCTGCGCCCAACGTAAGCAACAATCCGTAGCCCGCGTCGGATAACATCATTCCGAACATCAGGAAGAAGAAAAACGCTACTCCCGGATTTGGGTCTATCTCCTTATAGAAAGGTACGGAATACATATTCGTTACGCTCTCGTACGGCGCAACCACTCCGTTATTTACCGCAAACGTAGGCACGTCTTCGCCTTCAAGCGGATCTCTTATCAAAAATGCAAGCGAGAGCGGAGAGTCCGTCAACTCTTTTTCCACTCTTTGCGCTTCGCTCTGCGGTAGCCATGCTTCCAGATAATAGGTAGCCTGCGTAACTTGCGTATTGTTTCTGCTCTGCTCCTTTGCCACTTCAAGAGTAATATAATCATACAATTTCTTGACGTCTTCAATTATACTCTCAAAGGTCATAATTTTTTCGACAAGTCTGTCGCTTTGTTTTTCTATATTATCAATATTGGAATAACACTCTTCGATAATATGGCTTGCCGTCTTATCTTCATTGACCGAACATACTGCAAAGTCAACTTGGGTCAAAGTTTCTTGAATATCTTCTCTCTTTTCCTTTGGTATTACTATCGCAACACCGCTGACGGGCTCTCCGCTAAACACTTCATACTCTCCGCCATTTTGCCTTATGCTTTCCAATAGAGAAAGTTTTTCATTCTTAACTTCGCCAAGCAAAACGTTGACGGTTTTGGTATCCTTAAAACGCGAAAAAGCAATGCCCATATTCTTATATGGCGCCATTGACGCAAGCGTAGTATTTTGCTTCTGCTTTTCTGTTTTTAAGGAAATTATCTCGTCTTTGCAAGCCTTGAGTTCTTCTATCTGCGAAAAAATATCTGCTTGGGTATTTTTCAACTCTTCAAAACTCTCATAAGTAATTATAGGTTTTACCGCAAACATACCTCTGCCTTTGACGTGGGTATAGTCTATCTTGTGCTCTTTAGCAAGTTTTTTCGCAGTAGCCTTATATTCTTTGACGGTAGCTAAGCAAAATTCCAACTTGGCAAGTTTAACCTTGTTTTCGTCAATGTCCTGTTGAATATCCACCGCCTGCATCTTGTCGATTTTTTGCGTAGCAACGACTTCTGCGCAACCCAACTTGTGCAGTTTTTTAATCAAAGTATTACGCTCTGCGACGTTGCCTATCAAAAGCAACTTCTGCATATTACTTAATGCCATACTTACCTTTTAACTCTTTGATAATACTTACAGTGACTTTCTTCTTATTCTTTTCCAGCGTAGCAATCATAGCGTCAGCCTGCTTCTGAGCTTCTTCAAGTTGAGCCTGCCTCAACTCCGCGCCTTTCTTTTCTCCCGCCTCTATAGCCGATTGTTCTTTAGCGTACTGTTCATCCTTGGCGTTTACAATCAAAGCGTCGGCTTTGACTTTTGCCTCGCTCACGATATTATTCGACTCGTTGACCGATGCTTTGACAATTTCTTGCGCTTTGTCCTCAGCTTCGATAATACTGTCTATCATCTCTTCAATCATACTCACATCTCCGTCGAATTATTTGAAATACTTATTCTCTATCTCGCTTATCTTCGCAACTCTACTATTATGTCTTCCGCCCTCAAACGGGGTATCAAGCCAAGTCTGTACCATTTGACCTGCGAGTTCTTCACTAACCACTCTTCCGCCGATAGAAAGGATATTTGCGTCGTTATGTTGAGCGCACATTTGCGCGGTAAACAAATCGTGACATACCGCGGCTCTCACGCCTTTGACTTTATTAGCGGCTATGCTTATTCCTATACCCGTTCCGCAAAGGATAATACCCCTGTCAACCTCGCCTTTAGATACCGCTTCCGCAACGCTCAACGCGTAATCGGGATAATCCACCGACTTGGTATCGAAACATCCCATATCGATTATTTCAATATCATTTTCTTCTAAAACCTTTTTTACGATTGGTTTCAAAACTATACCGCCGTGGTCACATCCTATTGCAATCTTCATAAGTACTCCTAAACTATATTTTTGTACTGAAATATTGTAGCATAATTTCCAAAATTATGCAAGTCCTAATTTTTTTATTTCTTTATAATATACAACAATTAATAAAAATTTTACTAATTACTTTGTAAATTATTGCATTTCAAGTAATGATTTTGCCTTTGCTACCACTGCGTCCATACCTCGTCGCAACTGCATTTCTACTGCAAGGTAATCCGCGCTATCTCCGCCGTATGGGTCGGCAATATCCCCATTGCCTGTAAGTTCGTCAAAACTAAAGAGTTTACTTTCTTCAACGTGACCGACAAGCATATTTTTATGCTCTTTCGTCATCGTGACGACCATATCGCAATTAGAAAGCAAATTAGGCGTAACAGGTTGGGAGGTATGGGTAAAGAATAACCCCATATCGTCGATTATCTGAGCCGTATGTCCGCTCATAGGCTCGCCGTATCCGCAAAAAATACCGGCGCTGTCGGCTTCAAAGTCCGTCAAACCCTCTTTATCTATCTTCTCTTGCAATATTGCTTGCGCCATAGGCGAACGGCACGTATTGCCCGTACATACAAACAAAATCTTCATATACGTTTACCTCCGCTGGCTTTGTTTACTCTGTTCATTATCGACGCGCCTATTCCTTCCTCTCCAAAATCTTGACAGATAATATAGTTATACTTTTCCTGCGCTTCGTGCATAGCTCGATAGATATTACGCATTGCGTCCTCGTCGCTACTGCCGAGACGGATAAAATGGAAAAAGTCAGGGTCGTCAAGCCCCTGCAAGAAGTCGTTTTTAGCGATTATAACGGGATTATTGCCAATTCCAAATTGTCTACCGTACTCGTACGAAGCGATTTCTTCGCTTGTCGCTACTACCATTTCGCAACTCGGAGCATAATGCTTATACTTCATTCCCGGGGCTTTGGCTACTATTATCTTACCGTCAAAATTTTTGACCTTGCCAAGAACTTGAACAAGCATATCTGCCGTAATAGCGCCGGGACGCAATATGGTCGGAACGTCTACCGTCATATCGACTATAGTGGACTCTATGCCTACTTCGCATTCTCCACCTTGCAGTATAAGCGGTATTCTGCCTTGCATATCATCAAAAACATGCTGAGCGCTTGTGGGCGAAATCTTTGTGGAAGTATTAGCCGACGGAGCCGACAGAGGTACTCCGCAAGCTTTTATGAATTCCCTTGCCACACTGTGCTTAGGAAAGCGTATTCCCACCGTATCAAGCCCTGCAGTAACCTCGTCGGGTACTTCCTTTGACCTCTTGAGAATTACGGTGATAGGTCCTGGCATAAATGCTTCTATCACAGCTCTTGCGTTGTCGGAAATATCAACGGCAAGTCTATCTATCCAAGAAATATCCGCTATATGCGCAATGAGAGGGTTGTCCATAGGTCTGCCCTTTGCCTCGAATATCTTGCGTACGGCATTTGGGTCAAACGCATTGGCGCCAAGTCCGTAAACCGTTTCCGTCGGGAAAGCCACGACCTCACCGCTTTTAATTAATCGGACTGCTTCTTCAAGCCCTTGCTCTAGAGTTACTATCTTTGTCTGCATTGTCACACCTTAGCGCTGATTGCTTTTAGATTTCCGTATACATCCACTTTACCAAGACCTGCCGGCAAGAATACCGTATCGCCCAAGTCTAGTGAAATACAGTCGCCTTTCGCCATAATAGCTCCGCTACCGTCCACAACTGTCATTGATACGAACGAATCGCCGTCGACTTCAAAAGAATATTCTTCTTCGCATGTAATTTCGCTTGCCGTAAAGTACTTGCAACTTGCAAGCGTAAGCGTATTTCCATCCGCTCTTACGGAATTCTCGTTGGCTTTAACAACCTTTGAAGTATCCGTCACCTCTATGGCTTTGTCAATATGCAACTGTCTTTTGTTGCCATTGTCATCAACTCTGTCATAATCGTATAACCTATAAGTTATTGAAGAATTTTGCTGAACTTCGCAAAGTAATATTCCTCCGCAAATCGCGTGTACCGTTCCCGCAGGTATAAACAGACAATCGCCCTTCTCCACTTCGATAAAATTGAGATAGTCAGTAATATTCCCCTCCGTCAACGCTTTAGCAAGTTGCTCTTTTGAGATAGGCTCTTTGAAACCGCAATATACGCCTCCGCCTTTCTTTGCGTCGACGATATACCACATCTCCGTCTTACCGTATTCGCCCTCTTCCCTCAAAGCGTACTCGTCGTCGGGGTGAACCTGAATAGAGAGATTGCTCTTGCTGTCAATGAGTTTAACGAGTATTGGAAAGAATGAGAACTCCTTACCTTTCTTTCCCAAAAATTCAGGATTATCTTGCAAAACGCCGGATAATTTGCGAGATGAAAATTCGCCGTTCACGACCACGCTCTCGCCCTTTTCATGGCACGCAAGTTCCCAACTCTCGGCAATATTTGCGCCAAGTCCTTTTTTATTCCACTTACCGTCCATAAGTCTTGTACCGCCCCATACTGCTTCAACGGTGGCAGGTATCAATTTCATAGGATAACTCATTATTTATACCTCGTATTATTTATTTTCAAATTCAATTATACTTCTAACCTATAGCGGTTAGTTTGTACTTATTTTATTTTTCAAGTCATGTATGCAGTTTAAGCATATTTAACGGCTTGGAAATACAACCGCAAACTCGCTTCCCTCTCCCAATTCACTCTTGAGCGAAATCTTCGCGCCGTGAATAACGGCAATTCTTTTTACTATAGCAAGTCCAAGTCCGGTAGAACTTTCGTTGATGTAAGTGCGCGACGCATCGACTTTATAGAACCTCTCGAAAAGTCTGCTTTGATGCTCTTTTGCGATACCTATACCGTTATCTTTGACTTTAAGCGTAACTCCGTCTTTACTTTCGCTTAAACATATCTTTACGTATCCGCCGTCTTTGTTGTACTTGATAGCATTGTTGACCAAATTGGTCACAAGCGTTGCAATCATCTTAGGTCTGCATAATAATTTGGCTTTTCCTGACACTTCAAGCCGTACTCCCTTGCTGTCGGCGACACCCTTAAGGTCCATTACGACTTCTTCGCAGAGTTTTGCCATATCCGTAGTCGATTGCTCTTCGTTGTCCATATCTGCATCCAATTTGGAGAGTTTAAGCATGTCGTCTATGAGAGTCTTCATTCTACCTGCGTTGGAATTGATTTCCCTTATGCACACGTCAAGCTGTTTTTGCGATACGCCCTCCATTGTCATAAGCTCGGAATATCCGCTGATTGCCGTCAGCGGTGTCTTGAGTTCGTGAGAAGCGTTGGCAAAAAACTCGCTTCTAATCTTTGCGTTGTTGACCTCGATAGTTACGTTGGTTAATATTATCACCATTACGTCGCCGGCAATTACTTCGTCCTCTACGGTATCAAAACTTGTCTCAACTCTGTATATCTCTTCGCCTATGCCAACTTCGCCTACGTAACATTTCTTATCTTCAAGCGATTGCTTAAGCGAAGCAAGTAAATCTTCATTGTCTACAAGATAACCAAGGTCAACGCCGACTGCGTCGTTTTCTTTGCCGAATATCTGCAATGCCACGTTGTTGTTAAGAACTATTCTTCCGCTGGGAGATACGACGATAATGCCTTGATTGACAGAGTGAAGAAGTATTGACGACTTCTTCTGCTCGTATTGCAAATTGACAAGGTTTTTGGCAATTTCGCCGGCTACGTCGTCGACCTTAGTCAAAACCGCCTTAAACTCCGGAAAGTTGAGTTTTTCCGGCACTTGCATTGGCGTATACTCGCCGTTATTAATATCTACAAGTATGCCTTCGAGTTTTTCAAAAGGTATCGTCGCGAACTTCATATTGAGCGTCAACGCAAAGTATGACAAAAGTATTACGCCCGCCCAAATTAGCACGGCAATGCCGACGATAAGAAAATACGGTCCCGTATTGTAGATAACGTCTATGGAACACATAAGAATGAGATAACCGCCCTCTATGTTCTCATTATTTACTTTAACGGCATAGTTGATAGCCATACCCGATTGATACGTACTGCCTAAGAAAAAATTATCTCCGTCGCTTACGGCTTTATCTAAATGTCTGACAACTCTGCGTCCCAAATCTAAATCAACGGGCGTGTTTACGTAAACTGCGTTTTTATTAAAGTCAAAGACTACTATCTTAAATACGTCTTCTTTTTCATTCTCGTCCCCAAGTAAAGAACTTATGTCGTCAAAACTGTCTACGTCTTTGAGCTTGTCCGCAATAAACTCCGTCTCAGGTTGAAGAAAATCTTTTATAGAATTGATAGTATAGATATTGAAAAGAAAGAAAGTCAAAGCAACGGTAACGAACACCGCTACCGTCATTATCAATATAACTCTTCTCAAAATCTTGTTTTTCATATCAGTTATATTATATTACTAGTTATCGAAATTGTCAATTATGGATTTGTACGCCTTTGAATTTAGTATCTCTTCTAGCGTCGCAGAAGTCGCGCCCTTATCTTCGACTGCGTTAGCAATGTCGTCGCCCGATACCGTCGCTCCAAATGCGCTAAATGAATTAGCCAAATAATAATTATCTTCAAAATTTCTATGCTCGGATGTACCCGAAGTATATGAGTTCTCTCGATATATATTTGCTCCGCATGCCCCGACGATATTGCCAAAATACTTGACCTCGGAAGTATACTCTCCCGTGAAATAGCAGTTTTTCACACGACCGCCACGGAATACGGTTTCCGTTACATATTGATTGTTCTCGTCTTTTATAAAATTACCGTCTTCGTCAACCTTATATTGCTCGATTTCCATTTCGGCTATTTGTCCGACTATACCCCCAACGTAAGCTGTATCGTCTGACTTCACGTTGATTTTGCCTTGACTTATGCAACTATCCACGGTAGAAAAATAAATGTAGCCGGAATCGATTGCCACTTGGCTGAAGCCCAAAATTCCGCCTGCGTATACGGTATGAGCCTTTACGGTGATATTACCGCTGTTAATAGAATTGTAAATATATCCGTATGAAGTTGCGGTAATTCCGCCTATATACACTTCGCCGTTGCTGATAGCGGAAATCTCACCGCTATTCTTACATTTCTCAATTGAAGCGTTAATGCCGTTTTTATATACTCCGTTTAGATAAGCTATGCCTGCCGACGTAGCGGAGGGCGCTACATCGTCTGCCCCTATCTGTCCGCAATTTGAAGTCGCTGAAATACTTCCTAAGTTTTCGCAGTTTTTAACTAAATAATAGTTTCTTGACACAATACCGCAAGCGATTGGGCTCCAACCTGCATTGGCTGAAGTCTGCGATATATCGGCTTTATTGACGGTATCTGAAATCACGTAGTTATTGACCAAGCATACGCCGACAACGTCAAAGGTATCTGCGGTAATTTTACCAGTGACGGAGCAACCCTGCACATTTCCGACATTGATGCCCACCATTCCACCGAAAGAGGAGTTGGCGCTCGTATTAGCCCTTCCGTCAAGCGAGAATCGAGAATAGTTGACTACGCAGTTTTTAACAGTTCCCGCGTTACCGTAAACTATTCCGCCTATTGTAATTTCTCCGTCAACTTCTTTTGCCGTAGTAAGCCTTCCGCTCACGTTAACCTTAATTCCGTCTATAGAACCGTAGTTGGTCATTGCGACAAATGCGTTGCTCTTTGCCGTAGTAACATTGGCATTTACGTTTACCGTAACATTTTCAAGAGTAGCGTATTGAGAAATCGTATTAATTATCGCATTGCCCGAACATTCTATTGTCAAATCCGACATCTTCCCATTGAATGTCTTAATAGTCGCTCCTTTACGGAAAATCAGCTTATGCCCATTGCCGACAATACTGCAGTTGATTTCTTCTATAGAATAGTTCCTCGGCACATATACGTCATGTTCAAGGATAAACTCCTCGTTAGAGCTTAAGTCTATATATTTATCAAGACGTTTAGGCGAAATAATAGACGTGGTAACTGACGCGCCGATGACAATTAAGATTACTAAAACCGCGCTTAAACATATAGTAGCCAGCCTTTTCTTTTCGCGATAAGTTAACGGTCGTCTTTCTATAATAATTTCGTTGCCCTCGAATTTCACGCTCAACGAATACCTGATGTAATAAATAGATTTAAGTCGTTCCTTGACCGCCGAAGATAAGTTGGTCATTGGATATACTTTCTTCAAATGCTTTGTTTTGTCCAATATCAACAGCATTTCAAGGGGAGATACAACTTCATTGAAATACAATCTCAGACACTTACCTGCCTTAGCGGAAAATTTCTTGGAAATTTCCGCAGGTTCGCTTAGCGTAACGGAGTTTGTCGTCTTCAGGAACATCTCTTCATATGCAGAAAGTATCTTGCGCGATTTATAAAGATACAAAAGTGAAAGCACGGGAAATCTACCCAGTCGGTATGCCCCGCACTGAGCTTTTTCCATTAAAGCGTCGAACGCCTTTATATCGTCTTTTTTTATAGCTTGAAGCAAGCTATCTTCTATCGATTGCGCCATATTCTCTAAATTGATTTATCCTATTTTAATCTTTAGCAACACTGTCTTTTTTCTTGATTTTCACCTTTCTGTCAGACGCCCATTTATCGAATGCATCGAACAAGTACTCCTCGTTGACGGTACTACCCTCTACCAACTTCTTCAGTAGCGCGGAAGTATTTGAAAACTCGGTGACGAGAATGGCTATATTCTTGCCTTGCTCGGCGACAACCGCCGAAAGCTCCTCGTTTTCTTTGCGAATAGCCTCTATCTTTTCTGCGTTTTGCTTTAATACGGACGCTATATCCTTATTGATAAAATCGCTTATCTTCTCGACGTTGGTATTGTAACTGTCCAGCGATTTCTGCAATCCCCTGAGGTCGTACGAAGAACGCTTTTCCGATATAAGCGTATCTATTCGCTCTAGTTGACTTTGCGCAGTTTTTTCGATTTCGCTTAGCGTATCAATCTTGTTGACAACTTCGGAAAATCTCGAAGACATATCCTTGACTGCCTGCGCGTATTTCTCGCCTGATTGAGAATACTCTTCAATTCTCCTGCTAAGTTCCTGCCCGCTCTTCGCTTGCGCGTTGATTGTAGCGTGAACTTTTTCTAGCTGATTTACGGCATTGCCGGAAAAACTTTTGTTAAGGTCGTCAAGGTCGTTCCTTATCTCTTCGTAGGTCTTGCTTACCAAATGCAAACTGTCCTGCAAAGGCGCAATAAGGTTGCGATACTCTATAAAACTGTCAATAAGTTCTTTAATGGAATTTTCGTTCATTGTCTTTTCCTCTTCAAATTATTGTTTGCGGTTTTTAATTTTACCGCTATTTCATTGCTGTCTTTATTTAGCGTGTCGATTATAATTTTCTTTGCTACTTCGTTATCCTCTATTAACGGATAGAATCGTACGATTTCGGGATTGAGTACTCCACCGCCCTGCAGACACGCGTCCATTAACGGAAACAACTCCGTATCTCCCGAACGGGTGAACATTTCGCGAGCCTCTGCGTCCATACCCTGTCGCCAATACTCTATTCCAGCGTCCCTTATCTTTCCGTAACGCAAGTAATTTTCGTGAATAGATATATAAATAAGTTGCTTCTTACGCGCCTCTTCTGTCGATAGCCTGTCCGCAGTGTTCCTTGCATTTTCGTACTGCTCTAGCGAACAGAACTTTTCTATACGCTCGATGAATTCATCGTCGTCTATCTCTAATCTGCCTGCAATCTCTCTTAGATACGCAAGAGCGCCTTCCTTATTCTTTCGCTCAAAACATTCGTTAAATAAGTTGTTGAAAGATTCCGGATAATTTGACTCGGCGACGAATAAATACTGCTTAGCGCGGGAAATACCTACGTAGAATAGATTGAAGTAATACCTGAACACGGAATTTTCGTCGGCTTTCTTTCTATTGAGCGACATATTGTGAAGATATCGCCACTTGTCGGCGTTGTCGCTTAATACGTCTACAAGTATTACGGTATTGCGCTCCAAGCCCTTTGCTTCGGCTACGGTTAATATCTCTATCTTACCCAAAAACTTTTTGAGCTCTTCTTTCTTTTTCTGCGAGGCTACAACTACGGTTACGTTTTCGAACTTCTTATCGCCCAGCGAGTAAACGAAATTTCTATCCTTTACTACAACCGCTCCCGAAGGCAGTGGAGAAGGTACGCTTTCTCCCTTCAATACGAAGCTGTGTGTGCCGAACCTCTGCATATTCATTTCTCCGAGTTTTTCGGCTATTCTTTCAATTCTTTGAGTACTGCGATAATTGTGCCTCAACTCGTTGACGCCCGTAACGTCGCCGTACATTAAACGCTTCAAATATCCGAAATTGAAATACGACGGATTTATCATCTGCAAAGCGTCGCCTACGCAAAATAGTTTTCGACACAACTTTTTCATAAGGCATAGATTTACCTGCGTAAAGTCCTGCGCTTCATCGATTACGCCTACCGAATACGTCGGCGTCGAAACTTTACTTAAAATCTCACGGCTCATAAGATTATTGTCCGTATAACCGCGCTTCTTCAAAAACTCGGAGTAATCGAGAGCAACGGAATAGATAGTGTCGCATTCGCGCGGTGTAAAGCTGTCGCTTCTAGCGTCAACGTACTCCTGTCTGCTCATCATATCGCTCGGCGCGTCAAGTTCGTACTTACCGAAAATCATTCCGTATATCTCTTTATAAATTATCTCAGGCGCAATATTTTTTATCTTTTCCAACGCGCCGGAAAGTCGATAATTTTTTCCCGAGCCTAAATACTCTTTCAAAAATACGCTTTCGCCTGCTACGCGCTTTGCTTCAAACATATCTGCGTATAGATCTTCAATTAGTCGATACTCTACCTTTTGTTTTAGAAATTTAGCAATACGCTTTAATGCGGATATGATTTCGCCGTCCTCGTCTACGGAAAAGAGAATACCCAGTTTGTTTTCCACGGCTTTTTTATGGTCTGCGTCGAGGAACACGACGCGCCCGCTCTCATATGCGGAAATAAAGCCGTCGATATTTTTTGAAAACAGTTCTACACGGTTACGCGTTTCGCTCAAAAGTCCGCGAGAAAACGTTGTGTATAACACAGCGCCACGATAGTTACGACAAGCGCAATATACGATTTTTTCAACGCACACGTTGGTCTTACCGCTTCCGGCAATACCCTGCACGAGCATGTTGGCGTCCTCGGTTTCGACGATTTTTCGTTGCGTTTCGTTAAGATAAGGAAAGTTGACTATGCCGTCGGAGCCTGACACAAGATACAATCTAGTTAAATCCTCTTCTTGCGCCGTATCGTTAGTTTCGCGTAATACAAGCGTAATTTTACTGCCCGAGGAAATATAATCGCTCAGCCGTCTGTCGATTCCGCCCTCGGTAGAATTAGCGCTTAAGAATTTATAAAATACGATATCTCCGCCCTTTAACCTTTTATCTATACCTTTGCAAAGTAAGAAAAGCGTATAGAGTCCGTCCTCCGTCTGCGCTATGCAACAGCCGTCGGGAAGAGTTATATTCGAGCTAAAAATACCTTCTGCAACACGGGAAATAAAAGCATCAATGGACATTATTCTGCGCGTAAGCGTAATAAAGCCCTCTGTCTTGTAGATAGTTCGATTTGAAGATAACGCTATCTTTTTTGTATCTGCAGTAATTCTTTGTATCATAATGCTATAAGCCCGTTTATATATTGAGTGAATTGTCCTTCGTCAAGCGGAAAAGGAATTTTTGAAAACGCTTTTAGACGCGTATCGCTCATAGTATTACTAAGCGCGTCAAAAGATATCGGCGTGTTCTTTTGGGAATGTTGCGCGCAGATATCGGCTTCCATGCGTTTTTTCTCCGCTTGCTCGCTCCTCTCTTTCAACTTCTTTTCAATAGTAGCCAGCGCGCGTTTTTTATTCTTAAGTTGCGACCGCTCGTCTTGACAGACGACTACAAGTCCAGTGGGTATGTGCGTTATGCGTATAGCCGTTTCGACCTTATTTACGTTCTGACCGCCTGCGCCCGAAGAGTGAAAAACGTCTATCTTCAAGTCGTTCTCCTCTACCTTATCAATCTTTGCCGACGGGGTCACCGCAAAGCGCAATTCTTCGCTCTTAGACTGAGAGGTATAAACCTTGTGCGCGCCCGAAAGCGGGCTAAGTCGAGTAATGACGTCAGCTCCCTCTGCTATGAAAGATATTTCCTGCGTATAACCGCCTTTTGAGGTTACGACGGTTTCCTCCTCAACCTTGGCTCCGCGCGACAACAAATCAGTTTTAATGAGAGAAAATAAAGCTACGCCGAAATTAGAGTAATTCTCTTTGAATTTGAATCTGCAATATGCTCGCTCCTCTGCGCGCTTACAGCCAAGAGCATCCGAAAGCGACGACGATATCTTCGACGCGCTTCTTTTCAAAGAAGAAATCTCCTCGTATATTACCGCTCGCTCATCGTCGGAACTTGCGTCTGAAAGCATATCCGACACCGCCTTTTCCTCTTCGAGCGCGGATATAAGCGCGGTATGCTTGTCCTTTATAATTTTCAGATTATTGTACTTTGATAAAATAGACAAATAATATGCCTTGTCCGCCTGTACTTCGGGATATTCCAAAAGTTCTTTTGTTTCTTCAAAACTATCAAGCGCCCTCTCTGCCGAGGATATAATATCGTCGTAAATTCCGTACATATGATTATTATAATACTATTTTTAGAAAATAGCAAATCAACTTTTAATAAACTTATATCCCACTCCGCGAATAGTCGCAATAAATTGCTTGTCGGAAAACTCAGCGAGTTTTGACCTCAACGACTTAACGTGCATATCAAGCGTACGCGTTTCGCCCACGAATTCATAATCCCATACTTCGGATAGAATCTTCTCTCTTGTAACGACGCAATCGGCATTCTTGACAAGTAATGACAGCAAATTATACTCCTTTAACGTGAGATTGACAAGTTGCGAATCGACGTAAACCGCGTGTTCTGCATTGTTTATCTTAATACTACCGCATTCAATAACGTCTTCGTCGCCTTTTCTACCGCCGGACTTGCGCAAGTTTGCTTTAACTCTCGCAATCAGTTCCAGCATGCCGAAAGGCTTTGCAATATAATCGTCTGCACCTGCGTCCAAACCTCTCACCTTGACGCTTTCATCGCCCTTAGCGCTTGCTATTATGACAGGTATATCTCTCGTCTGCGCGTCTTGCTTGAGAAGCGATAGCGCCTGAAGTCCGTCCATTCCCGGCAACATCAAATCCAAAATAATTATATCGGGAGTATCTGCCTTTAACGCTTGGAACATATCCTCGGCTCTGACAAAACTCAAGCAGTCGAATTTGTCTTGAAAAGCTATCTCGTATAGTCCTCTTATACTCTCGTCGTCTTCTACTACAAATACTTTGTATTCCATAAAGTCCTCCTTTAAGCGTCAACGTTACCTAATAAAGCATATCATAAAGAATATTCTCTGTAAATAGCCCTTACAAAAATCTAAAAATAAATTTGGCAAAATTTTACAATTATCGACTTAATCGACTTGGCGGAGATAAAAGTCGCAATCGAATCTATCGCCAAGTCCTTTTCCGTCAACTATGAAATTCCAAAATTCTCCCGCCGTTTTCTCCACTTCCGACAACGCCTCGGTTACAAGTTTGTCTAGCGTATTGCGTACTTCAGCGCACTTGTCGTTTTCTTCCTTTTGTATCAAAACGTCTAGTCCGGCACTATTTCCCGACACGTTGAATAAGAAAATTACAAACGAGCGCCAAAGTTTATTCTGTTTGGATATACACTTAAGAAATTTCTTGCGGTCATTCAAAGTCTTTTTTATATTCTTAGGCGAAGTATTCAAATACTTTGCGACGACTTCTTGCGTAGACAAATCGTTTATTTGAAAGCGAAGATACTTATTGCTAAAGGGATCCTCTCCGTATTTTATCAATAATTTCCTATCGTAATCCTGCTCTATTACGAAGTGCTTTGCTACTCCGTCGGATTGCATCTTTTCAATAAACGGGTGCGTACGCGAGTCGAGAATGAAGTGAGTATAATACCCCGCAAGGTAGGCAATATCGCGCTCTTTTGCGCAACTGTCTATCGCCTTTTCTCTAAATGCCTCAAGTTGCGCCCTCATGTTTTCCCTGTGCAACTTAGAGCCGTAACTGCGTACTTCGTTTTTCTTATACGGCTTGTAATAGAACACCAAGTCACCTCCGGAGGTACCGAGGTCGTAAAACTTGCGGTTTTCGTTGACAATTTTTTGTAAATCTTGGGGAAATTTAGATATACTTTTCTCCCCAAATAAATAGTGAGCATATATAGACGGCATAACTCACCTCGTTACTTAATCATGTCTTTGAGCAAATTCTCAAGATACTCTTTTCTCTCTTCGGAATTTCTCAAATCCACTCCGCTACGCAATCTAATCACGTCTGTACGCAAAAAAGACTGTTCAATGATATAAATTACCCTTGAAGCTATAAGATATGCCTTTTGGTCGTCGTAGGCAGGTTTGCAATCCTTAACGATAGGTATATACGCGTCGATAAGTTCCGACGTGGTATCGTCGTTGGACGTATTGCCAAGGTCGTATATTAACGCAACTTTTGACACGTTGGGCTTAGTATACAAATAATCAAAGGTCATAAGACACAGATAATTGAGCTTTTCCTTAGGTTTCATAAACGCAAGCGAAGTTCTTACCTTGTGAAATTCTTCGACTATCGACATAATCATCTTCTTGACACAGCGATTGACAAGCACTTCTTTCGAACCGAAATGATAATTGACAAGTCCCACGCCTATGCCAAGTCTGCCGGCAAGTTCTCTTATCGTGAGTTTTTGCGGGTCATCACCCTTTTCTTCGAGTATGGCTATCGCCTCGTCGATAATAGCATCTTTTGTTACCTTCATAAACACTCTCCATATTTGAACATTGTTCAATAATATTATAAGAAAACTTTCAACTATTGTCAACGATTTTTATACTCTTAAAGAGAAATTCTTTTGAATGATATTAAATTTACTCGCGTAAAATACGGATAAAATTATATTTTTAGGTAAATATATTATAAATATATTGATATATTATAAATTTATAATGAATAAAAGCTTTTTCATATGTCAAAAATATTGATATAATAAATCAAATTTAATTTTTTGAAAAATTTTTACATAAAATTATTGACAAATAAAAATCGCGGTGCTAATATGTAGGCGAAAATAATAAAGGAGGTAAAAACCATGAAGAAATTTTTCAAAGAATGGAAGGAAGAATGGAAAGAATTTGTAACAAAATACGGCTTAAACTTAAGATTTTGGTAATCGGGAAAATTATTGAGAAAGTTTGAGCTTATCACAAAGGAGAATTATGAGGCAATGCGAAAGCATTGTATTTTTTTACCCTTTTATCCCAAAAAAAATGCGCGTCACTTTTGGACACGCATCTAAGTTGTTTTTGTTATTATTAGTATCGGCTAACGTATAACGATACCGTTTCTGGTCCCGAGCTACTGCTATATAACCTAACTCCTAAATAATAGGTATTTCCGGACGACAAATAGTACGATATTCCAAAATTACTACCGTCCCCACTGTCGTCGTCAGAAGTTAATGTGCCCCAAGATGAATTATACAACGTTGCGTAAGTGTCATAATTCGACACAGAAGTAAACACATACGTTCCGGAGCTACTTGGCGTAAAACTGTAATATACGAAAGTTCCCGACAAAGATACGGTCTTGTAACTATTAACATAAAGCGTACCGCTCACATGATGACTTGTACCGCTACTATTACCGCCGTTACCGTTATTATTGTTGTTACTGTTATTATTGTTTGACGAATCTGGCGCCATATTTCTACCGGGCAATACAGCCCCAAGCGTAGCGAATAGTATCGTCAGAGCAAGCGTCACTACCAAAATTATAATCTTTGCTTTTTTATCTTGTTTTGCATTATTAACCATTATTTTTCTCCCAATTCTCTTCTTCACTCGCGTCCGACTTCATATTCGCGTTTTCTACAATATCTACGTCTTCTTGTTGTTTGATATACATATCGTTTTCACGACGGTATCCCGTATCTACAATCTGCTCTGACTTGTCACCGTATTTGAGTTTGTTATAACATACAATAGCCACTATACCTGATAGCAAAGTTACGCCCGCCAACATTGAAAAACCTAATTTTGCTCCGCCTGCAAAGCATATTAAGGCAATTAAATATAATACCGCTACAGAAACACCGAAAATAAGACGGGTCTTGTTGGATTTCTTAATAAACTTCGGCGCGGTAATTTTGCGTTCTGTCGTGACGGTGCCTTTGTTGATTACTTTGCGTTTTTCCAATACCTCATCTTTAATATCAGCCGTCAAAGCCGTATCCTTACCCATACGCGTTAAATAGCGATTGAGAGCAAAATCCTTCTCTGCCTCGGTGAGCGTAATTGGAAAATCGGGATACTTGTCGTGTATTGACGCCTTACGCTCGTATAAATCCAAAGCCTCTTTCTCCATTTTGTACTCGTGTTTTTTAATACGTTCGGCTTCGGATATAGCAAAGAACTGATCTCTCAAAAGTTTGCCCGTGTTGTTGGGAACCGATATGTCCGACAAAGAGAAGTCTGTCAATGTCATACCGCATATCTCGAATTGCTCTTTCAACTTTGCAAAAATACCTTGGTTTATTTCGGTATAGTATTGAGGCAAGTCATAGAACGACAATCCCTTTTTATCTATAAAGTTCAATATCGTATCGCGCACGGTCTTGTTTATAATTCCCGTAATAAAGTTGGACACAAGCGCCATATCTAAGTATTTCAGCGCTACGTCTATGTTTTCGACAAGTTTTTGCGCATCGGCAAGTTTGAGCTTAATATTTGCCTTTGCAACAAGCGAGGTAGGTACTCCCAGATTTTTGTCAAAGTAGGAAATCGTTTCCCCGCTTTTAGTTTCGTATTGATAATTTATCAACAATTTTTTATCATAACTTACAAGAAGCGAAATCCCTTCATTACCTGCTCCGAGAGTCTTTAGCAACTTCCCGATAATATACAATGTCAACAGCTCAATATGTTCGATGTTGTTCTTTATGCACAACAAATAATTTGAATAATCCTTTCCTATCCAAATTTTTAATATTGCCAATTCTCTTGCATTGGCGACGTCCAAATCTCTTACCAAAGTTGGATTTACGTTAAGACAGTAAATAGCAATTTCCACTTCGTGCGCATTCTCGAAATTTAATTCGTTTAGACGCCTCCTATGCTCTAAATACGGTCTTGCTTGCTCTGCTATAGGAGCGTCGATGGGTATAAATTCTTCTTTTTTTCTAAAACACATTTTTTATCTCCTTTAATTAATTAAATAATTTGAACACATAGCGCAAAGTCCTGCACTCTTTACGTTCTTGTGTCCGCACACTTCACATACGACCAATTCGACTTTATCCGACATCTCAACCTCCAAAGTCAATTTTTTCGGAACATCGGTCGATTCGTCAGAACTTACGACTTCTGCGCGCGGTTTTTCTTTTGCCATATCACACCTCCCCATCAATTAGCAAGATTTTGTGAAATCTTGCACGCTACAAAAAG
>JAIDUT010000072.1 GCA_029060065.1 Clostridia bacterium | reverse complement strand
GGGGAGACGCGATTCGAACACGCAACCAATGGTTTTGGAGACCACTACTCTACCGTTGAGCCACTCCCCTAAAAATATATGAAAACTAAAACTTCTTAAACATTATATATAATCTTTTAGGAAGTGTCAAGAGAATAAAAGAATTTTGGAGTTAAATTTATGAATTATAAATACAAACTTGGATTTATAGGTTGCGGTAACATGGCAAAAGCCATTATAAACGGCTTATTGGATAGCCACTTACTAAAAGCGGAGGATATGTACGTATCAACGCCAAATATAAACCAACCATATAGAGGAATAACGTTCACAAACAATAATCATGATATTATGTCATTATGCGAATATGTTGTGTTGGCAATAAAACCTCAAATATTTAAGGAGATTTCAGAAAGTTTTACAAATAACAATTGCAAATGTGTCATTTCAATTATGGCGGGAGTTAATTCAGATACTATCGCCAAAGTATGTAATTGCCATCAAGTAGTTAGAATTATGCCCAATACTCCTTGTTCAATTGGCGAAGGCGTAAGCGCTATCACTTCTTTTAATGCTGATGCCGAAAGTAATGATTTCGTGGAAAGTATCTTCAAAACAATTTCTAAAGTTGTTAGAGTAGAAGAAAAGTATTTTGACGCAGTTACGTCTATAAGCGGTAGCGGACCGGCCTACGTGTATTATTTTATAAAAGCAATGATAGACGGCGGTATAAAAGGCGGTTTAAGTTTTGAGCAGAGTAAAGAATTGACTATAGCAACCATGATAGGCGCGAGCAAAATGGTTGCCAACTCAAGCGAAGATCTCGACGTGTTGATTCAAAAAGTATGTTCGAAGGGCGGTACGACGATACAGGCAATAGATACGTTTAGAGAGAAATCAGTTGATAAGACTATAATCGAAGGAATAGATAAATGCCGTAAGAGAAGCGAGGAATTAAGTAAAGCATGAAGAACGTAACTATATACACGGACGGAGCTTGCTCAGGCAATCCCGGAATCGGAGGTTGGGGCGCCATTCTTATGTACAACGGTCACGAAAAGGAATTGAGCGGATACAACAAAGATACGACCAACAATCGAATGGAAATGTTTGCCGTTATCCAAGGATTGAGCGCGCTTAAAGAACCTTGTGACGTGCAAATATACAGTGATTCGGCATATGTCTGTAATGCGTTTTCCGAGGGATGGGTAAACCAATGGGAGAAAAATAATTGGAAAACTGTTAATAAAACTCCCGTTAAGAATGATGATCTATGGAAGCATCTTTTACTTCTTATAGCAAAACATAAAGTTGAGTTTATAAAAGTTAAAGGGCATGCTGATAATCAATTTAATAATCGATGCGACAAATTAGCAACCGATGCAATAAAACGAGTTAAAATGAATATGGACTTGCAATAATATGACGCAAGTCCTATTTTATATTTTTTAATAAGCAATCTTTTAATATATAGTAATTATTTTTTAATCAAATGCTTATACTATTTATGAATTATGACGCTAAAATCAAGATGTATATCCTTAACAATAATTTTTTCTTTGCTTATAGTGTGCAACGTTACGCTTTTATATACTTTTGCAAACTTTGACGTAAACTACTACGTCAAAGTTGTTAGCATTATACTTAATTTGCCGATTCTAGCATTATCTTTATTCGGGACGATAGGGAATTATCAACAGTGTGTACGTTGGATGTTGAGCATGTGTGCGATATTAGCTATTTCTTCAATATGTTATTACGTTATTCTTAAATATGATTTAGTCACTAAATTCAATAGCACAGAAAAAATCCAAACTTTTTTATCTAAATACGGAGCTTATGCGGGAATTATATTTATCATAATACAGTTTCTGCAAGTTACTTTAATACCTTTACCTGCAGCTTTAACCACAATGGCGGGTGTGGCACTATTCGGTTTTTGGCCAACATTCTTATACAGTGTAATAGGCGTAATGATAGGTTCAATACTTGCTTTCTATCTTGGTAGAAAATTCGGTGTTAAACTGATAATTTGGTTATTTGGAAAAAATGCGTATAACAAATATATTAAAATTACGCAAGGAAAAGACAAGGTTGTATTAACTTTAATGTTTTTGTTTCCATTTTTCCCCGACGATTTATTATGCATTGTTGCGGGTATCACAGATATGAAGTATTGGCAATTCTTTATTATCATGTTAATCACAAGACCTATAAATATTCTCATTATGGAAGGAGCATTCAAAGGTTTTTCTTCAATTCCATTGACCGGATACGGTATTCCGATTTGGATAGCAATTATAACTGTTGCGTTGATAGTAGTTGTTCTTGCTTTTAAGTTTAGCGCAAAATTAGAAAGCGCTTTAATATCAATATTTAATAAAATTTCTTCTAAATTCAAAAGGAAGGATAAAGTTGATAATGAGAAATTTTATTCTGAATCTAAATCATGCTACGATAAAAGCAATATAATTAAATAGTTCAGCATATAAAAAGAAGGGGATAACCCTTCTTTTCCAGTTGCATTAATTAACGTGATATTTATATGTTCGATACAGCAAAGTATATATCAACGAAAACAGCGGTATGTTAAACAGTAATACGCTCGGCACGACTATAGTGCGCTCCATAGATGAATAATCATTTATATTTGCGCCGAACTGTACGAATGCAATTAAAGCAAATACTATTGGCAAAGTTATTACAGGCAAGAGCGAAATTAATATTGATGTCTTTGGATTATAATTTGCTAAAGATTTGCGAGTTGGGTCAATTATGTACATTACGCCTCGGATTGCGGGGAATATTGCCAATGCAAATACTATCAATAGCCATAAATCTGAGATTTTATTTGCTCCGCGATTGCAGATGAAATGAGATAAAAACAATTCAACGGCAAAAATCGCAAATATTATAAGTGAAGCGTGAAGCTGAAGTTTATTGGAGAAATAGTATCTATTGACGTAATATTCCATAGTATTTCTCTTTTCGTAAGGCTTAATAGTTATGCCTTTAGCTTGGTATTTATATACCATTTCTTTCATTGTCAAGAATTCAATATCGGCTCCACTTTCTTGCTCAAGCGCCTCTTCTTCGTCTTCTACGTCAAATAATTCACTGAATGACTCAACGTAATTAACGTCATTCTCTCTTGCATAGTTTGAAAAAATAGAAGAAAAAGAAGCGGAGGAGTCTGTTGAATTTCGCAACGGTCTATCTGCGAAATTAGAATCCTCATTTTCTACTGATTGCTCCAGCGCAGGTTGTTCTAACGCAGGCGTTGCTTCTTGAGCAGATTCAATACTTTCTTCTATAACATTTTCCGTAATCGATTCTTCTATCAATTCTGTTGTTTGCGCTTCTTCGATGATACCTATCTCTGTAATACTTTCATTCTCAATATTTTCTTCAGATATTACAGTAAACGAAGAATCTTGTGTCATAGGAGTATTGTCATCCGTTAATACTTCTTGAGTTATTTCAACATTGCTCACTGTCTGAATGTTTTCTTCAACAAGAGTAGCGTCTTGCGCTGTATTTTCAGTATTCTCAATAGGTTGATTATTATCATTTTGACTAGATAAAACAGCGCTATCAAATACTTGATAATCCAAATTTTCTTCAATAGGTTGTAATTGTTCTTCAAATTCAGCAGAGTCATTTTTAAGTTGAAAGTTTGTTTCAATTATTGAAACCTCGTTTTCCACGTTTTTTTCTACTGCATCGTTGAAGTCATAGTCGCTATCAATAATATCTCTTTCATTATCGATCAATACGAAGCTAGGTTGATATTCATTTCCGGAATCTGAAAGAGTAGTCATCTCTTGATCTTGAGTATCAGTTCGGGGAGCTTCTGCAGATGAGTTATTCTCAATTTCCTGAACGTTTTCGGGGGATACGTAGACTATGTCTGCGCCTTCCGGAATGTCGTCAGATTTTACGTACACGTATTTAACAACAACTTCTTTCTCCTGTTCTTTATCTTCCTTTTCGCTTCTTGATCGGCGAGTTAAAGGTCTAAAATCCGCGGGATCAAAAGGTTTGTTTTCATTTTGGGGATCAAATTTGTTGTCAGAAATAAGGTTCGACATCAAAAAATTACAAAATTCCCAATACGATTTATCATTTTCTAAATGTTCACGACCAATTTGCGTCAAACCATAATAAACTCTTTTAGCTCCGTTGGAAATATCTCCGTCGTATGAATGTACGTAACCGTTCTTTTCAAGTCGCTTCAAACTACTATACAGGGTAGCTTGTTTCAATGAGTACATACCTTGGCTTCGCTCTTGAATAGCACTCAGAATTTCAAGACCGTACTTGTCAGTATCAGATAGAGCAGATAAAACAATCATGTCAGCTTGTCCGCGAACAAAATCAACGTTAGCATTGAAATTATCTTTCTCCATGCAACAATACCTCCCAAAATACTTTGTACAATGCTATTTTACTATATAATTCTAAAAAAATCAACAAATTGCTTTACAATAACTAATAATCTATAATAATTTTTTCAAATTTTTTGGTAACACATTGTTAGGTAGATTAACAAAACCATACAGTGTATTAGTTTTGACCAAATTTAAAAACATTTTATTAATAAATTTGGCTAGAATTTTAACTAAATTTTGCTTTAGAGAAGAGTGTTGAAGAATAGTAAACTATTCGCAAAACGATAGCTTTGCGAATAGTTTACTAAATATTAGCAGTTATTTTGCTAATATTATTACAAATTAAGTTGCTTTATAAAATAATACGTGTTTTTATGCAAATCACTTGTTGTTTTGAATGCAAGCAAAAATTTGCTTAAATTAAATCATTAGAGATATTAAAAATTGACTAACATAAATTAATTATGTTATACTGTGATTATGGCAGAAAACACTTATTTTGATCAAAGAAATTTTGATAATAATATTAAGCTTAGACAACTCATTAAGGAATTGCCTATTATATGCAATGAATTTTTTTTAGGAATTGAGCCACGCACTTCTGTACTCACCCGTTTAGCTTACGCGCAAGATCTAAAGATTTTTTTTAGATTTTTATGTACTGAATGCGCTGAATTTGTCGATATAAAAGATATACGATTGTTTGGATATGAGCAGTTAAAGCTTATCGAAACTTTTCATATAGAAATGTTTTTGAATTATTTGACGGCTTTTGAGGTCGACGGAGTTAGATTTAGTAATACGGAAAAGACTAAAGCACGAAAATTGGCTACTATTAAGTCATTTTTCAAGCATAATTACAACAAAGATAGAATTTTGTCTGATCCGGCGTCTAAAGTTTTGAGTATCAAACTGCACGATAAGGCTATTATTAGGCTTGAAACTGAAGAAGTAAGCGCTTTGTTAAATAACGTTGAAGACGGAAAAGGTCTTAGCGAGCGTCAAAAATCAATTCAAGGCAAGACTAAAAAACGCGATATTGCTATTTTAACTTTGTTTTTAGGTACAGGAATCAGAATTAGCGAGCTTGTTGGCATTGATATGAATGATCTTGATATGGACGTCAATGGATTCAAAATAACTCGGAAAGGCGGAAATCAAACAATACTTTATTTTTCTGATGAAGTCAGGCAGGCTTTGGATGATTATATTGACGAAAGAGCTCAAAATCCTCTACTTGATAATGAACCTGCCCTATTTGTTTCTTTGCAAAATAAACGAATAACCGTACGCGCCGTAGAAAAACTTGTTAAAAAGTACGCAAGTATTACGTCGCCACTAAAGCATATTACTCCGCATAAGTTGAGAAGCACGTATGGTACTAATCTCTATAAGGAGACAAACGATATATACGTAGTTGCGGAAGTTTTGGGACATAAAGACATAAATACGACTAAAAAACACTATGCAGCAATAAGCGACGACATAAAGCGCGCTGCAGCAAATAAAGTATCGTTAAGACATAAAGATGAAGAACCGCAATAATATGATTTTAAGAAAATTTATTCCAAAAGATGCTGAAACAATAATAAAATGGATAAAAGATGAACGCGCGTTTCGCCAATGGAGCGCAGATAGATATCCAAACTTCCCCATTTCCGCTGACGATATAAATTGTTTTTATCACAAATTTGGAGAAAATATGCATATCTTTTCAGTTATAGACGCTTTTGACAATGTAATTGGTCATTTTACGCTTAGATATCCAAACAACAACGATAAAACAGTTTTAAGACTTGGATTTGTAATAATTGACGATAAATTAAGATGTAAAGGCGTAGGAAAACAAATGGTAAGTTGCGCTGTAGATTACGCTTTTAACAAATTAAAAGCAGACGAACTTACTTTGGGCGTATTTGAAAACAACTTTGATGCTTATTATTGCTATAAATCGTGCGGATTTGTCGAAACAGGTTTAATAGAACAATATATCTGCTCCTGCGAAACGTGGAATTGCATTGAAATGCATATCTTAAATAATTAAAATATAAACAAATATTCATTTTTTTATTTCAAACGCTTGCAATTATATGAACATTTGTGCTAAAATCTTATTACAATACTAATACGAAGGAAAACCTAATAATGGCAAAAAGCAAAACTATCGAAAAAACCGCAGAAAAATGTGTGAAAACCCTTGAATTTATAAAGGATTTTTTAGATAAGAACGGCTATCCTCCAACTGTAAGAGAAATTTGCAATAACGTTGGTTTCAAATCAACGGCTTCTGCTCAGTATTATCTTGACAAATTAGAAGAACAAGGCGAAATTCGTAAAGGCGACAATAAAAATCGCGCAATCGAGATAGTCAACAAAACTTTTACAACATCCATAAAAGACAATATAAAATCGGTATCAAACGATATCGTTGACGATAGTTTACTCGTTTCTCAGGAAATGTTTACAAATTTAGTCACAATACCAATGCTTGGTAATGTTGCCGCCGGCGCTCCTCTCTTTGCTGACGTTGAAAATGACACTTCATATACAGTGCCCAGTGATTATTTTAACTGCAGAGGTCAAATGTTTTTGCTCAACGTTAAGGGCGAAAGTATGAAAAATATCGGTATTCTCAACGGAGATTTAGTACTTGTTAAACAGCAGAATGTTGCTAAAGACGGCGACGTCATAGTTGCGCAAATTGATAATAATGAAGTTACACTCAAGAGATTCTATAACTGCGGAAGCTATATAAGATTAAAACCTGAAAATGACGAAATGAGTGATATTATCGTTACTTCCGACAGAGAGTTCAGAATTTTAGGACTTGCAGTCGGTCTTATGCGCAATAAAATTTGGTAACTTCTCAACACAGTACATGCAGGCTATTTTTACATGTTCGTAGGTTAATCCGCCTTGCAAATATGCTATATACGGCTCTTTTATAGGACTGTCCGCGGATAATTCAATTGAAGCGCCAGCAACGAAAGTTCCGGCCGCCATAATCACTTGGTGTTCATAGCCAGGCATATCCCACGGATATGGGACAACGTTGCTGTCTATTGGCGAGGCTTCTTGAATTGCCCTACAAAAATCAATCAACTGTTCTTGAGTGTCAAATTTAATAGATCGGATAATATCTCCGCATTTTTCTCCTGGCAACGGCATAGTTTCAAAGCCTAAGTCGCTATAAACTTGCCCAACTAACAATGATCCCTTTATAGCTTGCGCTACCGTATGCGGAGCCATAAATATTCCTTGATAAAAATCTTTATAGCCATACGCATACGACCCAACTTCCATTCCTATGGACGGCGACGTGAGTCTACCTGCAATAAGGTCTAAGTATTGACTTTTGCCACAAATATAACCTCCGGTTGGAGCAATACCGCCCCCCGGATTTTTGATTAAAGACCCGACAATTATATCTGCGCCAACTTGAGTAGGTTCAATTTTCTCGATAAATTCACCGTAGCAATTATCTACCATTATACAAATATTAGTATAAGATTTTTTAATTTCTTTCACAGCTTGAGCTATTTCGTTGATTGACAGCGCATTTCGCCACTCGTAGCCTCTTGACCTTCCTATGAAAATCAACTTTGTATTTTCATTTATATTATTTAGAACTGCTTGAGCATCGATTTTCCCGTCTTTTAAGGAAATTTGACGGTATTTTATCCCAAAATCCTTGAGTGAGCCATTGCCTTCGCCATCAATAACTTCTTTCAATGTATCGTAAGGACTACCTGTTACTGCCAACATTTCGTTTCCAGGTCGCAAAACGCCGTAAAGAGCCAACGTTAATGCATGAGTTCCGCTGACTATTAGCGGTGATACGATTGCCTTTTCGCTACCGAATATTTGAGCAAAAAGTTTACAAAGCGTGTCTCTGCCTATATCGTCATATCCATAACCGTTGGTTTGTGAAAAATGTCTTTGTCCAATATTGTTAGTTTGAAATGCTTCAAGCACTTTCATTTGATTATATGTGGCAATCTCATCAATCTCTGCGAATGCTTTGTCAAGTTTCTTTTGAGCTGACGCAATAATATTTTGAGTTTCTTCACTAAATTTCATATTTTGCTCCTTCTAAAAACGCTTTAACTTCTCTTTCTATACCAAGGCTGTCGTCCGGCGAATACCATTTGGCAAAATCGTATTTCTTGAACCAAGTGAGTTGTCTTTTTGCGTAATTCCTAGAATTTTGTTTTATGGTTTCTATTGTTTCTTCAAGCGTTTTATCTGCGCTTAAGTATTCTTTGAATTCTTTGTATCCAATCGCTTGCATGCTTTGATTTTCAAAGTTAATTCCTTTAGATAAGAGGTCTTTAATTTCCCTTAACAGCCCCATTTCAAACATTTTATCAACTCTGGCGTTGATTCTGTTATACAAAAGTTTTCTATCCAAGTTCAAAGCAATCATACATACTTCATACTTCATATTTTTGCTTTTCTCTTGTAAGTTTGACTTGCGATTACCCGTAATTCTATATATTTCTAAAGCCCTCAAAACTCTTTTAACGTTGTTAGGATGAATTTTTTCTGCATCGTCAGGATCAATATTTACAAGCATAGCATACATATAATCTTTTCCGTATTTAGCAAGTTCTTCTTCTAACTCTTGTCTTATTTGAACATCCTTAACTCCGCCGAATGTCATCGGATACAATATTCCGTCTACGTAAAGCCCCGTACCGCCAACCACTATCGGAGTTTTTCCTCTCGATAATATGTCGGCTATGGCATCGTCTGCCATACACGCATATTCGCCCACACTAAAATCACTGACAGCGTCTACCACATCAATCAAATGATGCTTGATACCTTGCATCTCGTCCAAAGTGATTTTGGCTGTGCCAATATCCATATTTTTGTATATCTGCATACTGTCGCAGGAAACTATTTCTCCATTAAACTTCTTGGCGAGATTAACGGCGACTTGACTTTTCCCGCTTGCCGTAGCGCCTACTACTAATATGACTTTACTCATATTATCCTCTTAAAAAGTTTGTCAAAATCCCGTCTTGAATAGCTTAAGACAGCGGGCCTACCGTGCGGACATTGAAGCGGAATACCGTTTTTCATACTTCCAAGCAATGTTTTAATTTGTTCATTATCTAATTGCGCGCCTGCTTTTATAGCCGATTTACAAGCCTTTTGCGCGAGTTTATCTCTAATCAAGTCGGCATTTTTTAAGCTAAGAGCAGACTGTCTTTCCGCAAAAAGTTCGTCAAAAAATATTGCAAGATTGATATCGTTAAGCAAATGCGGTACACTGTTGACCTTAAAACTCAATCCGCCAAACTCTTCGATATCAAAACCCAATGTCTTCAAATTTTCCTGAATCGCGCTTATATATTCATATTGTGTATTATTGCAGTCAAGTATAAACGGAACAAGCATATATTGAACCCCAACATTATTGGAGTTAACGTCGTCTAGAAGTCTGTCATAAATCAATCTTTCATGACAAGCGTGTTGATCAATAAAGTAAACAAGACCTCCGGTCTCGACAATTAAATAAGTATTGAATATTTGACCAACAACCTTAAATTCTTGGTCAAGTTGTTCGTCAATCATCTTCAACAAACTCGATTCTTGAATAACTTCCTGTTTTTTCTGCGTCAAGTTAACTGTGTTCTTTGGCTTGCTATCATATAATCCTACGATAGACGCGCCCATACTGTCACTTACTTTTGAATGAACTTTTGGAAGGTCCTTATTGAATTTAAGTTCTTCTACGACTTTCTTTTGCTTAGCAATCAGAGCTTGATATTTGTCGTTTTCAAGATTTTTATCTCCGTTAAATAATGCTTCGATTGTTTTATCTTTTTCATTATCAGTTGCAATCGACGTTCCTCTCTCATATTGTGATTTCACTGAAGCTGTTTCTGCGTTTTGAGATATTACAGTCTGCTTAGCAGGCTTTTCATTAGATACATTTTGAATATTAATTTCGGTATTTGTCTTTCCTAAAACCAAATTTTGCTCTTGCGCTGTAAGTGTAGATAAAATTGCTTTATAAACGCATGAGAACACCTTATGAGTATCAGCGAATCTAACGTCGGTCTTGGTAGGATGAACGTTTACGTCAACTTCGTCAAACGGCATTACTATATTGATAACGAACACGGGAAAAGTTCTTGTCATAAGTCTATTGCCATATGCTTGCGATACTGCAGTTGAAACAGTTTGGTTTGTGATTACTCTTCCGTTAATGATTATCGTCTGATAGTTGCGATTATGCTTGGCAATACTTGCGTTACCTGTATAACCATAAACTCTATAATTATCATAAGTCGCATCGAATGGTAGAAGTCCGTTGGCAATTTCATTGTTATAGACAGCGTAAACAGCTTCTTCTAGACCGCCATTGGTTTGAAAAACCGTCTTGTTGTCGACAGTATATCTAAACTTAATTTCCGGATTGGCAAGCGCAAGTTGTATCATTATTGCCGTTACGTTTGCTTCTTCCTGTTTAGGTTTTTTCAAAAACTTTTTGCGTACAGGCGTATTGAAAAACAAATTTTCCACTAAAATCGAAGTACTTTGCGCAATAGCTCTTTTACCTTCTTCTACAACTTTTCCTGCGGATAAAGTTATGAAATTACCCACTTCGTCGTCTGCGGTTTTAGAAGTCATAGTTACTTGCGCAACTGCCGAAACTGAGGCCAACGCTTCACCTCTGAAACCTAACGTAGCAATATTATCTAAATCTTCTGCTTTTGCAAGTTTTGATGTAGCATGCGGTAAAAATGCCAATCTCATATTGTCTTTATCTATACCGCAACCGTTATCGACGATGAGTATTGAAGATATACCGCCGTCTTTTATTTCTACGCTTATGCTTGTCGCACCTGCGTCGATACTGTTTTCTACAAGTTCTTTTACGACAGATGCGGGACGCTCAACTACTTCACCTGCTGAAATTAAATTAAATACGCTTGCGTCTAATACGTTTATCTTAGTCATACTAATCCTTCTTTGCAATATCGACAAGTTTGGCAAGCGTCGTCAAGGCTTGCATGGGAGTTAAATTCTCCACATCGATATCCAATATTTCACTCTTTAATTGGTTGTCTTTACTAATATCCAGCAAATTATGCTCGTCAAATGCGTTCTTTTGCATAGTAAGCGGATTGTTTTCCAAGAGTTTAGAAATCTCTTTAGCTCTCTTAATTACCGGTTGAGGTATACCCGCAAATCTTGCCACTTCAATACCGAAACTCTTATTAGTTCCGCCTTTGGTGATTTTGTGTAAGAATACCACGCCTTTGTCCACTTCACTTGCTAAAACTTTGTAATTCTTTACTCCGTCTAAAGCATTTTCCATTTCGGTAAGTTCGTGATAGTGCGTAGAAAACAACGTCTTACATCTAATTCTATTGTTTACGTCCTCCAGTACTGCTCTTGCTATCGACATTCCGTCGAAAGTTGAGGTTCCTCTGCCTATCTCGTCTAATATCAACAAACTTCTAAAGGTTGCATTTTGAAGTATGGTAGCCACTTCGACCATTTCTACCATAAAAGTACTCTGTCCGTACGCCAAGTCGTCGCTTGCGCCTATACGGGTAAAAATTCTATCCGTAATGGAAATAGTTGCGCTACTTGCCGGAACGTAACTGCCTACATGAGCCATAAGCGTAATCAATGCGACTTGTCGCATATAAGTACTCTTACCGCTCATATTAGGACCGGTAATTATCATAGTGCGATTTTGGCAACAATCTAGTTGGGTATCGTTTGGCACGAACTCATTGTTTTTAAGCAATGCTTCCACAACAGGGTGACGTCCGTTTTTAATCTCTATTCCTTCAATTTTATCATTAATAACAGGCTTAACGTAATTATTGGCAATAGCCACCAACGCCAAAGATAGCAAGCTGTCGCAATATGAAATACTTCTCGAAGTAGATTGAAGATGCGGAATTACTTTGATAAGTTCTAGTTTTAGCTCTTCAAATATACGGTTTTCGATATCCAAAGCCTTGTCCTTAGCGCCCACGAGTTTGTCCTCGATTTCCTTCAATTCTTGCGTAATGTATCTCTCGCCTGTAGTCAAAGTCTGTTTTCTTTGGTATCTATACGGAACTTTGTCTATATTGGTTTTGCTAACCTCAATATAATATCCGAAGACCTTATTATAGCCTACCTTCAAATTTTTAATGCCGGTATTTTCTTTTTCTTGGCTTTCAAGAGTAGCTAGCCACTCTTTCCCCTTTGTTTCGGCATTTCTTAATTCGTCAAGTTCAACGTCATAACCGTCGCGTATATATCCACCGTCTTTGAGGAGTGCGGGCGGATTATCGGTAATAGCCTTTGTCAGTTTATCTGCAATATCTTCAAGCAAGAATATATTCTCATGTATTTTTTTAAGCAAAGCAGACTGAGCATTTTCAAGAATATTTTTTACAGCCGGCAAGCTCTTCAAAGATACGCCCAGAGCCAGCAAATCTCTTGGAGTAGGCGAACCGAAAGCTATTTTAGAAGTCAATCGTTCTATATCTCGTATTCCGCTCAACGTATCCGCCAAATTGCTTCTCATCCGAGTATTGTTTATAAACTCCTCTACGCTGTCAAGCCTTAGATTGATAGCATTACTGTCGCGAAGCGGTTGTTCAAGCCATCTTCTCAGGCATCGCGCGCCCATATTTGTTTTTGTCTTGTCCAATACCCACAAAAGCGTAGCTCTCTTAGATGTATCGCGGGTATTTTCGCATATCTCGAGGTTTCTTCGACAATTACCGTCCATAATTAAATATTTATTATTTTGAACGTATCTAACAGACGATATATGAGCAAGCGAGCGTTTTTGCGTTTCGTTGACGTAATTAATCAACGCGCCCGACGCGCTTATGGCAAATTTCTTGTCCTCAAATTCAAACTTTGCGAGTGTAGCAACGTTAAATTGCTTCAAGAGCATATTGTAAGCAGATTTATACTCAAATGCCCAATCGTAATACTTTTGAAATTTCGGAAGTCTACCTATTCTTATAGACGACAAGTTCTTAGAACGTTCATAAGCATACTCGTTACAAATAATTTCAGCCGGAGAAAAAGTTGCCAAAACATCTTCGATTGAGGAAAAATCGCCATAATCGGATTGAATAGTATTAAATTCTCCCGTAGAAACGTCTATCCATGCCAAAGCGTAACACTTCTCATTTGCGTAAATGCACGTCAAATAATTATTTTTCTTATCATCGAGAATATTGTCCTCAATTACAGTACCGGGCGTTACGACTCTAATTACGTCTCTCTCTACTAATTTCCCCTGTTCCGGCTCGGAAAGTTGCTCGCAAATTGCGACTTTATAACCTTTTTGCACCAATTTGGCTATATATCCGTCAGCAGAATGAAATGGCACCCCGCACATAGGAGCTTTCTCTTCGAGTCCGCAATTGCGCCCTGTCAAAGTTAAATCAAGTTCTTTGCTAGCTATCTTTGCGTCGTCGAAAAACATCTCATAAAAGTCGCCAAGGCGAAAAAATACCAAGCTGTCTTTGTATTTTTCCTTTAACGATAGATAATATCTCATCATTTCCGAAAGCGCCATATTATTCCTCCACAATCTCGCCAAACAACGATGCCGACTGAGATTTATTTATCTTTACGTTTACAAATTGACCTATCAAGTCAGAGCTTCCCTCAAAAGTTACCAGTCTACCGCTATCGGTTCTACCGCACACATAACCTACTTTTTTAGGCGCGTTATCTTCGCATAGCACTTCATAGACTTTGCATTCATATCCTTTTGAGAGTTCTTTAGTTATTTTATTTTGCTCGGCTATGAGCCTCTTAATTCTATCTTTTGATACTTCAGGCGGAACCTGTGGCATTAAAGAGGCTTTTGTGCCTTTGCGTACGGAATAAATAAAAGTAAATGCGCTTGAATACTTTACTTTTCTCACAATATCCAGCGTATCTTCAAAGTCCTCTTCCTCTTCATATGGAAAACCTACCATTAGGTCTGTGGTAATTCCGCAATTAGGTATCTTTGCCTTTATTGCGTCAATCGTTTCAAGATAATACTCTCTGGTATAATGACGGTTCATTAACTTAAGTATCTTGTTAGAGCCGGACTGTATAGGTAAGTGTATATTGTTGCAAATATTCTTACTGTCAGCGATTATATCAATAACGTCTCGATTGAGATCTTTAGGATGCGACGTCATAAATCTAACTCTATGCTTCCCCTCGATTTTTGATATTTCTTCAAGTAATTTAGCAAAATTACTTCCGTCATTCAAATCGTGTCCATATGAATTTACGTTTTGCCCTAATAAAGTAATCTCTTTGTAACCTTGATCGACAAGCGTCTTAAACTCATCGAGAACGTTTTGCATTTTACGGCTTCTTTCTCTACCTCTTACGTACGGAACAATGCAGTAAGTACAAAAATTATTACAGCCATACATAATATTTAACCAGGCATTGCAACCGCTTGTACGGTATTTGAGCTCACCTTCAAGCACTTCTGGACGCTCGTTGGGATCGATAAGTACGCTCTTTTTCCCTGAATTTTTGATCCTCAATATAGCATTATTTAACTCAGCAAGGTTATTTGTTCCAAGAACTATATCCACATATGGATACTTTTGTCTTAAATTCAAGCCTGCTCCGTCTTGTTGAGTCATACACCCCACCACTGCTAAAATCAACTCCGGCTTAGATTTTTTGATATGTTTAATAGCTCCGATATTGCCTAAAGCGCGCTTTTCTGCGTTATCTCTAATACAGCAAGTATTGAATACGATTACGTCGGCGTCCTCTTCATTATCGCACTCTGTATATCCCATAGCTTGTAGCGTACCCGCTATTTTCTCCGATTCATGGATGTTCATTTGGCATCCATATGTAATAATCTTATATTTTTGCATATAACAATTATATCTAAAAACTAAAAAAAAGACAAGTGATAATATTATAATGAAAAAAAATAATACCAGCGTATCAAAAAAACTACTCAAAACTTTTGCAATAATATCGGCGACGATGATGATAATGTCATTGCTTGCATTAAGTATATTTTTCGGTACGTTATATTTTGGCGGAGATAACCCCGATATGTCACAACTTCAAACGCATCAAGAGAATTTGATAATCACCGATAATCACGATAATCCTATAGTCGACCTAAAAAGCGAAAAATATGTCGAATATTCGCAAATTCCTCAACTTTTATCCGACGCTTTTATAGCCGTTGAGGACAAGCGATTTTATTCACACCACGGTATAGATTATGTGCGTATAGCAGGAGCATTATTAAATAATATTAAGGGAAATCGCACTCAAGGGGCGTCTACCATTACGCAACAGCTTGCAAAAAACGTCTATTACTCGAGCGAACAGACTTTTTCAAGAAAATTCAAAGAAATGCAAACTGCAATTAAACTAGAAAAAATGCTTTCCAAGGACGAGATAATGGAATATTATCTCAATATGCTTTACTTTGGCAGTGGCGAATACGGTGTAAAAAACGCCTCTTTGAGATTTTTTGACAAATCCCTTGACGAACTAAACGCGTTAGAATGCGCTATGCTCGCAGGTATTGTAAAAAGTCCTACAAAATATAATCCTATCAATAATTACGACAATTCTTTAGAGAGAGCAAGAGTTGTTTTGAAGCTGATGTACAATCAAGGCAAAATATCCGAAAATATATACAATAGTTATAAAAATTCAGAAATTATTATTAAAAATGCGTTAATTGAGAATAATCAAGCCAAAATTTATCTACTCAACACAAAGTATGAAGCATGTAAAATATTGAATATAGACGAAAAAACACTTCAAAATTACGGATATAAAATCTCCACTTTCTATGATACGTCTACACAGACGCAGTTGACATCCTCAATCTTTAACGACTCATACTACTCTTCTAATTCCGACAATCCAAGCGGTATTGGAATAGTATGCAACAACGATAATTTGGGCATCAAGGCTTTAGCTTCCAGAGAAAATATTAATATATTTGAATTCAAAAGACAAGCTGGCTCCACTATTAAGCCGTTAGCTTGTTACGCCCCGGCTTTGGATCAAGGACTTATTAGTCCATATACAAAAATTTTGGATGAGCCAACGTCTTTTGGCAACTATTCGCCTAGCAACTTTAAGGACAAATATTACGGCTGGACAAGTATCAACGACTGCGTTGAAAAGTCTTTGAATGTCCCCTCTGTCAAAGTGCTTCAACAATTAAGCCCTACAACTTCGCGCAATTATCTTGCCAAAATGAATATTATAACAGATGAAAATGACGATAATCTTGCCTTAGCTCTGGGCGGTACGACTTACGGAATAAGCATGATCGACCTGCTTGGAGGTTATACGACTTTATCCAATTACGGTCTATACAACTCTCCCACGTTTATAAGACAAATTACCGATAAAGACGGAAATATTGTCTATGACTGCAAAAACAGAATTGCTACTAGGGTTTTTGATGAACAAAGCTCATATTTAATGACAAATATGCTAGTTAATACCGCTAAAACAGGTACTGCAAAGAAATTATCTGCCCAAAATTATCAAATAGCATGCAAGACCGGCACGGTTTCTTTGGAAAATAAAGACTTTAACAGCGATATATATTCTGTCGGATATACCTCACAAGATACTTTCTTATTTTGGCAAGGCGGAACTTTACCTGCAACGCAGACCGGCGGTGGCGCAACGACACTTATGTTTAAGAACTTTTTAGACAATTACTATGTCGACGCTCCAGAAGATTTTGCCATACCAAGCGGAATTATTGTAGCTAATATAGATAAATACTCTTATGAGCATACAAATCAGGTAATTCTTGCAAGTCAAAATGCGCCCAAAAACAGCGTGATTAATTGTGTTTTTTCACAGAAATGCTTACCTAGCGAGATTGACAGCACTTACGATAGACCCGCCGTTGACAATTTGCAATTCCAGCAAAATTATTCAAATGTGTCGGTTAAATTCTCGCTGAATCCAAAACTATGCTATAAAATATTTAAGCGCGACTTCCTCAAAGGCGAAACCTTGCTATACGATATCAAAAACGGTCTAGGCGATGCAAATTACCAAATTGACGTTGACGGTTTTTTCGGCAATACAATTACTGTGATTCCATATTATATAGACGATGACGCAAACGAGATATTGGGAGCGCCAAGCAAGTATAATTCAAGTGGCGCATTTTCTAGAATTAAATAAAATGTACGGTGTCAATTCGACGCCGTACATTTTAATAAATAATCTCTGATACTGTTAGTATTCTGTCTTAATATCCATAATTTCAACAGTTTCTATTGCCTTTTCTATCATTTTATCTAAATCTTTAATTTTAGCCTGTTCTTTTATCGCTATTTGCAAATCAGGCTTAATTACAGGATTTTTTGGTAAAAATACTGTACAGCAGTCCTCATATGGCAATTCGGATATAGCATAAGTATCAATTTTTTCCGCCGTATCCATAATTTCATACTTATCCATGCCGATAAGAGGTCTGAATATAGGCATAGTTTTGACAGCGTCGTTTGTTACGGTAATGCTCCTAGTTGTTTGACTTGCCACTTGCGCAAGACTCTCACCTGTTATTAACGCTCCGCATTTATTTTCTATTGCTAATTTTTCAGCGATTTCAACCATAATTCTACGCATTATTGTTATCATATAATCTTCACGGCAATATTCGTGTATTGCTTGCTGAATTTCAGTGAATTTGACTACAAATAACTTGATATCACCGCAGTATTTTGTTAATTTCTCTGCTATATCCAACACTTTTTGTTGCGCCATTTCGCTTGTATGCGGATAACTATGGTAGTGAACTCCATATATTTGCATACCTCTTCTTGCCATTCTATAGCCGGCAACCGGCGAATCAAATCCACCGCTCAAGAGCAACATGCCTCTACCTGCAGTTCCCACAGGCATTCCTTGGGCGCAGTTTATCTTATCGGAAAATACGTAAGAATATCCATTTTCTCTTATATCGACACAAATCTCGCTTTGAGGATAGTAAAGATCGACGGAAATTTGAGAATTTTTCGACAACAAATAACCGCCAAGCATAGCAGATATCTGCATGCTGTTCTTATCCAAACTCTTATCAGCTCTCTTTGTGGTAACCCTAAACGTACCGCTTTGCGGTATAAATTGCAAAACCGCTTCTTTGAGGTTATCATAACTAGTCTGAATCTTTATCGCAACAGAAAGCGAATGAAGTCCAAATACTTTGGTCACTCTATCTATGATTTCTTGTTGAATTTCAGCATCATAGTCTTCTATGTAATATCTATTTTGAGTACGAATAAACTTATAATCGACACCTGTCAAAGATTTTTTTATATTTTCAATCAATCTTTTCTCGAATAGATTTCTATTTTTTCCTTTTAAGAACAGCTCGCCGTACCTCAAAAGTATTACTTTTTTGCTCTCCATACTCACCTCAATTTTAATCTCGACAATATACATTCGTCTTTTGACGAAGATTTTTGATACTTTATCAATTCTTGCAAACTCTCGCCTAGCGCCTTAATAAATGCGTCAACGTCAGCTTTGGTATTATTCTCATTGAAACTCACTCTCAGCGTTCCTTGAGCGTAATCGTCGTTTAATCCTAACGCTTGCGGTATCCGTTTGGTAGATTTTTGTGAATTACAAGCAGACCCTGTGCCCACAATTACGCCTTTATCCTCAAGACAATGCACCATAACTTCACCTCTGGCGCTATTAAGCGCGAAAGAATATACGTATGGCGACGAATTTTCTAAATCCGTGTTTACTTTTATATTTTCAAAATTGCAATTCAGTTCATAATTTAGATAATCTCTCAACTCGCATACATGCTCAAAATTATTCTTAAGATTGCAAAAATTACGCTCGACAACGTCGGCAAATGCCATAATCGAAGGCACATTTTCGGTAGCCGAACGAACTCCATTCTCCTGTCCACCGCCGTACACAAATGTTTTGAGATAAAGTCCGCTTCTGCAATATACTGCGCCAACGCCTTTAGGAGCGTGTATCTTATGTCCGCTTATCGAATACAAATCTACACCAAGCGACTTTACGTCTATGTTTATCTTCCCGTACGCCTGAACTCCGTCGGAGTGAAATATTGCGCGCGGAGATTTTGTTTTTATCAACTTAGATATACCCGCCAAATCGTTGAGAGCGCCCGTTTCGTTGCAAACGTGCATAATCGACACCAATACAACTTTTTCATCAAGCATTGCTTCCAACTTAGTCATATCCGTACGTCCAAATCTATCGCAAGGCGCAAATTGAACGTCATAACCTCGCACTTTTAATTCCAGAGCGCAATTATAAACCGCGTTATGCTCACTAGAGCCGATGATAATTTTTCCGCTCTTTGACTTTAGCGAACATAGCAAAGCAATATTGTCAGCCTCGCTACCCGACGCCGTGAATATAATTTCCTCACATTTAGCTCCCAAAGATTTTGCAATAACTCCTCTTGCGCTTTTAACCGCCTTACTACTTTCCATAGCTTTACGATATAGCGCCGAAGGATTGTAAAATTCTTGGCTATTATACTTTTTAAGTTTCTCCCAACAGCCGTCATCCAATCTTGTCGTAGCCGCATTGTCAAGATAAATCACAATTCACCTCTATTAATGAAAACAAATAATCATCTAAATAAATTAAGTAATTTCTTTCAAATAATTCTACCACATATACGCCATTTTCGCAACATTTAGAGCATAACCTGACATATTTTTTATTACTTATATCCTTGATTGAATTATAATTTTTCAGTTTTAATTGTTTAGCATTTCCATTGTACAGCGAAATTTCTTTTATAGGATACTTTTTAACTATTGTCATTTTTCCGTCTTGAATACTGATAATTATTTCAAAAGTAAAAAACAAACTTATAATTCTTAATATCATAGCGACTGCAAATATTACGCCGTAGATTATCAAATCAATATATTTTTTAGTTGAAAAACAAGTAATAATACCCGCCAAAACTATTAAATCAAGTAATATGCAAAAGCCAAGAATAATAACTTTTGCAAGTTTTTTATCGTCATTATAATAATTTAAGGTATAATTAACGTTTTCCATAAGACTTATTTTAGCGTAACAATAGTTACTCCACTCTCTCCCTCGCCATACTTTCCAAGTCTATATGAATCCACGATAGGCGACGTCTTGAGAAAATCTTGAACAGCTTTTCGTAAAATACCTGTTCCCTTTCCGTGCACGACTCGAATCTCACTGCAATTATGCATAATTGCTTCGCTTAAATAGTTGTCAAGATTAAATAAAGCCTCATCGACACGCTGACCTATCAAGTTTATTTCATAACTAAACGCCTTATTAGAAAATTCCTTACTAACAGTGACTTTTACTTTATCCTTTTTATCTTCAACAACGATTTTTTGGCAATCCGATAGCTTAATAGTTGTAGTCAATATACCTACTTTAACTTGGCAGTCCTTTTTCTTTTGGTTTATACCAACAACCTCGCCTTGGTTGTTCAAACTAGCAATAAATACGATATCTCCAACCTCGATATCCCCGTCAATAGGAGTAAATTCTCTCTTCGGCTTCTGTTCTTCAACCTTAATATCTCCTAGTCTTTTTCTTAATCTTCTAGCTTCAAAGAGCGCTTGCTCATCTCCCTGCTTAACCATTTCTTTGATTTCTTCCAACAACTCGTCGGCTTTATCTAGATAATCGGAGAGCAAATCTTTAGCGCCTTTTTTCATTTTTTCTTCTAATTTTTGCTTTTGAGCATTCAACTCTTCTAAGGAATTTTTAGCCTCTAAAGCTAATTTCTCGGATAAAAGAAAGTTTTCTTTTGCTTTTTCTTCATATTCCTGAGCAAGTCGCCTTGATCTCTCCGCGCCTTTAATAACGTTGTCAAAAGCAACTTTTTCTTTACTCAGTCTGCCCCTGGCATTTTCGACAATATGTTTTTTCAGCCCCAATGCTGTAGCAATCTCTAACGCGTTTGACGAACTGCTATGTCCCATAATTAATTTGTAAGTAGGCGCAAATGTCATTGGGTCAAAATCCATTCCTGCGCTAGCAATGCCGTCTGTCACTAGCGAATATTCTTTAAGTTCGCTGTAATGAGTACTCGTAATCGTCTTGCATCCCTTATTCTTGAAGAACTCGATAAGACTTATAGCTAAAGCGCTACCCTCTATAGGGTCCGTACCACCGCCCAATTCGTCTAGCAACAACAGGCAATTTGACGTAACGTGGTTGCAAATATATATCAAATTCGTCATATGAGAGGAAAAGGTAGACAAACTTTGCTCAATATTTTGCTCGTCGCCTATATCGCAAAACACGTTTTCAAATACAGCGAGTTTGCTATCTGCAGAACAAGGCGGGAAAATACCCGACAAAGCCATAAGCGAAAGTATTCCTACCAATTTCAATGACACTGTTTTACCGCCGGTATTAGGTCCGGTAATGAGTAAAGTATTATAATCTTTACCTAGACTAATCGACACAGGCACTACTTTTTGCTTATCAATCAACGGATGTCGCCCTTCAATAATATCAACTACTCCATTGTCATTCAGCTCGACTTTATTTCCCTTTATCTCTTGAGAATACCTAGCCTTTGCAAATATGCTATCTATATATGCGACACTTTCATAACTCGACTTTAGATTCTCGCACGCATAGGTAATTTTTTGTGAAAAGTATTGCAAAATGCGTCCGATTTCGTTATTTTCCTCAGCGCAAAGCCCTCTGAGTTCGTTGTTCATCTCAACTATTGCCATTGGCTCAATGTATACCGTTGCGCCGGTCGCCGATTGATCGTGTACCAATCCTTTAACTTGACGCACGTATTCGCTCTTGACGGGAACAACGTATCTATTATTGCGCATAGTAACCAAATTTTCTTGCAAATAAGCGCTAAAATCAGACGAAGTCATATAAGAATTGAGCTTTTGTCTTATCTTATCGTTACACACTTTAATACTTTGCCTTATAGACTTAAGCGCAGGAGAAGCGTTATCGCTTACCTCATTATCCCCTAAAATACTCTCATAAATGCTATTTTCCAGCTCATTATCAATATATAAATTATTGAGTAAGGCTTTTATATCTTCAATACTCTGCGAATTTATTTTATATATAGAATTGTGAACAAGCCTAGACGTACGAAGAAGTCTGCCTACTCTTAATATTTCAGCGCAAGAAAGCGTCATAAACTTGCTTGCATTATCCAGAATATCTTCCATTTCATCCATAGCAAACGTAGGCGCGACTAAATGGTCGAATAAAATTTCATTTGCCTGTTCAGTTAATTCAGACAAATATTGCGCTTCGCTTAAATTTACGCAAGGTTTTATGGACAAAACGGTATTTTTAGCAATAACTGACGAAGTATGATTGGCAATTTGTGCAAGTATCTTATCATACTCTAATATCTTTAGACTTTTTCTATTTATAAACTTCGCCATATTACTTATTTTACCCCTCTAAATAAATGTCCATACGTAGAATTATCGACACTACAGCCACATTTTTTGTAAAAATCTTGCAATACTTCTTTTATTTCGTCTTTATTACTATTCCTCAAATTTAGATAAAAGTTACCATTTAGCATAGATAATTTGTTTCTCACGTCTACAACTTGTTGGTTGTATAGAACAAACTGGCAGTTGGCAAGTTTCAACCTTTCGATTTTATACTCGCCCCTTCTATCATAATAGCTAAATTCTCCTATGTACTTACAACTATTGCAATCGCAATGCGTATTTACTTGAATCGGACAATGCATAAGCGTCATTATCGGTAATCGTCCGTATGCGTAGACCATGCCGTCTTTGGAAATTTCCTTATTTGTCAACTCTACAGAATTGATATAATAGTCAAGTCCTAAGACTTTAGAGCAATTTTCATTGAAGACATTCAGACCGATTCCACCTATAAGCGCTTTGCCATATTTCTTTGCCAAATAAACGCCATAAAGATTATCAGCTAATATTCCATCGAATTTATCGAAGTTCTTTGAAAGGAAATTGTCTATAATTTGATAATCTTTACCTCTAGCTACCCTAGGTAATTTTAGATATATATTTTCTATATTATTCTTAATTAAGTCGATATTTGTAATAATTTGACCAAAATTAGACGTAATATCACTAAAATTTATGACTAAGTTGATTTTATTATTCAAGCGTTTAATTATATCGATGTTATTAGCATCAATGTTCATTTCCGCGAAAACTATTTCTTTATTTACGCCATTTCCTTTTGAATAATAACTTTCTAAAGCGTTAGAATACTCCACTCTTTGTCTATGCGATTGATATTCTTTTATAATTTCATCGCTCAATTTTTCTATTAAATTTCTTCGCATATTGTTAAGAGCCGACGCGGGAATAAAAAGATTGTCATCAATATCGACATCTAAATTTGCCGAGAATATACTGTCCCCCAATCTCAACAGTTGCTTGGCAACGCTATCATAACTTGCAGAATGAGAAAGGCTATTTTGCGGTTCATCGCCTACGCAAACTGCTTGTATATCGCCGTAAGATGCCTTTAATGTTACGTTTTTACCTCTCTTAGCCATAAATTTCATATTTATGGATAATTTAGGATTAACGTTTTTATATTTTTCTATTTGTTTTACGCTTGAAGTAAGATGAATTTTGCTTCCTACAGGATAATTTCCAAAATCTTTTACTCGATATGTTTTACCGATTTTCTCTATATTGGCAATTGACAATCCACCCAATTCTTCTCCGTCGCGGATTATCTTTACTCCATCGCCTTTATTCAACTCTCTATTCAATTCCAAGATTGCATTTCCATTGGAAATTAATATTATCTTGCCGACCTCTAGCCCTACAGTACCGTTAAGTTTATCGTACATGATATCCTTAGAGCCTTGATAATTATAGCCAAGCGTAAAATTACCCCTGTTGTAAGCAGTCTTTAGCGAGTTATAGTCAATTTTTGCGTTATTGCCTTGCAAAATATTATCAACTGCTTTTCGATACTGAGATACAGTCTCGCCAACGTAATGAGGTTGTTTAAGTCTGCCTTCGATTTTTAAGCTATCTACTCTCAGTTTAGCCAATTCCCCGATTTTTTCTATTAAACATTGGTCTTTTGGCGATAAAAGATAACTCTCTTTTGGAGAAAAATCAGACGAATACTTTAATCTGCAAGGCTGATTACAACGACCTCGATTACCGCTGTCACCGCTCATCATACTTGACATTAGACATGCGCCGGAAAAACATACGCACAATGCGCCGTGAACAAAATGCTCTATCTCTAACTTAGTATTTTTTCTTATTTCAGCAATATCGCTACTCAATGCTTCTCTTGCAAGAACAACTCGAGTAAAGCCAAGATCTTCAAGCACCTTTGCGCCTGCAAGATTATGTACGCCAATTTGAGTGCTTCCATGCAAAGGTATATCGTATTGTTTTAGTATGTCAAGACAGCCGAGATCCGTCACAATAAAGGCATCAACGCCTGCTTTTGCGGATATATCTACATATTGGGCAAATGTTTCTCTCTCGGACTGTTTGATATTAGTATTAAAAGTCAAATATACCTTAACGCCGAACATATGACAATAATTCACCCAATAGGCGATATTATCCTTGTTGAAATTATCTGCCTTAATTCTGGCATTAAACAAGTCTAGCCCCAAATACACCGCGTCTGCGCCGGCATATATTGCCACTTTCAAAGAACTTATATTCCCGACCGGAGCTAATACTTCCAACATTTTTAATTATCTTTGAACTGCCGAAAATTCACTGGACAGTTTAGTCAGTATTCTATTTATCTTAGCGTTTACTTCATCGTCTGTCAATGTTCTGTCTGCCAGACGGAACACTAAAGATATAGCCACGCTCTTCTTACCTTTGCCAAGCGCGTTTTCATTACGGTATATATCAAATATATTCGTATCTACAAGTAAATTCCCACCGCCTTTTCTCACACAGGCAAGCAAATCTCCAGCCAAAACTTCTTCGTCTACTACTATTGCTATATCCCTTTCAATCGGCGGATAGTTTGATATTGCCGTGAAGTTATAACTATAGTCAGCCAACTTATTTAACATATCGACATTAATTTCGGCAATATACATTCTCTCAGACACGTCAAAACTCTTCGCAACTTCCGGATGAACTTCGCCCAAATATCCAACTACGTTATCACCTACGCAAATATCCGCGCTTCTGCCTTTGTGAAGATAAGTTATATTAGCTCTCTTATATTCAGCCTTAATTCCAAATTTTTTGAGTATTACCTCTACAACGCCTTTCATTGTAAAGAAATCCTCGCCTTCACCGTATCTACCCAAAGCAAGCATATTTACTTCCGTGGGAAGTTCCGTCACAGGCATGCTCTTAGGCAAATATACGTTTGCGATTTCAAACAATTTAGCTCTTTTATTGCTTTTTAAGAAGTTACTTGCGAGCGTTGATATCATACTGTATGCCAAAGTAGTTCTCATTACTGATAAATCTTCGCCAAGCGGTTTAAGAAGTTTGACGCAATTTCGTCTAGCGTCATCTTCTTTTAGCTTTAATATGTCAAAACACTTAGGCGTTGTAAACGAATATGTCAAAGTTTCACTCATTCCACGGCTTACGCATATATCTTTTATAATATCAATATTCATTTCTTGGCGATTTTTACCGCCGAGAGTTTGATTTCCGCCTTTAAGCAAAGTACTATTGACTTTATCGTATCCGTAAAGTCTAATTACTTCTTCAGCAAGGTCATTAGCGTTCTCAATATCGTCCCTGAAAGCCGGACACACACAAGTAAGTCTGCCGTCTTTATCGATACTGCTCTCAATTTGCAAGCTGTTGAGAATCTCCAATACTGTTTCTGACGGTACGTCAATTCCCAATATACCGTTGATTTCCTCGACGCTTGTCACTACTACGCTTTGCTTGAGGTCATGCGATAGCCTGTCGATTATTCCGTCGGCTATCTTACCCCAACCGTACTTATAAATCAAAGTTAAAGCGCGCATAATTCCCAATCTTTGCGAGTCGAAGTCGATACCTCTCTCATATCTGTATGAAGAATCCGAACGCAAATTCAACTTCCTTGAAGTTCTTCTTATATTATCTCTCAGAAATTTTGCCGACTCAAATACAATGGTATTGGTATTTTCATTGATTCCGCTGTTAAGCCCACCCATAATACCTGCAACCGCGCAAGGTTTTTTTGCATCGCAAATTACGAGCATGGTATCGTCAAGTTCATATTCTTTTTCGTTGAGAGCAACTATCTTTTCACCGTTAACAGCTCTTCTTGGAATGATTTTACCGCCTTCTAAATAGTTTTTGTCAAATGCGTGCATAGGTTGACCAATCTCAATCAAGACGTAATTCGTCACGTCAACAATATTATTTATCGGACGCAGACCAATAGATTTGAGTCTTTTTTGAATGATTTCGGGACTACTTTGAATCTTTATATCTTTCACTACGCTTGCCATATATCTTGGACAAAGAGTTTTATCCTGTACTTCAACATCTATGAAGTCGCCCACCTTAATACTTTTATCGGTTTCAAAATATATTTCAGGCATTTTCAACGGTTTTTTAAGTACGGTGGCTACTTCTCTAGCTATTCCAAGCACGCTGTTACAATCCGATCTATTAGCTGTTATACCGATGTCAAGTACGACGTCGTCATTACCAAGCACTACGTTCAAATCAGTTCCCAACGGATAATTTTCGCTATTCATTATCAAAATTCCGTGTACACTTGCGCCTGCATATTCCTCTTCCGTAAGTTTCAACTCTTCGCCGGAGCACAGCATACCGTTAGACGGCACACCGCGCAACTTTCCCTTTTTGATTACTTGCCCCGTAGGTAGCAAGGAGTTATCCAAAGCTACTGGCACAAGGTCACCCTCTGCTACATTTTGCGCTCCGGTAACTATCTGTACGAGTTCTTTAGCGCCGACGTCGATTTGGCATATCTGCAATTTATCTGCGTCGGGATGTTTTTCAAGTTTGACAATCTTGCCTAGGACAACGTTTTTCATACTTGCGCTAGCATCTATAATTTCCTCAACTTCAAAGCCCGCGCTCACAAGTTTGTCCGCAAGTACTTCTACTGTGACGTCTATATCTACAAAATCTTTTAACCAACTCAATGAAACTTTCATACCTCAACCTCCTACTTAAATTCCTTTAAGAATCTTACGTCATTTTCAAATAAGATTCTCATATCAGGAATACCGTATTTAATCATAGCAACTCTCTCTACTCCCATACCGAACGCCAAGCCCTTATACTTTTTGCTATCGATACCGCAATTATCCAATACTTTAGGATTAACAACTCCTGCGCCGAGTACTTCAATCCAACCTGTTCCTTTGCATATTCTACAGCCTTTGCCGTGACATACCGAACACGTCAAATCAACTTCAACGCTAGGTTCAGTAAATGGAAAGAACGACGGACGGAACCTAACTTTTGTCTTTTTATCAAACAGTCTTTGAGCAAAGGTTTCCAAAAGTCCCTTAAGGTCGCATAGCGTAACATTCTCATCAACAACAAGTCCTTCTATTTGTTGGAACATTGGCGAGTGCGTAGCGTCATCGTCAGGTCTATACACTTTGCCCGGACATACTATTCTGATAGGTGGCTTAGTATTTATCATAGTACGCGTCTGCATTGAAGACGTATGCGTACGCAAAAGTATATCGTCCGTAATATAGAAAGTGTCCTGCATATCTCTTGCCGGATGGTCCGGCGGAATATTTAGCATTTGAAAGCAAAACTTGTCGAACTCAACTTCAGGACCTTCACCAAGAGTGAAACCCAGCGAAGTAAATATATCCAAGACCTCGTTGGTTACCAAAGTGCAAGGGTGCAGACTTCCTCTTTCCTCGCCCTTACCTTCAAGCGTAATATCAACGCCTTCCTCAAGCATTTTAGCATCCATCTCAGCTTGAGTAAGTTCTTTGGTCTTTTCATCGGTCAACTGAGTAATTACGTCCCTAGCTTCATTGACGTATTTACCGACAAGAGGTCTTTCCTCCGGCGGAAGATCTTTCATACCTCTCAAAAGACCTGTCAACTCTCCGCTCTTGCCGAGATACTTAACTTTGACGTTATTGATAAATGCAAGCGTATGGCTATTCTCTATAGCCGACTTTGCTTCTTCGATAAGTTTTGCAATCTTTTCTTTCATATTTACCTCACTTTAATAAAAAAACACGCCCCTATAATTAGGGCGTATTAACGCTGTACCACCTAAATTCGTCATTTAAT
>JAIDUT010000071.1 GCA_029060065.1 Clostridia bacterium | reverse complement strand
TTTGATGCTATATAACTTGCAAAATTTGCATTATTGCTTGCGCTTGGCAATACATCGCCTTGCATATAATCGTCAGTAGGTACGCTTGCTATGTCTTCTTCTTTATCTCCGCTTAATAAATTCTTAAACGTAATTGTTGCTACCAAGTAGTTTCGTACAGGCGAATTATCAGGGTCGTAAGAACCGCCTATTTTGCTCGTATCCCATATGTTGGAATATTGAGAACCAGAGAAAAACGTCTTTGCAGAAGCTAACATAAGGTCAGAATTGCTAAATTCATGAGGCTCGCCGGCATAGTTCGATAAGCAATCGCCATAACCCGAGCCACCGCCAGTACTTGCATAAGCGCTAGAGCTTTTAACTTGATTAATATTACTTGCATTACCGTTGGAAGATGTTATTTGGGCACTTCCATGTACAGATTCCATAGAAAATTTGTTACTGGAATTTGAACCTATTTTTCCATCTGAATAGCAGTTCTTAAGATATTTGGTGCCAAGAGTATATGATCCCATCAAAGCACCGCTACGACGATCTGCCGAAGAAATAATATCCAAAGAACAAACAACGTTTTCCATATAAGTAACATAATAAGCTAACCCCATTGCGCCTCCAATGTAATGAAGAGAACTGGTAGTAAACCTTAAATTCGAAACGCAATCATACATATACATAGTCCAATTGCGTATGCCGTTATAACCATCACCCAAAATACCACCGCCCAACGGACCAGATGATGCAGTTGAGGAACTACTTAAACCACTAAGTGATGCGTCTAGCTCACTTGAACAACGATATATCAATAGAGGATTTGTAGCAGTTCCTGTATTATGTTTTCCGCCTATAATTCCACCAATCGGTATCCATGTATTATATTTGATAGTAGAAATAATTTCTCCTACGGTATGACAATTCAGCACAAAATCATTTCCCGAAGACATCCCTGCAATTCCACCTGTAAAAGAAGCACGATCAGTACCAATTTCTGATGTTAGTGGCATGTTTTGGTAACTAAAGTTATCTACTATCAAATCGGTTACTGTAGCGTCCGTAAGCCTACAAAATAGTCCAAAAGAATAAGTTGTGGACGCTATATTTGTGAGCGTATTGCCGTTATAGTATTGCCATGTGGCGCAAGTAATATTTTTTATCGAATATCCAAGTCCGTAAAACGTTCCGCTAAAAAATCTTACCGGGTGGAATGTCACGCCGTCAAAGTCCAAATCTCCGCCTAATACAAAATACTGTCCGCTCCCACGAGTGGCGTCAGTTTCCATTCGTTTGACAAATATCTCCCACTCGTTTGTAGAAGTTATTACATAAGGATTCTTTTGCGTACCAATAGTCTCAGAAGTGTCTACTTCTACTGTTGTTATATCATATTGTTCAGTTCCCGCTCTAAATCCGTCTATTTTGCTTTTATCGGTAAACACGTATTTTGCGCCGTCAGCAAAACTACTCAACGATCCTGTATTTGATATGATAGGACGAGAGGTCGGCGTTATGCTATTATTATCCAACACATCATTACCTATATTAAAATTTGAAATTTTCCCAAATATTCCAATTACGCAAGATAAAACTATGACCACAGTAAGCGCTATTGTCAAAAGTGTTAGTATTTTCTTTTTGTTTTTGCATTTTTCCATATAGTGTCCTATAAGTATGACTTTTATCGGTTGAGATTTCTCGACTACGCTCGAAATGACAGATTTGCAAGTCTTTCGACATGCGAATTTTGTCGAACTTCAACGCGTGTTGAAAAATTCCAAATAAAGTATACTTTT
>JAIDUT010000070.1 GCA_029060065.1 Clostridia bacterium | reverse complement strand
TGACCTAAACGGTCTTATTTGAAAATGTACCGAATATCCACCGTTTAGTTATGGGCAATAGTGCTTACTATTGCCTTATTTTATAATCAATCATTATCTATAATAGCTTAAATGCTTTATTCCATAAATTTAATGTGTAAATATTTGTACATTAGGCTTAATTTCTGGTATTCTTGCTAAATTCTCTATATAAAATATATAATTGCTTATAAAATTATTGAAATTTACCAATATAATGTGCTATAATCTTAAATAGTTAGATTGGATGGAAAGTGTGAGTATAATCTAAAAGATTATAAGGAGAACTTTAATGGCAAAAACTCAAGAAGAGAACAATCAGCCCGCAAAGAAGAAAAGTAGCAGAAGAGTTAACGGTATTGTAATAACGTTGATATTTTTTGTTTTAGATTTGATTTTACTGGGAGCATTTAGTAAAGCCGGACAAGCCGTCACTAACTTTTTGGTAGGAATTTTCGGTTACGCTATATACGGTTACAGTCTTGCTCTTACGGTACTTGGCATATTCTATATTCTGAATCTTAGGGTAAAACAGAGCAAAAAGATTATATTTGTCTATTCGTTGATAGTAGTTACAACTATTACGTTCGCGCACGTTATAGGTTCGCACGGCTACGCGCTAAACGGTTGGGGTAATTATATATCTTCTTCTTATAAAGGAGCAGATACGGCAGGCGGAGCATTAGCAAGTATATTCTTGTACCTATTTGCTACTAAGCATATTTATATTTTGACTTTGGTGGCTAATGGCATAATTACCGTGGGGTTAATTGCTATCGCAATTCTATTGCAAGTCGACATTGATATTAATATTTTATCTAAAAAGCCTAAGAAGGTGAGAGGGGTCAGTCACTCAAACCTTAACGTTTACAACGTGGATAATCAAGATCATTCTCAGTCGCTTAACAATCAGACTGTCAAGGGTAAAAACCTTGGAGAAAGATTGTTTAGAAGAGGAGATAAAAACAGGCTTAACGACTATCAGCCTATTGACAGCGTAAATATCGCCAGTGATAAACCTAATGAGGTCAGTCAATTCAATATCGGGATGGATATGGGAGAGTATATGCCAAATTATACGCAGGCAGACCCCCAACTTATTCTGGACACGCAAGAGATAAGAAACGAAGTAGCGCGCAGTGAGTTTATCTATGCAAGCGAGGACGTGAACAGCGCAGAAAATACCGCTACCATCAACAGCGTGCAAAGAGATTATTTGGGTATCGACGGCAGTCAAAGACTCAACGTTATTGACGAAGGGGCAAACGCACCTTTAACTCAAGAACCTAATCAGCCAGAGCAACAACCTCCGCAAATGTCGCAAAGAGAGAGAACTCAGTCTATTTACGAGAGATTCCAGTCTAATGTCCGTACTAGCAACGATTATTTAGATAACGGACACATTCCGTCTTACTATTCTCAAATGCGCAAAGAGAATAAACAACAGGACGATAAAGGTCAAGAAGAATCGCCTGTAGTTCAAAACGAGCAAGTTGAGAATACTACTGAAGCATTGTCATTCGAAGAAAGACTTGACCGCATATTGAGTTCTTCTAACGAGCAGACGGATTTGAGCAATTTCCAATTCCCTACGGGAGTTGAAAAAGACGTTGAGAATACTGCAGAAGATAAAAAGATAAATGCCGTAGAAGAAAGCATTAACGAGAAGGTAGAAAAGAAGAAAATCGAAGAAAATAAAGTTGAAGAGAAGAAAGTCCAAGATAGGACGGAGACAAGACGTGAAGAGAGTATGGACGAGTACATTGCTCGCATGAATAGAGAAAAAGAGGCGAGCGAGCCTTCTCCTGTGAGCAATTATCATGCTACGGACGACGTCAAAGTTGACAAACCTGTAGAAAATAGCGACGGGTATTTCCAGACTACTTACGATAAGCCGAAGCCTATAGTTGCAAAACATTCCGAGCCGTCAGCTACTCAAAAGAAACAGGTAAATCCTACTATTGACAACGGACAAAATAAGAAGTCAACCGAGTCAAGCGATGAGGATAAGAAAGAAAGCAAGCCGAGAGTTATTACTCCGTATATTCCGCCTAGCATAGATAATCTCAATGATTACGTTCCTGATGTTGACGACAACGAGGACTTCATGGAGAGGACGCGAATTATAGAGAGAACTTACGGTAACTTCGGTATTGAAGTGCACGTAAAGAATATTGTCAGCGGACCGTCGGTTACGAGATATGAATTTGAAATTCCCGAAACATTGTCGGTAGATAAAATACCGTCTAAGCTAAATAATATCCTTATGGCATTAGCAGTAGAGACAGCGAGAATCGAAGCTCCGATTCCGGGAAAATCGCTTTGCGGTATAGAAGTGCCAAACAAAGTTCGTAAGACTGTCGGTCTTAAGGAGTTTTTGACAAGCGAAAAGTTCAAAAATAAAAAAGGCGGTCTATACTTTGCTTTAGGTAAAGACGTTGATAACAACTGCCATTATGAAGATTTGACGGACTTCCCGCACGGTCTTATTGCCGGCGGTACAGGTAGCGGTAAGAGCGTATGTCTAAATACTATGCTTTGTTCGCTTATATACAAGTATTCTCCCGAAGAGTTGAGAATTATTCTTGTAGACCCCAAGAGAGTAGAGTTTAGCAAATATCAAGCTCTTCCGCACTTGCTAACGCCGAAGATTTACAATACTCCTAAAGAGTCGCTTGGCATTCTCAAATGGCTGTGCGCGGAAATGGAGAGAAGATATGCGTTGTTTGCAAAGCGTTACGTGGCAAAGATTTCGAGCTACAATGCTACAAAAGAAGTTATTGACGCAGGCGAAACTATTCCGTATATAGTCACTATTATCGACGAGGTCGGCGATATTATGGTGAGCGAGCATGCAAAAGAGTTCGAAACTTACGTTTTGACGTTGGCGCAAAAGGCAAGAGCATGCGGAATACACTTGATATTGGCTACGCAAAGACCGTCAGTTGACGTTATCACTGGTAATATCAAAGCCAACTTGCCTACGAGAATTGCCTTTGCCGTTACCACCGGTACGGACAGTAGAACGATTCTCGACAGCATAGGAGCAGAAGATTTGCTGGGTAAGGGCGATATGCTTGTCAAAACTACCAAGTCGAGATATATGATAAGATTGCAAAATCCGTTTATCGACGATATGGAAATACAAAATATAATGAGAGACATTGTAAGCCACAATTCTGCTTACTACGACGAAACTATCGAAGCGGAGATAGCGTCTATATCCGAACCTAAGAAAGAAGAGTCGGTGGGAGCTAAAGCTCTTGAAAAAATAAAAGAATTCGATTTCCCGGACGACTTATGTCCCGACGTTCTCAAGAGAATAGTTGGCATTGACAACGTATCGATATCTTGGATGCAAAGAGCTTTCGCGATAGGCTTTGCAAGGGGCGGAAAGATATACGATTGGCTTATGGCGTGCGGATATATTGAGAAGCAAGGCTCTAAGTGCATATGTCTACTCAATCAGGAGCAAGTAGATGAGATTATCGAGAATGCCCGTTTGAACGGCGGTGACGACGCTGAGGAGTAATTGAGAATTAGAATTATAAGGAGTAGATAAATGAGTAAAAATACATCGATGACGTTGCCGACTAAAATTACGATAGTCAGATTGGTAATGATACCGTTGATTTTGCTGAGTTTTTGTTTGCAGGAATTAAACCAATATATATTTATTATCACAGCATCGTTATTTGTTATAGCGTCCATTACGGATTATTTGGATGGATACATCGCTCGTAAGTATGATATGGTCAGCGATTTGGGAAAACTTCTTGACCCTATTGCCGATAAAGTGCTCGTAGCTTCGGCGCTGTTTATATTGGTAGACGGTAATTACGTAAGCGATATTCCATATCTTGCTTTAATATGTTCGGTTATCATAATAGCCAGAGAGTTTATGATAGGAGTGTTGCGTCAAGTTTCTGCGCTTAAGGGAGTTGCTTTGGCGGCGGATAAACTAGGGAAGGTAAAGACGGCAACGACGCTGTGCGGTCTATCGTTTTTGTTGTATTCGCGAAATTCCGCTTATGCATGTACTATACTTAGATATATCGGTACGGCATTCTTTGTATTAGCAACGATAGTTACCGTGATTTCGGGAATTAACTATATCGTCAAGAATTCAAAACTTTTTTTTGGCGAAAAGAAAGAAGAGAAGCCACTTGAGCAGGAGTGCGCAACTCAAGTCGTTGAAGAAGAGGATAAATAATGAAGATAGGACTTATATCTTTAGGGTGCGATAAGAACCGTATTGACAGTGAGAATATGCTTGCGTATCTTCAAGACGACGGCTACGAGTTAACAGGAGAACCTAGCGAAGCTATTATAATCATTGTCAATACTTGTGGATTTATCGACAGCGCTAAGCAAGAAGCTATAGACACTATACTCGAAATGGCAGAGTATAAAAAAGACAAATGCAAATATCTTGTAGTAACAGGTTGTCTTGCTCAAAGATATATGGAAGACCTTGAGAAAGAATTTTCAGAAGTGGACATGTTTTTGGGTACGGCCAACTATCATAAGTTGCCTTTGTTAATAAAAAATATGGTGGAAGGTCAAAGTGAAAGGTGTTACGCCAACGATAAGGACGCTCGAGCTTTTTCTTCAAAAAGGGTTTTGACTACGCCGTATCATTACGCGTACTTAAAAATCGCCGAGGGGTGTGACAACAAGTGTACATATTGCGCCATACCTAATATTCGTGGCAGATATACTTCAAGAAAAATCGAGGATATAGTCGATGAAGCTAAATCACTTGTAAAAGAATACGGTATAAGCGAGTTGATAATAGTTGCTCAAGACGTATCGAGATACGGTATAGACCTTTACGGTGAAATTAAGTTGATAGACCTTCTAAAAGAACTGTCAAAGTTGGACGTGCAGTGGATTAGGCTTTTGTATTTGTATCCCGAACAAGTCACGGAAGAACTTGTCGAGTATATGGCAAGTAATCCTAAGATTTGTAAATACATCGACATACCTTGTCAGCACGTGAGTAATAAAATCCTTAAATTGATGAATAGAAAGGTGACGAAAGAGCAAATCGTCGACCTCATAGCTATGATAAGAAAGCACGGCGATTTTACTATTCGTTCGACTTTTATCGTAGGATTTCCAAGAGAAGAGCAAGAGGATTTTGACGAACTTAAAGAGTTTATCTCTTGGGCAAAGCTCGATAGGTGCGGTTTCTTCGCTTACTCAATGGAGGACGGTACGCCCGCAAGCAGACTGAGCGGACAGATTGACGAAGAAGTCAAATTACAAAGGCAGGAAGAATTATATTCTCTGCAAGAAAATATAATGGCGGACAAACTCAAGGATAGAATAGGCAGTGTGGTTGACGTAATATACGAGGGCATAGATTATGACTTGCAACTCTTTTACGGAAGAAGCAGTTACGACGCGCCGGAGATAGATACTAAGGTATTTTTCTATTCGGATAAACCTGTGGAGATAGGTAAAATTTACAAGGTAAAACTTCACAACGTAGACGGGATTGATTATTTTGGTCAAGTTGTGGAAGAATAGGAGGGAAATATGATAGAAACTTGCAAGAACTACTGTGTACTCAAAGCCTTTGATATTGACGCCGAAATGCTTGCCAAATGCAAGAAACTGGCTGACGTAGACGGCGTAAGTTTGGACTTCAAACAGCTCAATCTCGACTGCAAACTTACTCTTATCAATAAGAGCGCAAGCGATATCGATTACCAAAGAATTTTGGATATGATTCTTGATACATTAGGACAAAATGTTTACGCTAATTATGATACTACGTTGGAGCAATGCGTTATTGAGAATGCTAGAAACAAAGGCGCAAAAATTGCAGTTGCAGAGTCATTGACCGGCGGTATGATATGTTCGAGATTGGTAGACGTATCGGGAAGCAGTTCTGTATTGTATGAGGGATTCGTGACCTACGACGTATCATCTAAGGTGCGTAGGCTTCACGTTAAACTTGCGACAATAGAGGAAAACGGCGTAGTAAGCGAAGCTGTCGCTAGGGAAATGGCGCAAGGACTTTTGCAAAACAACGAAATAGACTTGGCAATCGCTACCACAGGTTGCGCAGGTCCGTTGAGCGACGATTACGATACTCCCGTAGGTCTGTCATATATTGCAATCGGCAATAGATACGGAATTGAAATATACGATATGTTCTTCGATAAAGACAGGAACGAAATAAGAAAGTGTGTTACAAACACGGCGCTGTATTTAGCGCTTAAAAATATAAAAGAACTTTAAGAGGTATTATTATGGAAAAAGATAAGAAAGTCGTTGAAAAAGAGAAATCAGAACTTGTGGCAGACGCCATCGCAAAGATTGAAAAACAATACGGTAAAGGCTCTATCATAAGACTTGGCGATAGAGAGATAGAAAATATAGACGTAATTAGCACAGGCTGTTTGACTCTTGATATGGCTCTTGGCGTCGGAGGCTTACCAAAGGGCAGAATTATAGAGATATATGGACCTGAGTCCTCGGGTAAGACTACCGTTGCTTTACACGCAATTGCGTCTTGCCAAAAGGAAGGCGGTTTGGCTGCGTTTATCGACGCAGAGCATGCGCTTGACCCCATATATGCGGAGAAGCTCGGCGTAAATGTCAAAGACCTTTACGTCAGCCAACCTGACAGTGGAGAGCAGGCGTTGGACATATTGGAAACAATGGTTAGAACAAACGCTATGGATATTATTGTAGTAGACTCCGTAGCAGCATTGACGCCAAAGGCGGAAATCGAAGGCGAAATGGGACAGTCGGTAATCGGACTTCAAGCTAGATTGATGTCACAAGCGGCAAGAAAGTTGACGGCAATAATAAATAAGACAAAGACTTGCGTAATCTTTATCAATCAATTAAGAGAAAAAGTCGGTATAATGTTCGGTAATCCTGAAGTAACTCCCGGCGGTAAAGCTCTGAAGTTCTATTCAAGTATAAGAATAGAAGTGCGCAAAGGCGACGCTATAAAAGACGGAAGCGATTTTATAGGTAGTAGAGCAAAGGCGAAGGTCGTCAAAAATAAAGTTGCGCCTCCGTTCAAAACGGCAGAATTCGACATCATATTCGGAAAAGGCATTTCCGCCAACGGTTGCCTAGTAGATATGGGCGTAGCTATGGATATTTTGAAAAAGAGCGGTTCTTGGATAAGCTACAATGACGAGAAGATAGGGCAAGGCAGAGATAAGACTATTCAGTACCTTGACGACAATCCTGAAGTCGCGGAGGAAATTAGGTCTAAGATTATGCAAAAGGCTCAAGAATAGTAAAATATTGATATAATTACTATTGACTTTACTGCAATAAATAGGCTATAATTAACTTGCATAAATATTTTTATGTTGAAACTTAACAATTTAATATAGGAGGCAAAGATGAAATTCAGTATGAATTGCTTTGATTTTCTCCTTGGAGCAGACGGAAACGGAAATATAGGATGGGCTATAGGTCTTGTGCTTGCTGTCATACTATGTCTTGGTGGCGGTATAGGAATAGGCATTTTGATATATAAGTCGTATACGAAGAAAACAGTCGGCGGTGTTAAGGAAGAGTGCGAGAGAATGAAAAAGGAAGCTCGCGACGAATCTAAAACATATCTCAAGGAAGTAAAAGAAGAGCAGAACAGACTCCGCAAGGAGTTGGACAATCAGTCAAGAGAGCAGAAAGCGGAAATAGCCAGAAACGAACAGAGAGTTGCTCAAAGAGAAGATCAGCTCATCAAAAGAGAAATGGCTATTGATAAAAAATCTGATTTAATTGACGAAAAGAAGAAACAATTAGAGAGCAAAGAAAGAGAACTGGACGAAATTGAGCAAGAGTTGCAAAACGCTCATGCAAACATGTTGTCGGAACTTGAAAAGGTTGCAAAACTTTCGCAAGACGAGGCGAAGCAAATACTCATGGACGAGCTTTTGGACGAAGCAAAGAAAGACGCTGTCGTTAAAGTTAAGGAAATTGAGCAAAAGGCAAAGGACGAGGCTGATAAAAAGGCAAAAAATATCATCGGTCTTGCAATTCAGAGATGTTCAGCCGACCACGCGTCGGAAATTGCCGTATCTGTCGTTGAGTTGCCTAATGAAGACATGAAGGGCAGACTTATCGGTAGAGTAGGTAGAAATATAAGAGCTATTGAGAATTCCACGGGCGTTGACTTAATTATCGACGATACTCCGGACGTAGTAACAGTATCGGGATTTGACCCTGTGAGAAGAGAGATTGCAAAGTTGACTATCGAGAGATTGGTTTCGGATGGAAGAATACATCCTGCAAAGATAGAAGAGACAGTCGAGAAAGTCAAGAGAGAGATAGAGCAACAAATGAAAGAAGCAGGCGAAAACGCTGCGTTTGAAGCAAACGTATACGGTTTGCATCCGGAGATAATAAAGTTGCTTGGTAGATTAAAATATCGTACCAGTTACGGACAAAACGTGCTCAAGCACTCTTTGGAAGTAAGTTACTTGGCAGGAATGATGGCCGCCGAATTGGGCGCAGACGTGAAGATTGCTAAGAGAGCAGGATTGTTGCACGATATAGGTAAAGCTGTCGATCATGAAGTCGAAGGCACTCACGTAACAATAGGCGTAGAAATTGCTAAGAAGTTCAAGGAACAACGAAGCGTGATTCACGCAATCGAGGCTCACCACGGCGACGTTGAACCTCAGACTCTAGAGGCTATTATAGTTCAAGCCGCAGACTCAATCTCGGGAGCAAGACCGGGAGCTAGAAGAGAATCGCTTGAAAACTACGTTAAAAGACTTGAGAAGTTGGAAGGAGTTGCGAATTCCTTTGACGGCGTAGAACAGTCTTATGCAATACAGGCGGGTAGAGAAATTAGAGTAATCGTCAAACCTGAAGTGGTCAACGACGAAGCGACAACCTTTATGGCAAAAGAAATTGCTAAGAAGATTGAAGCCGAACTTGAATATCCCGGGCAAATTAAAGTCAACGTCATTAGAGAAGTTAGACAAGTTGAATACGCAAAATAATTGTTTTAAGGAGTATCCGAAAGGGTACTCCTTTTTTTCTTTTTCAAATCTTGTATGCTACGTGGATTTGATTACTTAAAAAATGTTTTGACACAAATGACCTATTCATTTTATAGTCCTTAAGCAAAATAATATAACCTATTAAGTATTAAAACAGTATTTTACTTAATATCAATGGCAAAATTACAGTGCAGACAACAATACATAGCGATGTAATGAGCGTTGTTATTGCCGAAAACTTAAATATGCTTTTCAAAGTCGTGGGACATCTGTCATTGCAGTATAGATAATTGGTGTTGATATGACAGATTATCAATACTATAGTAATTACGTAGATAGTAGTGATAAGAAAATAGAAAAAGACTGAATTAAGGATATTGATTATCAAATTGCAATCTTGCCAGCTACCTACTATGTTGACGGCAAGACGATAGGCTATGAACGTAACGACAAAGTACATAAATGCAAAAGCGAATTTTTTGCGATAAGTTATCATTGCGCAAAATGCAAAGAGTATATTAAATAATATGTACTTTAGCGTAACCTTAAAATAGTTGTAGTTGCCTTCAAGCAACATTTGATAGTAGTTGTTATGACACAGTTGCTCTTGATAGCGGTATACAATAAATATTGAAATACCAAATATAGTTAAATATAGTCCGAAAAACGTAATCAAAAACAGTTTATTATCTCTAAAGAAGTTTTTGATAAACGGAGTTGCGACGCCTTTGTTTAGTTTGAATTTGTTCTTTTTTGCCATACTGTTGCCTTTTTGGAATTTATATTAAATTCTATTTGCATTGCTGACAAAATATGACAAATTATTTAGACAGATAATATTCTATCGCATATATGCATTATCAGTTGCTTTGAAGTTGGCTTGCCTTTGTCGATGTCGATAGTGTTGCCAAATTCTTTGTAAAGATCTTCTACGTCGCCGTCTAACCATGCTTTAGAAATACAATTCTGTATATTTTTATCTATAGCGCTAACGGATTTGCCGTATTTTTTTGACAATACGATGTAGCCGTTAAGTTTAAGGGGCAATATATCGGTTCCGCAAGCTTGTATTTTTACAAGGTCAAAAATATATTTGTAGCCCGAGCATTTGGGACGCAGTCCTATTGATAACATATATGAGTAAATTTTTTGATCCATATGTAAATTCTAATACATATTCAAGGCAAATATATGTCTTAAATTGTAATTTTGGCATAAAAATTGTTTCTTGCGACACACTAGGGTAAAACAATAATTAGGAGTTTGATATGAAAAAGAAAATTTTATTTACTTCTTTGCTTATGGTTTTAGCATTGCTTATCGTTTTCCCTATGGGTATGAAATCAGGCGCATCGTGCGATACAATGGCTACAGGTGATTTGCCTCTTCAACCAAATGGATTTGGCGAGTGCTTGACCGAGTACTATACGGGCGAAGTGCTATATGAGTATAATGCGGACGCAAAGCACGAAATTGCAAGTATGGTTAAGATAATGACTGCAAATCTTATATTTGAAGCCATTGACGAAGGAAAACTAAGCTATGACGAGATGATAACTATTTCTCCACAAGCAAGCGCAATGGGCGGTAGTCAGATGTTTTTGGACGCAGGGGCAAGTTATAGCGTCAACGACTTGCTTAAAGGTATAATAGTAGTATCTGCCAATGACGCGTCTTACGCAATGGCAGAGCGTATAGCGGGTAGCGTAGACGGCTTTGTTACTATGATGAATGAAAAGGCAATACAGCTTGGAATGAAAAATACTAAGTTTGCCAACTGTACAGGACTTCCGTGTGAAAGCGAGCAATATTCTACGGCTAGAGACGTTAATATAATGACACGCAGTCTTATGAATCACGACAAGTACTTTGAGTATGCAAGCGTGTGGATGGAGGATTATCAACATCCGTCTGGAAGAATAACGCAATTCGTTAATACCAATAAATTGATAAAGCAATATAGCGGTTGTAAGGGCGGTAAGACAGGATATACAGATAAGGCCGGACACTGTCTATCTGCATGCGCGGAGCGAAACGGCATGAAAGTTGTTGCCACATTGGTTGGTGGGTCTGACAGTAAATCGAGATTTAATCAAGTGAGAGCGATGTTCGACTATTCTTTTGCAAATTACGTTAATAAGATTTATTACAGAAAAGGCGATGTAATGGGTAGCGTTAACGTCAAGAAATCACCTATTAAGTCAATCGAGGTTGCTTGCGCGGAAGATATAACCAAATTCTCAAAGGTTGGCGCGTCTGCGGAAGATTTGCAGATAGTGTTACCTGAAGAGATTAAAGCTCCTATAAAGAAGGGCGACGTAGTCGGCAAGGCGGTTTACCAACTTGACGGACAGGAGCATAGCGTAGATATAATTGCAATGCAAGATGCTAAAAAGAGCACTTTCCTAGACTTCATAAAAGATGTGACGGGAGAATGGTAAAAGTAGAAATATAAGTAATAACGGGAAAATACGGAATTTATAATAAAATTCCGTATTTTTTAGCTTATGTTTGTCCCAAATATAAAATCAATGTCAAAAATCAAGTATATTATTGACTTAAATGGGATTTTATTTTATAATATAAAAGTAGAATTATGTTCAACGATTAAATTAGAATATTAGTAGTTGATAGGAGAGATGCAATGATTTCATTTATTCAAATGATAACACAAAGCGATATTGTACAAAGCCTTGGCTTTGGTATGGCGATATTGTGCATTATTGCATATCTTATTGCAATGATTTTTGCAATTATAGGGCATGAACTATCGCATGGTTACGTTGCGCTTTGGAACGGAGATAAGACTGCTAAGTTTATGGGAAGACTTTCGCCTAATCCGGCAAAACACTTTGACTTGATAGGATTTGCTATGATGTTGCTCGTGGGATTTGGTTGGGCTAAGCCTGTGCCTATTGACCCAAGGAACTTCAAGAATTATAAAAAGGGTATGGTGCTTACGGCATTGGCAGGCGTAACATACAACTTGATTATGGCTATTATTGGTACGCTTTGTCTAGCAATAATTATGAAAATATTGATTACTGTCGGTGGCATTAGTAAGGGCGTATCGTATTTGGTATATTTCTTGTTGTACCTATTTCAACTGACGATTGCATTTAATGTGGCTTTAATGGTGTTCAACTTGTTGCCAATATATCCGCTTGACGGATTTAGAGTAATCGAGACGCTTGCAAAACCCAATAATAAGTACGTCAACTTTATGTATAAGCACGGCTCTAAGGTTATGCTTGCGCTGTTGCTAATTTGCTTTGTATTGGGTAGATTTATTCCGCAAGTGAATATTATATCAACTATGATAAATCTTGCAAGCAAAGGTCTTGGTCGACTATTCGAGTTGATTTTCGGATTGCCGAAAGGAATTTTATTGGGGTGAGAAATGGCAAACTTTTATGAGAAAAGTCATCCGGCAAACAATATAATACTCAATATTCAAGACTTCAGCGGTCCGATAGAACTTTTATATGAGCTCATAATTCGTGACGGTAGATATGATATTAAGACTTTTCCTTTAGCTCAAATTACCGATCCGTACATACGTCATATGGAGCAAGTTGATAAACTTGATATGGAAGAAGCCAGCGAATACATAGTTATTGCCGCGACGTTGTTGGAAATCAAATCGCGAGCATGTTTGCCCGTTGTAGAAACGTTTGAAGAAGATTATTATGAAGAAGACGCTCTAGATCCTGAAATGGAGTTAAGACGCAGACTTTTGATGTTTGAAATGTTCAAAAATCAAGCTGTAAAACTCAAGGAAAAAGAAACGTTGAATAAATTCTATCGTAAGCCTAAGTTTACTAATGCCGACGCTATAATCGTAGTCAACGACTTTTCTTTTGACAAACTGATTGAAGCGTACGGTAAAATACTTTTGCAAATGACGGAAAAAGAACAGCGTCAGGCAACTAAGAAGATTCAAAAAGATAGATTTACCGTTGCGGATAAGATTGAATATATATCAAAAGTGGTAATTGAAAAAAAATCTGTCGTATTCAATAATCTCTTTGAGAAAGATATTACCAAGAGTGAGGTTATCACAACTTTTCAAGCTCTTTTGGAATTAATGAAGAAACAGATAGTAACAGTTATGCAAAAGAATTTTGCTGACGATATATTGATTATGCTAAACGATAGCGTTGATCAAGAAAATTTGGATATGCAACAATTGAAACAGACGGAGGAAGCATATTGATATGGAAAATTTATTACAGACTCTTGAGGCTATATTATTTTCAGCCGGAGTGCCTTTGAAGAGAAGCGAAATACTCAATAGTCTTCCCGAAGACGTCAGTCGTAAGGACTTGAATTCAGCTATTGACGAACTTGCAAAAAAGTATAGCGGGGATAGCGGTATTGTTTTGGATATATTTAACGACAAGTTGCAGTTTGCTTCCAACAGTAAATATGGCGAAATCGTCAGCGATATGTTGCGACCGGTCAGAGAGAAAGAACTGTCCAAGATTTTGCTTGAAGTACTTGCTATTATAGCGTACCGTCAACCTATAACAAGAGCTGAAATAGAAGATACCAGAAGTACTAGCGCGGATTATGCGTTGGGAGTATTGCTTAAAATCGACATGATAAAGACTTGCGGATACAAAGACGCGCCAGGTAAGCCTATTTTGTACGGCACTACAGACGAGTTTTTGAAAAAATTCCAGTTAAAGAGTTTGGACGAATTGCCTGATTACGACGATATTATGCGCCGTCTTGTCGAGTTCAGCAACTTTAATATTCAGACCGAGGGCTTGTATAGAGAACGTATCTTGGGGGATAAATTTGAGGACGAAAACGACGAAGAACTTAATGAAATGATCGATATGAATGAAATACCTGAATTTTTACAGGGCGAAGAGCTGGAAACTGTGAAGGGTAACGGAGATGATTATGTCGAAAGAGAAGTCGCAAGCGACGTTGTTGAAGCTCCGCCTGTAGATGACGATGATGAAAATATAGTGACGTAATAATTGATTTTTAACAGTTAAAACGGGTATAGATTAAGTCTATATCCGTTTTTTATTGAAAAATTAAATAAATATACCAAAAATACGCAAAATATGCGTATGTGGTGGTTAGCTTTAGTATTTTTACTGGTTATATTACTGGAATCTGTCGTATTTGTAATTTTATACGGTATCAGAATATCAATAAGACTTGACGCAAACAATATGAGCATTTGCATCAAATGTTACGTTTTGGATTACATTGAAATGCTGTGCATTAAATTATTTGTATGCGAAAATAAATTTTATCATCAAATAAATAAAAAGCCGATAAAAGTAATTATGACTAAAAGCGACGAAGATAAAAGTAATAAAAAGAAGAAAAAATTGAGAAAAGGCGCTTACGTATCAAATTTATGGAGTAAAAGACCTGAGATAACAATACAACAGTTAAGTGTAAATTATGGGGTAAACTCCGAAGATGCTAAAAACAGGGCATTATTGGACGGAGTAATTATGCTTATGTCTAATACTATGATGGCGACTAATAGTAATAAATTAAAAATTACCGATTTTCAACTTCAAAACGTCAGTGATGAATGGAGATTTAACGGAATCGAAGCCTCATGCGCGATCGGAGGTTTAGCGATAATAAAACTTTTTTTCTATTCAATATACGCTATATTAATTAAAGGAAAATATAAGATAAAAGTATAAAATATTTTTAATTATTTGCGCATAATATTCTTGAAATTATTAAAATAAGGAGAAAATTTCTATGGACAATATCGACAACTCTCTACAAGAGATTATGAATAGTACTTTTGATAACTTAAAGGGACTTGTACAAAGTGAGGATATGATTTTTAAGCCTATTTACCTTGATGATCGAACTATGGCGATACCGCTTGCAAAAGTGTCAGTAGGTTTTGTTAGCGGAGGCGGAGGCGGTCAAACTAAAGACGGTCAGCCTATAAAAAGCGGACAGCTTCAACCATACGCAGGCGGAGGAGGCGGTGGTATTTCAATGTCGCCAATGGGATTTTTAGTATTTTACGACAATCAGCCAATGCTGGTTAAGGTGGATGAAAAGACTAGTTCCGATAAGTGGAAAGATTTGATTTCTGCTACAATAAATTTAGTAAAGGACAAAAAGCAATGAGTAAATACTTCTCAATTAAAACAGTTTTCAAAATTATATTTATAATATTTGCTATAATTTTGACTAATTATATAATTTTTAGTTTTGCAAATGCGTTTAATATTACAAATGATTATAATTTTGCGAATTCCAAAGCTATATCCTCAAATAATCAAAATGACAATAATAACGCAAACGATTATGTTAGCGGTTCTAAAGACAAGGAAGTATCTTACGTCAATAAATCTCACTCAATGGCAGTTGTAGAAGCATCGACTATGAGAGTGCTTTTAGGAGAGAATAAAGACGTAAGATTGGAGATGGCGAGTACAACAAAAATTATGACTGCGCTTGTTGTAATAGAAAACGTAGATCTTGACAGTGAGTTTACCATACCTGACGAAGCGGTAGGAGTAGAGGGGTCCTCTATCTATTTGAAGAGTAAAGAAATATGGACAATACGGGACTTATTGTATGGTCTTATGTTGAGAAGCGGTAACGACTCTGCGACAGCTTTGGCAATAGCTACCGCAGGAAGCGTAGAAAAATTCGTAGAAATGATGAATGATAAGGTCAAAGAGTTGGGACTGGAGAATACTCATTTCGAGAATCCGCATGGTCTACACGCAGATAATCACTATACTTCGGCTTACGATTTGGCTATAATATCGGCGGTCGCTATGCAAAACGATACTTTTAAGGAAATTGTAGGTTGCAAAATGTATACCGTTAAGGCAAATTCAAGTCATCCGACTTACTATTTCGCCAATAAAAACAAGATGTTGAGTCTTTACGACGGCGCAAACGGAATTAAGACGGGTTATACTAAAGATTCGGGGCGCTGTTTGGTTACGTCAGCCGAAAGGAACGGTATGCAATTAATTTGCGTAGTGCTCAACGTATACGACCATTATAACACCAGCGCGCTGAATTTTGATAAAGCCTTTGCAAATTATTCGTCTGTTACAGTCGGAAAACAAGGGGATATTTTGCAAACTTTGCAAATCGAAGGTAAAAACTATAATATAGCTTTGCAGAACGACCTTGTTTTACCGCTTAAAGACGGCGAGATTATGGGCATCAAGTGCTATTTTGAGATAAATCAAGACCTAAAAACACCTCTATCCGCTAATTCGATTATAGGAAAAATGCAGTTTTATAATGATAATCGTTTGCTTTTTAGCGCAAATATTGTTAATATGGAAGAAATTGACGATATAGGAGTTTTGCGCAAACTTTCCGCTTATACGGGAGAAATGCGTGTAAGCATTGAAAATGGAGAGATTAAACAAATATTTAGCGTCGACGGGAGTGGCGTCACGGCGTGGAGCAGACAAGCTAATTGAAGAAGGTAGAGTAAAGGTAAACGGTAAAGTCGTCAAGGAACTCGGTTCTTCTATTAATGAAAAGAATGATACCGTTATGCTTGACGACAAGATAGTTAAGCCTGCTAGCGATTTTGCTTACGTGTTATTTTATAAGCCTAAGGGCTGTATTACTACCGTCAGTGACGAAAAAGGCAGAAAAACTATATACGATTATCTCCAAGACTTAAATATTCCGCATCTTATTCCTGTGGGCAGACTTGACTATGATACCGAAGGTATGTTGTTGATGACCAACGACGGAGAACTCGCGTATAAACTCACGCATCCGAGTTATGAAATACCCAAGACGTATCTCGTCAAGGTTGACGGCGAAATGCCAGAGCATAAATTAGCTCAGTTAAGAAAAGGCGTAATGGTTGACGGCGAAAAAACTAAGAGATGTAAAGTTAAGTTGTTGGAGTATAAGGACGAAGAATCAAAATTACAGGTTACGATTACCGAAGGTAAGAACCGTCAGATTAGAAAGATGTTCGAGGCTGTAGACAGGGAAGTTAAATTCTTAAAGAGGATAGCTGTGGGCGAATTGAGATTGGGCGGATTGCCGAGGGGCGGTTACAGATATCTCAACGAAGACGAAGTTTTTTATCTTAAAAACATGTGACTTAAGGGCGTTTTGCATTAGCAGAGCGCCTTATTTATAATTATTATAATATTTTATCAAATTTAATTGATTTTTTTACGTCAATTTACTTGCAAAATAAATCGATAACAAATATAATATTTTATGATTGAAAGCAATATCCTAAATTATCATCTAATTTGAGATTAGCGCAATATTTTGTTAATAAATCATTTATCTATACAATATTTTGGAGGTTTATATGGAGAACAATACACTCTCGGCTAGCGTAAAGGCTATTGACAAGGCTACCAAGAATATCAAATCTTTTATCGAAAGCATTGTCGACGCTGAAAGTTTTGTTGAGACCGATGTTTTTCTTACGGGCAAGAGTTTTGACGACGCGACCGAGGCATTGGGAGAAGGCGTTGTTACAGGTTACGCTACGCTTGGCGGTAATCCGGTGCATATTTTCGCGCAGAATGCCGACGTGCTAAAGGGAAGTTTGAGCGAGGCTCACGCCAATAAGATTTACAAGTGCATGCAAAGAGCTATCAAGGCAGGCACGCCACTTATTTCTATCATCGACAGCTGTGGCGCAAGAGTAGGCGAGGGCGCAAGCGTAATGGAAGGCTATGCAAAACTTATTGCCGGCGGATTTGAGCTTGCCGACGAAGTGCCTCACATTTGCATTGTCAAGGGCGTTGCGGTAGGTATGATGGCTACTTTTGTGGCAGGAGCAGATTTTGTCTTTATGTCTAAAGACGCCGTTATGTCAGTCAACTCGCCGATGTATCTCGTGTCTAACGCTAAGTCGTTCCCTGTTGACTACAAGGCTCAACTTGGATATAAAGCGTACGAAGGAAAGAGTGACGTTGCTCAATTCCTCTACAACGACGAAAAAGATTTAGCTAAACAGCTTCAAAAACTTACTTCTGTTTTGTTGAGTGACGAGGCTGAGGCTAAAGACGATCCAAATAGAGTAAATCCTAATCTTGAAAAGAAAATTTCCGCTAAACAAAGAACGGAACTTATATTCGATCAAAAGAGCGTAGTGGAGTACTGTCCTACGTACGCTACAGAAGTCGTCTGTTCGCTTGCAAAACTCAACGGTATTTCCGTCGGTGTAATCGCAACCGAAGGCGACTATATTTCTATTGAAGGTCTTGATAAGGCTAATTCTTTTGTAGAGAAATTGGAAGCGTACAACATTCCGCTGGTTACTCTCGTTGATTCGCTTGGTGTAAATTCAACGTTGGAGCAGGAAGTACAAGGCTTTGCAAAACGCACCAACGCTTTGATGAAGACTATCGCTACAAGCACTATTGCGAAGATTGGCGTAGCTGTAGGCAATGCAGTAGGTTACGCTTACAGCGCTTTGATGAGCAAGGCTATGGGATTTGACTATACTTTGGCTACGTCAAATGCAGTCGTGGCGCCGGTAGGTATGCAGGTGAGCAAAGTTATAGCTACAGACCAGCTTAAAGAACTTAAAAAGACAGCTAAAGAGCTTGAGCAAAAGCAAGGCGTAGACTCTGATGCTTTGGCAAAAGCTATGGCATATTTCCAAAAAGTAATGGGCAATATCGCTATCAAAGGCAAGAGTGAAGAAGAGGTATATGCTCAAATGCAATCCAATCCAATAGTTGCGGCTAAGGACGGTTATATCGATAATGTCATAGAAGCGACCAACTTAAGACCTTATTTAGCGTCAGCTTTGCTAATGGTATTGGGAATCTAAAGGCGGTAAGATTATGTCAAAGAAAAAAATAATCAAAGCAGTTATTATTTGCGTAGTTTTTGTTGCGTTGATTGCAGGCTTGATTACGCTTATGATTCATCCTCTCAATTTTGGCGGTAATGCTAAAGATAGTTTAGAGATATTGAAAGCTACTTTCGGAGAGAGATTACTCACAGGATTGCAAGTAGCCGTGCTAGGTATAGCTACCGTGTTCGTAATGCTTATTCTTTTGATAATCTTCGTTACGCTAATGAGATTAATATTCCAAGGCGTAGGCAAGTTGAAAGAGAAAAATGCAAATAAAAAAGCCAAGACGACTAACAAGCAAGATGTTGCGGTTACAGAAACGGCAGGTGAGGATGATGAAGAAATCGTGGCAGTTATTATGACGGCTATTCAGGCTTATTACGAAACGCAAGACGTAACATATAAGTCAAATCTCAAATTTAGAGTTCGCTCAATAAAAGAAATTTAATCACAATAAATAAAAGTATTTAGGAGAATTATTATGCGTAAATTTAACATCAATGTAAACGGTAAAACCTATGCGGTAGAAGTAGAGGAGACTACTGACGGCGCAATAAGCAGTGTATCTGCGCCAGTTCAAGTTGCGACGCCTGTTGCGCAAGCAACTCCGGCTGTAGCTCCGGTCGGCAACGGCAAGCCCGTTAAATCTCAAATGCCCGGTCTTGTTAAGAAACTTTGCTTTAGTAACGGCGCAACGGTGAAAGAGGGCGATGCAATTATTATTCTTGAGGCAATGAAGATGGACACTCCTATTTCCGCTCCTTGCTCCGGTGTAATCACTTATTCTACTCAAGAAGGCGCAAACGTAGATTCCGGAGCGGTTCTTTGTACGATTGCATAATCATTGATTTATTGGAGGCAAAATGTTTAACATAATTACGACGCTTCAATCGTTTGATATGGTAAAATCGCTTGAAAACTTGTGGCGCAGTACAGGATTCGTAACGTCTTTAACACCGATATGGCAAAACCTCATTATGATGGCCATTGCGTGTGTACTTATATATCTTGCCGTAGCCAAAGAGTTTGAGCCTAATCTACTACTTGCAATCGGTTTTGGCATGTTTATTATAAATATTCCCGGCGCATATAATATCTTGTATGGTACGTACGGATATACATTTACGGGCATAATTGACGGCGCGCAAAAAATTATTGAAATTGGCGGTGTTAAACTTGACGGTTTGACTCTGTCAGAAATAATTGAAAAAGTTCCGGCAATATCGGAGTGGATTGAAGCTAATGTGGGTAATTTTGACAGCTTGGATATGGTTCACAAGGTTCAAGCGATAGAAAACGCTGTTAGCGCGCTAGCTCCGGGATATACGGATATTTCAGTAGCACACGAAGTCGTTGCAGACCAAGGATTGTTCTTCTATCTATATAAAGGCGTTGAATGGGTAATTTATCCACCGCTTATCTTCCTTGGTATCGGCGCAATGACAGACTTCGGTCCATTGATTGCAAATCCAAAGTCATTGATAATGGGCGCGGCGGCGCAACTTGGTATTTTCGTAACCTTTATTATTGCTATCAATATCGGTTTTACGGGAGAAGAAGGCGCTGCGATAGGTATTATCGGCGGAGCAGACGGACCTACGGCAATCTACGTAACGGTCAAGTTGGCATCGCATTTATTGCCTGCAATTTCAGTCGCGGCTTATTCGTATATGGCGCTTATAAAAGTTATCCAACCACCTATTATGAAACTTCTTACTACGAAAAAGGAAAGAGGTATCGTAATGGAGCAGTTGCGTCCCGTTTCAAAGACGGAAAAGGTAATTTTCCCGATAGCAGTTACGGGAATCGTGGGCATAATTTTGCCGTCGGCAATTCCACTTCTCGGTATGTTGATGCTTGGCAATCTCATGAAAGAGTCGGGCGTCGTTCCAAGACTTACCAATACGGCTAAAAACGAACTTATCAATATCATTACGATATTGCTTGGCGTAATCGTAGGTAGTAAGGCTACTGCGGACGTATTCTTGAATGCCAAGACGCTCTTGATTATTTTGATTGGCGTATTCGCATTCGCATTCGGTACGGCAGGCGGTTTGCTTATCGGTAAACTTATGAGCAAGCTCTCTAAGGGAAAAATCAATCCGCTTATCGGTTCGGCAGGTGTGTCTGCAGTGCCAATGGCGGCAAGAATTTCGCATATGGTTGGTCAAGAGGAAAATCCAAACAACTATTTGCTCATGCACGCAATGGGACCTAACGTAGCAGGCGTTATCGGTTCTGCCGTAGCAGCAGGCGTGTTGCTTGCTATCTTCGGCGCATAATAAAAGAAGAGGTATATAATTATGGTTAAGATTACAGAAACTATTTTGCGTGACGCTCACCAATCTCAAGCGGCTACACGTATGAGACTTGACGAGATGTTGCCAATGTGCGAAAAATTGGACAACGCAGGTTATTATTCTATTGAGTGCTGGGGCGGAGCTACTTTTGATTCTTGCCTACGTTTCCTCAACGAAGACCCGTGGGAGAGATTGAGAAAGTTGAAAAAAGCTATGCCAAAGACCAAGTTGCAGATGCTTTTCAGAGGTCAGAATATCTTGGGATATAAGCACTATGCTGACGACGTTGTAGACGAGTTTGTTAAAAAGACGATTGAGAACGGCTGTGATATTTTACGTATATTTGACGCGCTCAACGACCCAAGAAACATGGCGCAGGCTATAAAGAGTTGCAAAAAATACGGGGGTATTTGCGAAGCTACAATATCTTATACGACTTCGCCTGTTCATACCAATGAGTATTTCATAAAACTAGCAAAAGAACTTGAAGATATGGGCGCAGACAATATCTGTATTAAGGATATGGCGGGTATATTGTTGCCTTACGTAGCGTATGACCTTGTCAAGGGTATGAAAAAAGTTCTTAAGCCAACGACATTAATTCACTTGCATACTCACCAAACGGCAGGTACGGGTAACCAAACGTATCTCAAAGCAGTTGAAGCCGGAGTAGATATTATTGACTGCGCATTGAGCGCTTTGGGTAACGGCACGTCGCAACCTGCTACCGAGCCAATGGTAGCAATATTGAAAGGTACGGAGTATGATACCGGTCTTGACGTTGCATATCTCAACGAAATATCTAATCACTTTAAGAAAGTTGCCGAAAGACTTAAAGCAGACGGTTGGTTGACTGAGAAGTCATTAGCTACCGATGTAAACGCATTGATTTACCAAGTGCCGGGCGGTATGCTTTCCAACCTTGTAGGTCAGCTTAAGAAAGCCAATGCTTTGGATAAGTATGAACAAGTTTTGGCTGAAGTGCCAAACGTAAGAAAGGATTTAGGTTATCCTCCGCTAGTTACGCCTACCAGCCAAATTGTAGGTACGCAAGCAGTATTCAACGTTCTTGCCGGCGAAAGATACAAAATGGTATCTGCCGAAACTAAGGGCGTATTAAAAGGCGAGTACGGAAAACTTCCGGCAGAACCAAGCGCAGAAGTTATTAAGCAAGTTCTCGGCGATACCGAGAGAATTACTTGCAGACCTGCAGACCTTTTGAAACCTGAACTTGCAAAGTACAGAGAAGAAATTAAAGAGTATATCGAACAGGACGAAGACGTATTGTCTTATGCGCTCTTCCCGCAGGTTGCCCTTAATTTCTTTAAGTATCGTCAAGCTAATAAAAAGCACGTTGACAGAGAAGTAGGCGATACGACCAAAGGTATACAGCCTGTATAATTGACGCTTGACTCAAGCGGATATTACTAGGAAATTGTAAATAATTAATATCAAGATAGAGAACTTTTGTAAAAATGCAAGAGTTCTCTTATATTATTTTACTTTTGTTTTATTTTTTGCTAAAATTTAATTATGAATATCTTATTAGTTAATGACGATGGGATTTATAGCCAAGGAATATTGACTCTTGCGGAAAAATTGTCTGCAGATAATGACGTTACGGTAGTTGCACCGCAAGGACAGATGTCGGGTACAGGGCATAGTTTTACGCTTTATGAATACGTAAATTTTGTAGAATTGCATTTGCTTGAAAATGTTAAATGCTACGCCGTCAACGGTACTCCTGCCGATTGCGTCAAAGTAGCGATAAACTTAATTATGTCGAGTACTCCCGATTTGATAATCAGCGGAATCAATAAGGGATATAATTTAGGTACCGATATTTTCTATTCGGGTACAGTAAACTCAGCGTTGGAAGGCGCGGTACATGATATTAAGTCAATCGCAGTATCTCAAGAATATACATTGGACAATTTTGATTTCGCGTCTGATTACATTGCCAGGAATTATATGCGTTTTTACAATTTACTTCCCGACGACGCACAGACTATATTCAACATAAATATCCCTGTTGGCAGTGAAAAAGACTTAGTCGGCGTGAAGTTTGCCAGACTGGGAGTGAAAAAATATGATGAAAATTACCGTTTTGAAGAGGGCTTTGGATATAGGGTGCATTGTCGTGAATTTTTGAGCGAAAATATTTCTCAAGATGACGACGTGTGGTTGTATAATAACAAGTACATAACAATTTCACCTGTAAAAAACGATTGGAATAACGAAGAATTTTTTGAAAAATTGAAAGGCGAAATTATTTTATGAAAGTTGTAGTAGTAGGTGGCGGTGCAAGCGGGATGATGTGCGCAGTTTTATTGGCGCAAAACGGAGCGGACGTCACTTTGATAGAAAAGAACGAAAAACTTGGTAAGAAGTTATTTATTACTGGCAAAGGCAGATGTAACGTGACCAATGATTGCCAACTCACTGAATTTTTTGAAAATATTGTGACGAATGGCAAATTCATGACTTCGGCGCTCTATGGATTTTCGCCAAAAGACACGATGGACTTTTTTGAAGATAGGGGCGTAAAACTCAAGGTAGAGAGAGGTAATAGAGTTTTTCCGCAGTCGGACAAATCCAGCGATATAATTAGGTGCTTTGAAAAAGCGTTGAAAGTTTGTTCAGTTGAGGTCAGACTAAATACTTGCGTCAAAAGCATATTAGTAGATGAAAATGGCGCATATGGTGTAAAAATCGACACGGATGAGAGAATTTTAGCCGACAAAGTGGTAATAGCTACCGGTGGAATCACATATCAGGCTACGGGAAGTACAGGCGACGGATATAAGTGGGCAAAGGCTTTGGGGCACAACGTAATTGAGCCTAAGCCTGCGCTTGTGCCAATATTATTAAAAGAGCAGTATGGACTGCAAGGATTGAGTCTTAAAAACGTATGCGCCAGTGTAAAAAAAGAAGAAAAAATGATTTTTTCGCAATTTGGCGAAATGCTGTTTACGCACACGGGGGTAAGCGGACCTATTATTTTATCCTTATCTTCTTTAATAAACAAACATTATTCTGCAGGAAAATTCGACGGAAAGTATTATCTTTGCGTAGACTTGAAACCGGCTTTGAGCGATGAAGTATTACAAAACCGACTTATCAGAGAATTTGCTCAAAGAAGTAATACTGAGTTAAAAAATGTTTTGCCGGCGCTTATGCCTAAATCATTGGTGAGCGTTGTGATAAAGCAAAGCGGACTTAATGAAAAGCAAGCGGTAAACTCTATTACCAAAGAGCAGAGAGAAAGGTTGGCTTATGCGATCAAGAATATGACGTTTACTATTGTCGGATTGGAGAACGTCAATGCGGGAATTATTACGTCGGGCGGAGTTGACTGTAAGCAAATAAATCCCAAGGATATGATGAGTAAGTTGATTAATAATCTTTATTTTGTCGGCGAAGTTTTAGATATAGACGCTTTGACCGGAGGTTTTAATTTGCAACTTGCATTCAGCACGGCTCACCAAATGAGCAAAAGTGCGCTTAATTGATTGCAAAAAATATCGTTTTGAGTTAAAATATTAGTGTATGTGGAGAGTTTATGATTAATATCGCGATTGACGGACCAAGCGGGGCAGGTAAAAGCACTATCGCAAAGATAGTTGCAAAGACTTTGGGAATTACTTATCTAGATACCGGAGCAATGTACAGAGCAGTTGCTTTGCATGTTGTTAATTGCGGTAAAAATCCCTCTGTAGAAGAGGACGTTACACCGCTTTTGAGCGATATAAATATTACGTACATTAAAGATAACGACGAAAACAAAATTTGTCTTAACGGCAAAGATGTGTCGCAAGATATAAGAAGGCATGAGATATCAAAATGCGCCTCGGAAGTATCTAAAATTCCGGCTGTAAGATTGTTTTTGGTAGATATGCAAAGGAAAATCGCAGATTCAAGCGACGTTGTATTGGACGGAAGAGATATTACTAGTTACGTTTTACCAAATGCAAAATACAAGTTTTATTTGACGGCTAAGGATACGGAAAGAGCAAAGAGAAGATTTGAAGAACTTAAAGCAAAGGGGCAAGAAGTGTCGTACGAGCAGATTCTTGCCGATGTAAAAGACAGAGATTTTAATGATATGAACAGAGATTTTGCGCCTTTGAAAAAGACTGAAGATTCTTTTGAAATCGACAGTACCGATATGTCTTTGCAACAAGTCGTCGATACGATACTGACAAAAATCAAAGAGATTGATGAAAAGAATAGCGCAAAAACTCAAGAAAAAAATGTGAATACTCAAGTTATAAAAAAAGTCAAGGACAGAAAAAAGCAAAGGGGACGTTGGTTTTATAAAGGGTTAGCCAATTTTGCGAGAAAAGTCCTGAGAGTGTTGTGGATAACTAAGATTTATTTTAAGGAAAATTTTCCTAAAAATACTAAAGCACTGGTAATTTGCAATCATTATTCGGGTTTTGACCCGTGCGTAATTATGTCAAGAATAATGGGCAAAGACTCTAAGGTCGTCATGAAAAACGAAATCGTGGCCAACTCATTTATTGATAAAGTTTCAAAAGAATTGGGATGTATTCCTGTCAAAAGAGGAGAGGCTGACGTCACTGCGGTTAAGAGTATCATGGGCGCGTTAAATAATAATCAACCCGTTTTAATTTTCCCTGAGGGTACTAGAAATAGGCAAAAGACTAAAGAATTGTTGCCATTCAAACAAGGCGTAGCTACGTTTGCTATTAAGGCGAAAGCGCCTATTGTTCCTATGATTTATTATAAAAAGACAGTTATTTTCGGAAGAAATAAACTAATGGTGGGAAAGCCTTTTTACCTAGATGAGTTTTATGATAAAAAGCTAAATGACGTCAGAGAAGTCGCGACGCAATATATCTTTGATAAAATGCAAGAGTTGAGAAAAGAAATCGATATACTTGTAGAAAATTGCAAAGGAAGTAAAAAGAAATATTTGGAATATAAGAAAAATCAAAGCAAGGAGTTGAGTTCAGATGTCGGTGACGGTCGCAAAGAATAGCGGATTTTGCCAAGGAGTGAAAAAAGCTGTCGACGTGGCTATGAAAATTGATACTCCGGCATATGTATACGGCGAATTGATACATAATGAAGTCGTACTGGAAAAGCTCAAAGCAAGAGGGGTAGTTACTGTCGATAACCTCAAAGATTTTAAGGGTAAAAAAATTATTATTCGTTCACACGGAGTAGGTAAGGACGTATATGATTTTTTGCAGAATAACGGTATCGAATATGTGGATTGCACTTGCATCTTTGTCAAGAAAATTCACGAGATAGTCAGAGAGAACTACCTCAAAGGTAAGCAGATAATAATTATTGGCGACCCCAATCATCCGGAGGTAATCGGTACCAACGGCTGGTGCGATAATACCGCAATAATTTATAATGGCGAAAAAGACGCGATTTTTGACAACGAAAAGCAATACTGTCTTGTCGTACAGACTACATGTGACCATAATATTGTAGAAAAATATATCAAAATTTTACAAACATCAATCAAAACGCTTGATACAAATAATACTATATGCTATACTACTTTAGGTAGACAAAAGGAGTGTGAATTGCTCAGCAAAGAATGCGATATAATGCTCGTTGTCGGTAGCAAAAACAGTTCTAATACCAAAAAATTGCAAGAAATTTGTAATAAGAACTGCAAATTTACTTATTTGATAGAAACACTAGCCGATTTGGAATCGGTCAAGGTAAATAAAAATATTAAAATCGGCATAGTTGCCGGCGCATCAACTCCACCTGAGTTGATTGAGGAGGTAAAAAATCTAATGAAAGACTCTCAAGAAATCAAAAAAATTGAGACCGAAACTGCAAAGGAGGACACTTTTGGCGCGCTTCTTAACGCTTCGCATAGCGATAAGACAATGAACGTCAAGGCAGGAAGAACGTATTCTTGTACCGTAATATCTGCCAACGATGAAGGCATTGCCGTAAGTTTTGGCGGTAAGAAAGACGGTTTTGTGTGTAAAGACGATGCAGAAATTGACGGAGTAGAATACAATCCGGAAAATTATAAAATGGGAGACGTTTTCTCCGCGAAAGTTATTGAACAGCCATCAAAATCTCTTCCAAAAGAGTATATATATTTTTCTAAGAAAGTAATTGATAAACGCAATAAAGAAAATAGCGATGCTATTGAAAAACTTTCTTCACCGGAATTTAGTATGGTGATGACAGAAGTAACCAAGAACGGTCTAAAAGGCTATTACGGTGGATATACTATCTTTGTACCTGCATCGCAAATCAAGATAGCATATGTAACCGAGGCTGATTTGCCAAAGTATCTCAACAAGCCGTTAAGACTTCGTCTTATCAAGTCCAACAAAGACGATCCGGATAAGGAAATCGATTTGGCTACCACAAAGTCGGTTATTGCTTCTCAAAAAGTTATTCTTGAAGAGGAAAAGCAAAAGAAAGAGGACGAGATGTGGTCATCTATCGTTAAGGGTGAGATCGTTAAGGGCAAAGTAAAGAGATTTGCAGAGTTTGGCGCATTTGTCAATGTCAACGGTATCGACTGTCTTGTTCACAATACGGACGCTTCTTATAGCAGTAATGTTCCTGCAAGTCAAGTCTTCGAAATCGGCAAAACTTACGAATTTATCGTTCGTGACGTCAATAGAGAGAACAACAAAGTTAAACTCGGATATAAGCAACTTCAAAAGAAGCCATACGAGATAGCTCTCGAGAAATATCCAGTAGGTAGCGTTATCACTGGTACAGTTAGAGATATAAAGAATTACGGAGCATTCGTACTTATTGAAGATAATATCGACGGTCTTGTTCCTGTATCGGAAATTTCTCACAGCTATACCAAAAATCCTGCTGACGTACTTAAGGTAGGTGAGAGCGTTACGGCTCAAATTATTAGATTTGAAGAAAACAAAATTACGCTTTCTATCAAGGCTTTGATTGCTAAAGAAGAGAAGAGCGTTGAGGATACTGTCGTAAGCGAAGAAGATTATCAAGAGGCTAAGGAGAAGAGAGCAAAGAAGAACGCTAAGAAGTTTGACGCTTCTACCGTAGCTACTCCTAAAAAGCAAAAAGTCGCAAGGAAAGACGAGGAAGAAGTATCTTCTTGGAAGAGCGACGACGCTGACGCAACCGCTACAATGGCAGATCTCTTCAAGGGTCTAAAATTGAATATTAAGGACTAATATATTTGCATGTTCAGGGTGATTAAGTTCACCCTGAAAAAAAGTCAAAAAGTATAAAAAAATCCTTGACAAACTCTTGAGAATATAGTATATTTGAGTAGTCGCGAGATGTTACGTCGGGGTGTAGCGCAGTTTGGTAGCGCACGTGGTTTGGGACCATGGGGCCGGGAGTTCAAGTCTCTTCACC
>JAIDUT010000007.1 GCA_029060065.1 Clostridia bacterium | reverse complement strand
TTATAATTTTTTGTATATATTATTATTTACAAAACTTGATATTTAAGATTTAGTATGATATAATTATAAAAATATTGTGCCAAGGTACTCAAAAAGAGGTTTTTATGAGTCAAACTGTGAAAGAAGTTTTGGATTTTGTAAAAGACAATGACGTCAAATTTGTCAAATTGACCTTTTGCGATTCATTTGGAAATATTAAGAATATCTCAATTATAGCCGACGAATTGCCGAGCGCTTTTGAAAAGGGAGTTTCCTTTGAAGCCTATTCGATTGGCGGTTTCGTCGACCCCGAAGAAAGCGACTTGTTGCTTTACCCCGACGCCTCAACTATTCAACTGTTGCCTTGGAGACCCCAGCACGGAAGCGTAGTGAGGTTTTTTTGTAAGATAAGACGTACCGACGGCAGAGATTTTGACGGCGACGGCAGAGGACTTCTTGCAAGCGCGCAAAACAAACTTTCGCAAATGGGATTATCTTGCTTAATCGGCAGTGATTGCGAATTTTATCTTTTCAAAATGAACGAGGGCGGACAACCTACGCTTGAACCGCACGATATGGCAGGCTATCTCGACGTTGCGCCGTTCGACAAGGGCGAGAACGTCAGAAGAGATATTTGCCTTACTTTGGAGAGAATGGGTATTAAGCCTATAAGCTCCCACCATGAGAGAGGACCGGGGCAGAACGAGATATGCTTTAAGGTCAACGACGCGCTTATGGCGGCGGACGACTTATTGACTTTTAAGACCGTAGTCAAGGCTGTAGCCAATATGAACGGACTGCACGCATCTTTTATGCCAAAACCGCTCAAGAACGAAATCGGTAGCGGACTTCATATAAATTTGTCGCTTATCAAAGACGGAGCTAACTTGTTTGAGCCTACGCGCTTATCGAGTTCAAAGGAAGCCGAGAGCTTTGTCGCAGGTATACTTGCAAGGGCAAAGGAAATGGCGGTATTCCTCAATCCGACAGTCAACTCATACGAGCGATTGGAAAACAACGAGGAGATAGAGGCGTACAATCAAATCGCTTGGTCATATCTCAACGGACGTCAACTTATAAGAATTATGAAAGACGGACTTGCCAAGATGCAACTTCGTTCTGCCGACCCTTCTTGCAATCCCTATATAGCTTACGCATTATTACTATTTGCCGGAGCGGAGGGAATAGAGAAAGGACTTAAACTCCCAAAAGAGTTGGATATGAAAGACATCGACAGCGTAGAGAGTTTGCCTGAAGATTTGGCAAGCGCAATCGAACTTGCTAAGCACAGCGAGTTTATTGCAAAGTATATACCGCGTAAGACCTTGGATAAGTTCTTCGAGTACAAAGAAAACGAGTATAAGAACTATTCGCTGTCAAAGGATAAGGATGCGTTTGTGACGAGGACGTACTTCAATAAGATATAACGCGTGAGCGCGTATATCGGCGCGCCTTCCGCTTAATCGTCGGGTCAACGCTCGGGGTCACGTACGGAAGTACGCTCACCGCTCGGTTGCCCTAGCTGAAGCGAAAATCACACCAATCTCCACGCTCACGGGGGCAAGGAGAATCATACATAACAGCAAACGGAGAATAAATGTGGCAAGCGCCTTGATAGTTTCAACAGCAGAATACGTAAGTAAGTTTTCGGCAATGTTGACCGAAGTCGGCTTTGCCGACGTCTACCAAGCGCATTCCGGCGTAGAAGCAAGGCACTTGATTGTAGAAAGACAGTACGCGCTTATGATAATCAATGCTCCGCTTATAGACGAGTTTGGGTATGACCTCGCAATCTACGCGGTGGAAAATACCACAATGAGTGTGCTTTTGTTGGCTAGAGCGGACGTATGTGACGCGGTGGAAAATAAAGTTGAGGACTACGGAGTTGTGGTTATGTCCAAACCTGTGACGGGCGATGGTATGTTTAAGACCTTGAAAGCCATGTACGCTAACTACAACAGAATTAATTCGATAATTATAAGCAATCGCAGATTGCAAGATAAGATAGAGGAACTCAAACTCGTGGACAGAGCAAAGTGCTTGCTAATAGCGCGCGAGGGTATGAGCGAAGAACAGGCGCATAGGTATATCGAAACCACTGCCATGGATATGAGGGTATCCAAAAAACAAATTGCGGAAAAAATTATATCAATAAAACAATACGATTAAGAAAAAGAGGTAGAAATGAAAAAGGTTTATCTTATTCTCGAAAACGGTAAGGTCTTTGAAGGCGAGTCGATAGGCGTCGAAGGCGAAGTAATCGGCGAAGTAGTTTTCACAACTGCAATGACGGGATATTTGGAGACGTTGACCGACCCGAGTTATTACGGTCAAATAGTTTGCCAGACTTTCCCGCTGATAGGTAATTACGGCGTGATTGAAGAGGACTTCGAGTCTAATGCAAGTTTCGTTAAAGGATATATCGTAAGAGATATATGCGACACTCCGTCAAATTTCCGCTCTCAAGGCAAACTTGACGATATGCTCAAAAAACTCGGCGTAATAGGTATCTGCGGAATAGATACCAGAGAACTTACCAAGATTGTTAGAGAAAGCGGTGTTATGAACGGTATAATCACCGACAAGCCTACGCTTGACGCGGATAAGAAAAAGGCGCTTGACGAATACGTTATCAAAGACGCTGTCAAGAGCGTGTCTTGCAAAGAAAAAAGAGTAGTTTGCAACGTGGAAAATCCGACTAAGAGAGTTGCGCTTCTCGACTACGGTATTAAGAGAAACATCATTGAGAAGTTGGCGAGAAGAGGTTGCGAGGTGACTGTATTCCCGCACGATACTACCGCTAAAGAGATAATAGATTTTAAGCCGGACGGCATAATGCTATCCAACGGTCCGGGTAACCCTGAAGAAAACGTATTTGAGATAGAGCAAATCAAGAAGCTCGTCAAGAGCGGTATTCCTATGTTCGGTATTTGCATAGGTCACCAGTTGCTTGCGCTATCGCAAGGCGGAAAGACGTATAAACTCAAGTACGGTCACAGAGGGGGTAATCAACCTGTTAAGGATTTGGCTACCGGCAGAGTATACGTATCCACGCAAAATCACGGTTACGCAGTAGACAACGACTCAATTCCGCAAAATGCCGAAGTTACTTTTGTCAACGTCAACGACGGCACTTGCGAAGGTATCAATTACAAAAGTTCAAACGTATTTTCTGTTCAATTCCATCCGGAGGCTTGCGCAGGACCGCTTGACACTGGATATTTGTTTGACAGATTTATGGAGAATATGGAGGGAAGAAAGTAATGCCACTCAACAGTAAATTGCAAAAAGTTATGGTGATAGGTTCAGGACCTATCGTAATCGGACAGGCGGCAGAGTTCGACTATGCGGGTACGCAGGCTTGTCGCGCGCTCAAAGAAGCAGGACTTGAAGTCGTACTTGTCAACTCTAACCCTGCTACGATAATGACGGACAACGCAATCGCAGACAGAATTTATATCGAGCCTTTGACGCTTACGACCGTCAAGAGAATTATTGAAAAGGAAAGACCCGATTCGCTCTTGTCTACGCTCGGCGGTCAGACAGGTTTGACGCTTAGTATGCAACTCGCCAAGGAAGGCTTCCTTGATAAAATGGGAGTTACGCTTCTCGGCGCAAGAGTAGACACCATCGACAAAGCCGAGGACAGACAGATGTTTAAGGATACGCTTGCCGAGATAGACGAGCCGACCATTCCGTCTGAAGTCGTCAACGATATGGAAAACGCCGTGCGCGTAGCCGACGAAATCGGTTTGCCGGTAATAATAAGACCTGCGTTTACGCTTGGCGGTAGCGGTGGCGGTATTGCGTATACCCAAGACGAATTTTTGGAGATTGCGGAAAACGGTTTGCGTACTTCTCCTATACACCAAATTCTTGTTGAGAAATGTATCAGCGGTTGGAAAGAGATTGAGTTCGAAGTCATAAGAGATAGCAAGGGCAATGCAATCACTGTATGTAGCATGGAGAACTTTGACCCTGTAGGCGTACACACAGGCGACAGTATAGTTATAGCTCCTGCGGTCACGCTAGCTGATAAGGAATACCAAATGCTTAGAAGCGCGGCTTTGAAAATTGTCGAAGCGCTTAAAGTCGAGGGAGGTTGCAACTGTCAGTTTGCTCTCAATCCAAACTCTTTTGAGTATGCGGTAATCGAAGTAAATCCGCGTGTCAGCAGAAGTTCGGCTTTGGCTTCCAAAGCTACCGGCTATCCAATAGCTAAGGTGGCTACCAAGATAGCAATCGGATATACTTTGGACGAAATTCAAAACGCCGTTACGGGCAACACGTTCGCTTGTTTCGAGCCGTCTATCGACTACGTTGTCGTTAAGTTCCCGAAATGGCCGTTTGATAAGTTCTTCTACGCAAGCCGTAAGCTGGGTACGCAAATGAAGGCTACAGGCGAAGTTATGGCAATAGGCGTGACCTTTGAACAGGCTATTATGAAAGCAGTCAGAGGCGCGGAAATATCCCATAATACTCTCAACGATAAGAAATTCGAGAAGTACTCCGACGAGAAGTTGCATGAAAAACTCTACGACGTAGACGACGAGAGAATATTCGTAATCTACGAGTCTTTGAAGAGAGGAGTAAGCGTAGACGAGATATTCGATATAACAAAGATAGACAGATGGTTCTTGTGTAAATTGCAAAAACTTATTGCTATGCAAAATAGCCTAAAGAGTGAGAAACTCACCGACGAGCTATATCTCAAGGCTAAGAAAATGGGCTTCTTGGATAGCACTATCGAAGAGTTTTCTGGACAGAAAATCAAGAACGTCAGATACGCGTCGTATAAAATGGTTGACACTTGCGCCGCAGAATTTGCCGCAATGACGCCGTACTTCTATTCGACTTTCGACGACGAGAACGAGGCAAGAGAATTTATCGACAACAAGAAGAGCGATAAGAAAAAGGTTATCGTATTCGGTTCAGGTCCTATCCGTATCGGTCAAGGTATCGAGTTCGACTACGCTTCCGTTCACTGCGTATGGGCGCTCAAGCGTAAGGGATACGAAGTAATAATCGTCAACAACAATCCCGAAACGGTATCCACAGACTTTGACACTGCCGATAGACTTTACTTTGAGCCTTTGACAAACGAGGACGTAATGTCCATTATCAAGACGGAACAGCCTTACGGCGTAGTCGTCGCATTCGGCGGACAGACGGCAATTAAGTTGACAAAGATGCTCAAAGAGCAAAATATAAAGATACTCGGTACGCAAGCGGAATACATAGATATGGCAGAGGACAGAGAAAAGTTCGACGAACTCCTCGAGAACCTCAATATCAAGCGTCCGCAGGGTTATACCGTAATGACCAAAGAAGAAGCGCTTAAAGTTGCGGGTGAGATTGGTTATCCCACGCTCTTAAGACCTTCTTACGTACTAGGCGGTCAAAATATGACGGTATGTCATTCCGACGCCGACGTAATAGAATACATGGACGTAATCCTTTCGCAAAAAATCGAAAACCCTGTGCTTATCGACAAGTACCTTATGGGTATCGAGATAGAAGTCGACGCTATTTGCGACGGCGAAGAGATTTTAATACCCGGCGTAATGCAACACGTTGAGAGAACGGGTATTCACTCAGGCGACTCGATTGCAGTATATCCGTCTTGGAACATAGGCGATGAGATGCTTGCGAGAATCGAAGAGTGCTCTAAGCTTCTTGCAGTCAACTTGCATACAATCGGTCTTGTTAATATACAATACCTAATATATAAGAACGAACTTTACGTAATCGAAGTCAATCCGAGAAGCTCGCGTACGATACCGTATATCAGTAAGGTTACGGGCGTACCGATGGTAGACCTCGCAACGAGAGCAATTCTCGGCGAGAAACTCGCGGATATGGGTTACGGCACAGGTATATATCCAAATTCGCCGTACGTAGCGGTAAAAGTTCCGGTATTCTCATTTGAGAAACTCACCAACGTAGATACTCAACTCGGACCTGAGATGAAATCGACGGGCGAAGTATTGGGTATCGCAACTACGCTGGAAGAGGCGCTCTATAAGGGACTTGTAGCGGCAAATTACAAGATGAAGAAAAAGGGCGGTATATTTATATCTGTCCGCAACCAAGACAAAGACGAAATCGGCGAGATAGGACAGAAGTTTGAAGAACTCGGATATACGCTCTATTCTACTCACGGTACGGCTGAAGTTTTGCGTAATATGGGCTTGGACGTAATCGGGGTAAATAAGATACACGAAAATTCCAAGGACAATACGCTTACGCTAATAGAATCGGGCAAGATTGACTACATCATATCTACGTCTTCAAAGGGCAAGTTGCCTACGAGAGATAGCGTTAAGATAAGAAGAAAAGCCGTTGAGAGAGCTATACCTTGCTTGACTTCTATCGATACGGCAAACGCTGTAGTCAATTCGCTAATGAGTAGATATTCTCAATACAATACGGAACTAATAGATATCAACAGATTGAGAGAGGGCAGGTCGATTCGTAAGTTTACCAAGATGCAAGGCACTGGTAACGATTACGTTTACTTCAACTGCATCGGCAATCCAATCGTCAATCCCGAGGGCTTAGCAGTAAGACTTTCGGACAGACATTTCGGCGTGGGCGCAGACGGTATAATCCTCATTTGCGACAGCGCGGTAGCAGACGTCAAGATGAGAATGTTCAACGCTGACGGTAGCGAGGGCAAGATGTGCGGTAACGGCATTCGTTGCGTTGCGAAGTATTGCTATGACAACGCTATCGTACGCAAGAAACAAATGACTATCGAAACTTTGAGCGGTATTAAGAACGTTGATGTACATACCCAAAACGGCGAAGCAAAACTTATCACTGTAGACATGGGCAAGGCTCAACTTGCTCCTGAAAGCATACCCGTTAAGTTGGACGGCGAAAGCGTAATCAACAAGAGCGTAAACATCGGCGGAAACGAATATGCAATTACATGCGTATCTATGGGCAATCCGCACTGCGTAGTATTTGTCAAGAACGTGGAAAATCTCAATCTTGCAAGTATAGGCAAAGCATTTGAAGAAAGTCCTTTGTTCCCTGAGGGCGTCAACGTAGAATTTGTCAAAGTAATCGACAAGCGTACGCTAAAAATGAGAGTATGGGAGAGAGGTAGCGGAGAAACTTGGGCATGCGGAACAGGCGCTTGCGCAGTTACAGTCGCATCCGTACTCAACGGATATTGCAATAAAGACGAAGAAATCAGCGTCAAACTTCTCGGCGGAGACTTGACTGTCAAGTACGCGGAGGACGGCAGTGTTTATATGACCGGCGGCGCTGTAAAAGTATACGACGGAGAGGTGGAAGTATGACAAAGTACATTTTCGTGACGGGCGGTGTTGTATCCGGACTTGGTAAGGGTATCACTATGGCTTGTCTTGGCAGATTGCTCAAATCAAGAGGTCTTAAGGTTATGGCGCAAAAGCTTGACCCGTACGTAAACGTAGACCCGGGAACAATGAACCCATTTGAGCATGGCGAAGTTTACGTCACGGAGGACGGAGCGGAAACAGATTTGGACCTTGGACACTACGAGAGATTTATTGACATAGAACTCAATAAGTACTCTAACCTTACTACAGGCAAGGTGTATTGGAACGTACTCAATAAAGAACGTCAAGGCGAATACCTTGGCAAGACCGTGCAAATTATTCCGCATATCACCAATGAGATAAAAGAATTCGTCTACAGCGTAGGCAAGAAGTCCAACGCAGACGTGGTTTTGACAGAAATAGGCGGTACGATAGGCGATATCGAGAGCCAACCTTTCTTGGAAGCTATCAGACAGATTTCTCACGAAGTCGGTAGAGATAACTGTCTTTTCGTGCACGTTACGCTAGTTCCGTACATCAAGTCGAGCGGAGAGCAGAAGTCCAAGCCTACCCAACACTCTTGTAAAGAACTTATGGGACTTGGTATCAATCCCGACATCATCGTATGCCGTTGCGACGAGCCGATGGACAAGAGCGTGCTCGAAAAAATTGCTCTTTTCTGCAACGTTGCTCCCGACTGCGTAATAGAAAACTTAACGGTTGACGTGCTTTACGAAGCTCCTCTAATGCTTGAGGATAGCAAATTGAGCGAAGTTGTCTGCCGTCAACTACGTCTTGACACTCCAAAGCCCGATATGCAAGAGTGGATAGATATGATAGGCAGAATCAAGTCGAGAAAGGAAGAAGTGTCTATCGCTATTGTAGGCAAATACGTCAAGTTGCATGACGCGTATTTGTCGGTAGCAGAAGCTCTTCGACACGGCGGTTATGAAAATTCGTGTATCGTAGATATTAAATGGATAGAATCCGAAGAACTCGTAGACGACGACGCTTGCGAGAATCTCTTGGGCGACGTTGACGGTATCTTAGTTCCCGGCGGTTTCGGCGAGAGAGGTACCGAAGGCAAGATAATGGCTTGTAAGTGGGCAAGAGAAAATAATATCCCATACTTTGGAATATGTCTTGGTATGCAAATTGCCGTTATCGAATACGCTCGCAACGTGCTTGGCTATAAGGACGCAACTTCCAGCGAGTTTGTTCCCGACGGCAAGCATTGCGTAATTGACCTTATGCCCGACCAACACGGCAATATACCTAAGGGCGGTACAATGCGACTTGGAGCATATCCTTGCAAGATAGCAAAAGATTCGCTTATGCAAAAGGCTTACGGACAAGACCTCATTCAAGAAAGACACCGTCATAGATATGAATTCAACAACGCATACCGTGAGGAACTTGAAAAGGCAGGTTTGCGCGTAACGGGTACGTCCCCCGACAACAGACTTGTCGAGGCGGTTGAAGTGCCTGCCAATGACTTCTTCATTGCCGTGCAATATCACCCTGAATTTAAGTCAAGACCTAATAGAGCGCACGCAATCTTCCGCGAGTTCGTAAAGGCGTCGCTTGAGCATAAGAAGAAGTAATTTAATCTTTGATTACTTATAGAAGAGAGTACTATTGACGTACTCTCTTTTTAGTTGTTTGAAATTAGGTATTGTTATTTTATATTAAAAATGATATAATATATACATTATAATAATATAGAAATTACGTATCGATTATTAATCGAGCGTAAAGATGTGCTTGACTATATCTAATCACGTTTTGAAAAAATAGACAATATTATATATAGTAAAAATATGAGGTAAACAAACAACTCGGGAGGGTAAAATGAGAAAAATCGTAGCTATCGTAGGGGATAGTAAAATAGATAAAGACGGAGAAAAGTATAAGTTTGCATTTTCTGTGGGCAAGGCTTTGGTAGACAACGGCTATCGCTTGCAGTCGGGCGGACTTGGCGGAGTTATGGAAGCGGCTTTTGCAGGGGCAAGGTCGTCGGAAAAATACAAAGAGGGCGATACCGTAGCTATCATTCCGTCTTTTGATAGGACTATGCACAACGAGTACGCTGATATAGTTATATCCACAGGTCTTGATATGATGCGTAACGCTATTGTAGCCAACGCCGACGCGGTTATCGCGGTAGGCGGAGGAGCAGGCACGCTTTCGGAGATTGCCTTTGCTTGGCCGATGATGCGACTTATTATGGCTTGCGACTGTGTAGACGGTTGGAGCAGTAAAGTTGCGGATACGCGTCTGGACCAAAGAATAAGATATCCTGAAATCCCAGAGGATAAAGTCTTCGGCGTAAGTAACGCGGATGAAGTTATCGAAATATTAGATAAGTATGCCGATAAATACAATAAGTTCCACAAGGCTATAGTTATTGATATGTAGTTCGGCGAGAAGAGAGGCTAGGCGAATCTAAAATGCGTCTTTTTCGCCTATCTCTCTTCTCGCCGAACGAGTAGGTAGTTCTTTGTCATTTTGACTGACTAATTTATTCGTATTCTCAACAGACCATTTTATATGTCATTTCGAGCGCAGTCGAGAAATCTCAACCGTTTAAGAAAATACTGATTAGACCTCTCCACTACGGTCGAGGTGACATAGGTGTAATTTCTTTTAAGGTAATACCTGAAAATTAAGTATTTTTCAAAAAAACGTAGTAGTATTAAGAAAATATATAAAAGGAAGTAAATCTATGCAACTAAAAGATTCAGTAATATGGCAAATGTCAAACGGTCTAAGAGGACACTTTGAAGATATCCCCTTGAGCGAGGACTATCAAAAAGCTAAACAAGAAACGGTAGAAAAAATGGAAGCTCTTGAGGAAAAACTTAAAAAATATCCCGAACTTTATACTCTGTACAAAGAAGTGCTAGACGCAACTGATAATGAATATTTTATATACGCCGACGACGTATATCGAGAGGCTTTTTCTTTTGGGCTTGCTATTGGGCGAGAAGTCTTTGAATAACAAATACTTTTGTGGGTTTAAGCAGTTACATGACGTTGCTTATTTTAATTATGGATAGGCATTAAAATATTTGATAAATTTGTTTTGCTGTGCTAAAATATATACGCATTAAAATTATTTGGAGCGTATTTATGCAGAGCGTAAAGAAAATCAACGAAGATTTGTTTTGGGTAGGTGTAAACGACCGCAAGATTTCACTATTTGAGAACGTATATCCCGTGGACAGAGGTATGAGTTATAATTCATATCTATTGCTTGACGAAAAGACGGTACTTTTCGATACGGTAGACAGCGTTGCAAGTTTGCAATTCTTGGAGAACGTAGAGTACGTACTAGGCGGAAAGCAACTTGATTATCTCATAGTCAATCATATGGAGCCTGACCATTGCGCTAATATCGGCGCAATCGTAGAGAAGTATCCGTCGGTAAAAATAGTCGGCAACTTTAAGACTTTCGTAATGATGTCGCAATTCTTCGACTTTGACGTAAATTCCCGAAAAGTGGAAGTTAAAGAGGGCGATACTTTGAACGTAGGTAAGCATACCTTGACTTTCGTAATGGCGCCTATGGTGCATTGGCCTGAGGCTATGGTCACCTACGATACGACTGATAAAGTACTTTTCTCCGCAGACGCTTTCGGATCTTTCGGAGCTATGAGCGGAAATATCTTCGCAGACGAGTGCGATTTTGAAAACAAGTGGATTGACGACGCAAGACGTTATTATACTAATATTGTAGGTAAGTACGGCGTACAGGTTAATAATCTTTTGAAGAAAGCAAGCGGTCTTGAGATATCCAAGATTTGTCCTTTACACGGACCCGTATGGAGAAAGAATATCGGCTATATCTTAGACAAATATACCAAGTGGGCGAGCTACACTCCCGAAGAAAAGGGCGCGCTTATCGTATACGGCTCAATACACGGTCATACCGAAAACGCTTCGGAGATACTTGCGAATATGCTTGGAGATAGAGGCGTCACGGATATTGAGGTGCTAAACGCTTCTACAAATCACTATTCCAAAGTTATAGCGGAGTGTTTCAAGCGTTCGCATATAGTATTTGCCTGCGCTACTTACAATATGTCGCTCTTTCCGCCAATGCAGACAGCTTTGCACGAACTCGCCGAACATAATTTGCGGAACAGAACTTTTGCCTTTATAGAGAATGGCACGTGGACGCCGGCAAGCGCAAAACTCATGAGCGAAATTCTCGAAAAACTCAAGAATAATAAGATTATCGAGCCAAAGGTAACTTTGAAGTCGGCGCTCAACAAAGAAAGCTACGCACAGCTTGAATGTCTTGCCGACGCTATCGCAAACGATATCAAAGCGTAATATTAAAATTAATAAAGACGACTATCGGATTTCGATAGTCGTTTTTGCAATACGTCAGAAAATTAATTACTTGACATTTATTCTCTTACTAAAGTGATTACTGCATGTTCGGTTCCATAATCATTTTCGATAAAAATTCTATTATTTTCATATTTCAACTCCATTGAAGCTAATTGAGAATCTTTGAATTTGAGAGTCACTTTGTTATCTTTATATCTCCATTCTCCTGTCATACTAATTGTTGGAGTACCTAAATTTTCGGGATCGCAATTATAAGAGAATGTTCCGTCATCCTTTAGGTCGATTGTATACATATCTTTAGGCATATACCCGGCTTCGCCGTTAATTGTTATCGATTCGACACCGTAATGACCTACGAGGTCTTTGTCAATAACGCCGTCGTCGCTATCATTACCGCATGCCATAAGGCAAATGCAAGAAGCAATCACAAGTACGATTGCAGTTGTGATAAAAAGTGTTTTTTTCATTTTTGTCCTCCTATTATCTAATGTAATCATTAGTTATTGTATTCATTATATAATGTGTCAGTCTATATGTCAAGTATTATTTGATATATAATGTAAATATTAGATAATGCGGAGGATGCATAGCATAATGAAATTTAGAATTCTTGAGATACTAAAAGAGAAGGGTAAGTCCAAGTATTGGCTATATATACGACTTGGAATGAGTTATCAAAATTTCAATAATCTTGTAGAGAACAAGACGAAAAGTGTAAAGTTTGAAAATCTAAAAGCGTTATGCGATATTCTAGAATGTACGCCCAACGATCTTTTTGAAGAATACCATAATTGATAAAGTATTATAATTATTATAATAAAAAGGGTACGATTTGCATCGTACCCTGAATTTTTGATTAAAGTTTTTGATTACTTCAAAGCTTCTTCTACTGCAACTGCGCAGGATACGGAAGCGCCTACCATTGGGTTGTTACCCATACCGATAAGACCCATCATCTCTACGTGAGCAGGAACTGAAGAGGAACCTGCGAATTGAGCGTCGGAGTGCATTCTTCCCATTGTGTCGGTCATACCGTAGGAAGCAGGACCTGCAGCCATATTGTCCGGGTGAAGTGTACGTCCGGTACCGCCACCTGAAGCAACGGAGAAGTATTTCTTGCCCGTTTCTACGCACTCTTTCTTATACGTTCCTGCAACAGGGTGTTGGAAACGCGTTGGGTTGGTAGAGTTACCGGTAATAGATACGTCTACCTTTTCGTGCTTCATTATTGCTACGCCTTCTACTACGTCGTCTGCGCCGTAAACTCTTACTTTGCTTCTTTCGCCGGTGGAGTAGGAGATAGTGTCAACAATCTTAAGTTCGCCCGTGAAATAATCAAGTTTGGTTTGGACATAAGTAAATCCGTTGATTCTGCTTATGATCTTAGCGGCATCTTTACCAAGTCCGTTGAGGATAACTTGGAGAGGCTCTTTTCTAACCTTATTTGCCTTCATAGCGATACCGATTGCTCCTTCAGCGGCGGCGAAAGACTCGTGACCTGCAAGGAAAGCGAAGCACTTGGTCTCTTCTCTCAAGAGCATTGCGGCAAGATTGCCGTGTCCAAGACCTACTTTTCTTTGCTCTGCAACAGAGCCGGGGATACAGAAACTTTGCAAGCCGATACCTATTGCTTCAGCTGCGTCAGCAGCCTTTTTGCAACCTTTCTTGATTGCGATTGCGCAACCTACTGTATAAGCCCAAACTGCGTTCTCAAACGCGATAGGTTGGATACCCTTTACGATAGCCTCGACGTCGATACCCTTGTCAGTGCAAATTTGCTTTGCTTCCTCAAGAGATTTAATGCCGTACTCAGAGAGGCACTTGGTGATTTTGTCAATTCTTCTTGAATAACTTTCAAACGTAACTGCCATTAATATGTACCTCCTTATTCATTTCTCGGGTCAATGACCTTAACTGCTTCTTTGTATCTGCCGTAGCAGTTGGTGAACTTAACCAAAGCGTCGTTTGCCGACATACCGCCTTTGATTGCTTCCATCATTTTGCCGAGGTTGACGAATTCATAACCTATTACTTGATTGTCTTTGTCTAGACCGATGTGCGTAACGTAACCTTCTGCCATTTCGAGGTATCTTACGCCCTTAGCTCCGGTGGAGTACATCGTACCTACTTGCGAACGTAGACCTTTACCGAGGTCCTCTAAGCCTGCGCCGATTGGCAAGCCGTTCTCGGAGAAAGCAGATTGCGTACGTCCGTAGACGATTTGCAAGAAGAGTTCTCTCATTGCGGTGTTGATAGCGTCGCATACGAGGTCGGTGTTGAGAGCCTCTAAGATAGTCTTGCCGGGGAGTACCTCTGCCGCCATAGCCGCGGAGTGGGTCATACCCGAACAGCCGATAGTCTCTACCAATGCCTCTTCAATAATGCCTTCTTTAACGTTGAGTGTCAATTTGCAAGCGCCTTGTTGCGGAGCGCACCAACCGATACCGTGAGTAAGACCGCTGATATCGCTGATTTGCTTGGATTGTACCCACTTGCCTTCTTCAGGAATCGGAGCAGGACCGTGGTCAGTACCCTTGGCAACTTTGCACATATTCAATACTTCATGTGAATATTCCATTAGGAATAACCTCCTTAAATAATATATTTACCGTATAAAATTATACAATATTAAATAAAGGTATGTCAATGAAAATTCACGGAGAAAAAAAGGATGAGATTTCTCGACTGCGCTCGAAATGACGTAATATTACGTCATTTCGACTGTAGCATAGCGGAATGGAGAAATCTCAAAAGTTTTGTTTACTCCTTTGGCATTGTTATATCGGTATTTTCAATATCGCTATATTTATAAGTTAAGAGTTTCTTATCTTGTTGGTTTTCGATAGAAAGTGTCATTTGCTTTTTGGTAGTGCAGTCAAGAGTTATCATATAATTGTCGACGTTGCCAAATAGGCTTTCTTTCTGACTTTCGTATTCTGTAGTAAATTCGCTTTCCTCATAATCTTTGCCAAAAATAGTTTCGTATTTTATTCTAAATGCTTCTCTGAAAAAGTGGTCAGGGTCAATGGCATATTTATGAGTGGCAATTTCTGTGACGTAAGTTTCTTGCACACCTACGTAAGCAAGCCCCGTTCTGTCTGCGATTGAAGAGAGATAGTCGTCTACGTCCTTGACGTCAACGTCTTGCCAAGCGTCTGCAATATATGCTTTGTTTTCATCGGTAGAGAAATGGTATAATACCACATTGTCGTCGCCCTCCGATACGGCAGTAGTAGTTTCGAAGAGAATTCTTGAGCCGTCATTGACGTACTTAGCCGTAGTGTTAGGCTCTCGAGAGTTGACTACTGTAAAATTCTTTAGACTTGTGAAGTCTTTCAAATCATAATAATTTAGGTCAAAGTCGTCGCCGTTTTTCTTACAAGCGAACAGCGTAATGGCTAATATACATACTAGCATTATACTTATAGTTAGTAACAGTTTGTTTTTCATCGTTTTTCCTCCAAGCATAGTTTTTGTAAATGATAAATAAATATTCGTCTGCGCTGTTATTTGACTATCTCTGACGTCACCCTGAGCGAAATAATGTAAAGTCGAACACGGAGCTCAACCTTAACCTCGGCGTCACCTTAAGAGGAACAAAAAACCACGTAAAAAATTACGTAGTTTTCATTTTACCCCAAAAGTGTCTATTATTTGAAAAATGTCTTTAATATTTCCAAAAAAAGTATACTTTTACTGACCTTAATATATTGCAATCTTTTTTTGCTTGAACTATAATGTAATTGAGAAAATACGC
>JAIDUT010000069.1 GCA_029060065.1 Clostridia bacterium | reverse complement strand
TCTCGGATATTAGGTTGAGAAGTCAATTAAAAATTATTCAATATTTATTGATTTTTTATATTCGACCGCAAAGTCAAACATCTCTTTTGCATGAGGTATCGCATATGTCGACTTATCCTGACTGCCGATAAGTCTAGAAAGTTCTTTTAGACGATTCTCTTCGTCTAATTGTATTAGTTTTGTTATCGTTTTCCCGTCCTCAGTTAATTTGCTTATTAAATAATGAGTATCCGCCATTGAGGCAAGTTGAGGCAAGTGAGTAATTGCCAGCACTTGTTTGTCTTTGGATATATCATACATCTTTTTTGCAACAATTTGAGCAATTTTTCCGCTAATTCCTGTATCAATTTCATCAAATACCATTGTGGAAATTCCATCGAGGTTTGCAATTATTTTCTTCATAGCAAGCATAAATCGCGATAATTCACCGCCGGAAATCACTTTGGAAAGCTCTTTTACAGGTTGTCCCGCATTAGCGCTAAACATAAACGTAGCTTCATCACTACCATTTACTGAGGGTAAAAACTCTTCCACTGTGGGAAGCGGAGAAAAATATGTTTGGAATTTACAAGAATTCATCCCCAGTTGTTTTAACTCGTCTTGTATTTTATCGGCAAGTAACTTCCCGATTTTTTGCCGTTCTTTTGATAGCGCTTGCGTGTTAAGATATAGTTTTTTTATTAAATCGTTTTTTTGCGCTTCATATTCTTTAACCTTTTCTTCTCCTTCGGATAAAAAGTCGTATTCTTCTTGCATTTCTGAAAGTCGTTCTTTAATTTCTTGTATTGAACTTCCGTATTTTCTCTTCAAACTACGAATTAGAGACAATCTTTGCTCGCATCTTTCATATTCTTGAACGCTGAACTCATTAGAGCTAGCCATATCTTCTAAGCTATAAGCTAAATCCTTTAACTCAATTTTACAACTATCAATACGATCTATAATTTCATCTACGTTATTGTCGTATTCTCTTATTTTTGAAAGATTGGATATCAAACCGCTTAAAATACTCAAAACATTATCGCTATCGTCACCGTTAAGAGCATAATAACACTCATTCAACGTAGAGATTATAAGCTGTGAATTATTTAGTTTATGACGTAGCGTGACAAGTTCTTCCTCTTCGCCGTCTTGCAAATCGGCTTCGGTTATTTCATTTATTTGATATTTTAATAAATCAATATTTTTATTTACATCATTCAAAGAGCCATACTTATTTAGCTTATTACAAATATCTTTGTATTCAAAATATAAATTTTTTTGTATATCTTTATATTTATTTATAGTTTCCTCACCGTATTTATCTATAATACTTAAGTGATATTGGCTATTGAGCGCAGTAACGCTCTCGTGTTGAGAATATATATCGACTAAAGTGCCGGCAACATCCTTTAGCATACCTAGAGTCACTCGTTGACCGTTAATAGAGCATGTATTTTTGCCGTCGACCGTCATAGTTCTCTTTAAGATAAGTTCGTCGTCGGTTTCTATGTCATACTCATTTAGTAAATTAATTGTATTTTCCGTGACATTCTCAAATACAGCCGTTACGCTTGCATTATTTTCTCCGTACCTAATTAATGATTTATCCGCTCTTTTGCCCAAGACAAAACTCAAGCTATCAATAATGATAGACTTACCCGCGCCAGTTTCACCTGACAATATATTAAGTCCTTGAGTGAAATTTACGTCAAGCGACGTTATTAAAGCAATATTTTTCACGTTTAAATTCGTCAACATGTCAATAACTGTCCTTGATTAGATTTATAACATCGATTGCATCTTTCTCTGTTCGCGCTACGCAAAAAATTGTGTCGTCTCCTGCGATTGAGCCTAAAAGTTGAGGCAAATTCATTCTATCCACGTAAGCTCCTGCCGAATTAGCCGCTCCGGACACTGTCTTTATAACAATTATGTTACCGGCATTTTGCATACTAAGCACGCTCTCCTTGAAGATATTATCATATTTTGCATGCAGTCCGTGTTCTTTGTAACTTACTTGTGTATAGCGATACTTCTTTGATTTACCCGCTACCTTGACAAGTCCGAGTTGTTTTATATCTCTAGATACAGTAGCTTGAGTAACATTGTAACCACACTGTTGAAGCATGATTGCAAGCTCTTCCTGCGTATCCAATTCATTTTGCGCAATTATATCTAAAATTGCTTGTTGTCTAGTCTTATTTGACATTCTAATCACCCCAATAATTTAGTTTTGCGCGAAGTTTTGCATAAAAGTTCTGATTATTAAGTCTAACAAATAATGCTTGTTTATTGTCTTTTTCAATCGTTATATCCATTCCGTCAATTTGAGATTTTATTACGATTGTACCGTCGGCAATAACTCTCATTATATCGTCGTTTGTTGATATTTTAATACTCATATTATCATCTACAACTATTGGACAGCTATGCAAAGAATGAGGACAAATTCCATTTATTATAAGCGCCTTTACCGTAGGGCTTAACACCGGCCCGTTGCACGAGAGCGAATAAGCCGTTGAGCCTGTAGGCGTAGATACTAGCACACCGTCACTTCTTAAAGTATCTGCTAATATACCGTCTATATATACCTCAAATACCGATACGTGGCATGGGTCTTGACGACTAACTACTACTTCGTTGAGAGCATAGAATTGTTGTTCATCAACCGTAGCTTTAAGCATCGACCGACGTTCTACAGTATAATTTCCGCTTTGCAATGCAAATACCGCGTACTCAATTTGATTTTCGTCAACCTCTGTTAAGAAGCCTATTTTGCCCATATTTATACCAAGAATAGGCAACTCTCCTGGTAAACTGCGCACAACGTTAAGCATCGTTCCATCACCGCCAAACGCTACAACTATATCACACCACTCAAAAACTTCATTCTCTTGGGCAATCACATTAGAATCAAAGTATTCTTTTGCGTTGTCGCATATCTTATATTCAATACCGACTTCTCTCAATTTTTCACAAAATAGTTTGCTTGCTTGAGCATTGATATCTCTTTTCAAATTTGTTTTAATGCCGATTTTCATATTATAATTATAAACGATATTGCATATTTATTCAATGCTTTTGTATAAAAATATCAAAAATTCCTTATTTTTTCCTTCTTTAATAGGCGCTGTTGTCAATCCCTTAAATTCAAATCCGATAGACAACGCAAAATCTTTTATGTCTTCGCATACTCTTTGATGCGTTTTTGAACTCAATACCAAGCCTTTTTTACTTAATTCTTGCGGGCCTGCTTCAAATTGCGGTTTAATTAGCGCAATTAATTCTCCGCCAACTTTTATCAATGAATATACAGCTGGCAAGACATGCTTCAAAGATATAAAACTCACGTCTATGCTAGCAAAGTCACATTGTTCCCCTAAATCTTCTACTGTGATATATCTAGCGTTAAGTCTATCCTTTATAATAACTCGATTATCACCTTTTAACTCATCATCAAAGGCGCATTCGCCAACATCAACAGCGAATACCTTATCAGCGCCATTCTTAAGCATGCAGTCAGTAAAACCGCCGTTGGATGCGCCGATGTCTACGCAAACTTTATTTTTTACGCTGTAGTTAAAATAATCGAAAGCTCTTTGAAGCTTGTCCCCGCCAAGAGAAGAAAATCTGAAGCTATCTAAAATCTCAACGATAGAATTATCTTTTACCTCATATCCCGCTTTTGTAACAACGTTGCCATCTACCTTAACAAAACTGCTTTCTATCATATGTTTTGCTTTAGTGCGAGTGATATTTTGATTTGACGAAATATAAAGGTCCAATCTCATACAGTATAAATTATAGTTTACTTTTTACGAATTGAGTTATGCTATCAGAGTCCAGTCCTACTTCTTTAAGGAGCTCTTCGCGAGTTGCGACAGCGTAAGTCCTATTAGGCACATTTACTCCGTATACACGGGTAGCGGTATCCTGCTCTTTGTTAAACTTCTCAAGAGATTGAGAATATAGAGAATTTTGCATAATATATTCTTCAAAGAAAAACAACTTTTTACCGCTCAAAGAATTAAGCATATCTTCATCGTAGGGACTGATAAATCTCGCGTTTATCACGTCGACGTTTACGCCTTGACTTTTCAGCTCTTTCGCGCTCTCGCATACGTTTGCAAGAGTTTCTCCATTGGAAATCAAGACAATTTGACTGTCAGTTGAAATTATTTTTTCCCATTTCCCATATTTAATCGGAGTATGTACTGAATATTCGCAAGGTATTTCACTCTTTGGATAGCGTATTGCTATAGGAGAACCAAAATCCTGTGACCAAGTCAAAATTTCTTTTAATTCTTCTCCGTCTTTAGGAGCAAAAATAGACATATTAGGAGTTGCGCCGAGATAAGCGACGTCGTATAATCCTTGATGGGTTTCGCCATCCCCACTGACAAATCCCGCTCTGTCTATACAAAACACTACCGGCAAACCATTGATGCATACATCGTGCAAAACACTATCGTAAGCGCGTTGTAGAAACGTGGAATAAATCGCGACATAAGGTTTAACCCCCGAAAGAGCTAACCCTGCAGACATAGTAACGGCATGCCCTTCGGCAATACCAACATCTATACATCTTTGAGGAAATTTCTGTGCATAATTTCCTAAACCCGTTCCGTCAATCATAGCGGCTGTTACAGCATATATTTTATCATTTTTTTCGGCAAGATTCTCAAGCGTATCTCCAAAAACTTTGCCATAGGTCGGCTTGATGTTTTGTTTGCCTACGCTATGAAACTTTGACGGATTTAGTTCTGCATCTTCTAATCCCTTGCCCTTTTTAGTAACAATGTGTAATATTAAAGTCTTTTTAGAATTTTTTGCATACTCAAATTTCTCAATTAATTGAGATATATTGTGTCCGTCAATATTATTGAGAGCCTCTATATCGAAAAATGTCGATTCATTGCCGTGGTTTCTAAGCACTTTTAAGTATTCGTTGATAAAACCTACGTTATCGGAAATGGACATATTGTTGTCGTTGATAATGAAGATAACTTTTTTATTGAGAGTGAGTACGTCGTTGAGCGCTTCGAAAAACAGTCCGCCTGTCATTGCGCCGTCTCCTATAATACAAATTATATTTCCCTCAACATTACCCCTTGCCATACCGCAAGCAATAGAAAGCGCTGTAGAAGCGTGACCGCTGTTGACGGTATCGTACTCGCTTTCTTCTCTTTTAGGAAAACCATTCAGTCCGCCTTTTTGTCTTAATGTATCGAATTTGTCAAGTCTACCGGTGAGTATCTTGTATGCATAGCACTGGTGTCCCACGTCAAAAATAAGCTTGTCTTTTGGAAAATCAAATACATAATTTAATGCGCAAGTCAAATCAACTACACCTAAATTTGAAGCCAGATGTCCGCCATTGGCAAGCGTATACTTTGTAATAACGCTTCTCAAATCATTTGCCAAAAGTTCAAGCTTTTCTAAAGAAAGCTCCTTAATATCTTTAGGCAATTTAATTTTGTCCAGAATTTGCATTACTTTTTCCTCTTTATTGTAAATTTTGAACTGAATAGTCCTATCATTCTTGCAGACATAAAGACAAATTCAGCGCTATTTTTGACGGCGATCTTTTTTAACGAAGCTTTACCGCCCACCGTTACTGCGGCAATTATGCTTGATATAATAATCGTTGCCCAATGACTACCCTGTCCGCTCAAACTTAGTTCAATTACTATTGACGCTCCGCATGCTCCGCTCAATATTCCGCTCATATCCCCTATAACGTCAGCGCAAATATTGTTGACTTTTTCGGCGTTGCGAATAAGTCTTAACGCGATGCCATACTCTTTTTTGAAGCGAGAATATTTAGCTATTTTTTCTTCGCTACATGAAGCTACGCTTAATCCGATACCGTCAAATATAATACTGATAAGTATCATAAAAGACAGGAGCATTATCGATATTATTATATCGCTTTTTGAAGTGGTAATTTGAGATATAAAACTGCAAATCACCGCTCCAATAAAGGTAAATAGCGTTATCTTAATTACCCAAGCTTCCGCAATGTTTAGCTTTGGGTGACTACGTTTTTGCTTATTATTTTTGCTCATATTATAAAATATGGGCTAAAATTATTATATATGCTATCAGTTGGTTCGATTACTCAAAAACTTGCATAAATCAATAAGCTTTTGAGATTTTTTACCGTAATCACTAATTTTTGCGATAGCATCATTTTCTAGCTCTTTGATATACTCTTTAGCTTTGTTAAGACCTAATATATCAACAACGCTCTTTTTATCGTTGGCAACATCTTGGTTTACCTCCTTGCCAAGAGCCTGCTCCGTCGAAGTCCTATCCAGTATATCGTCAACAATTTGGAATATCTCTCCCAAATTTTGAGCATATACTTCAAGCGCTTCAATCTCTTTATCGTCAGCTCCGCACCTGATAGCCGAGCCAACCAATGCGCCCCGAATAAGACAAGATGTCTTTAACCTATTGAGCTTGGTCAATTCTTCAATACCAAAGTTCTCTTTGCTCTCATTGGCAAGGTCAAGACATTGTCCGCCTATCATACCTTTGACCCCGCTCATATTCGCAATATATCTCATTGCTTTAAGCATATTTTGGTCAAAATATTTATCGCCAAGCATAACTTCAAAAGCCATAGTAAGAAGCGCGTCACCTGCAAGAACTGCCATTCCTTCGCCATAAACGACGTGCGCTGTAGGCTTTCCGCGTCGCAATTTATCGTCGTCCATACACGGTAAATCATCGTGGACTAAGGAATACGAATGTATCATTTCTATGCCTACTGCCAAATCCTTGATGTACTCTGTGTCTTTACCGCAAAAGTCTGCGCCAAGATAACAAAGCGCAGGCCTTATTCTTTTGCCACCGTTTCCTACGCCATAACTCAACGCTTCAAATATCGGCTGTATATCGCACACATATTCAGCAAGAATATTTTGCAACTGTCTCTCAAAAGTTTTTTTATACTCGGCAAGTATTTCTCTCATCAATCTACCTCGACTAACTTTGCTACAAGTCCTTGTTGGCTTTCTTCCAAAAGCGCAATTTTGCCTTTAACTTCGTTAAGTTTATCTGCGCACTCCATGCAAAGTTTCATGCCTTTTGAGTACAAGTCTACACTCTCTTCCAAAGATAGTTTTCCGCTTTCCAACTTATCGACAATAACGTCAAGTTCTTTAATAGATTCTTCAAATTTCATTGCTCAACCTCTGTAATTGTGGCATTAAGTTGCCCATCGTGCGTTTTGAGAGATACCGTATCTCCTTGTTGCAAAAATTTTGCCGACAACACGGCTTGCCCGTCTTTGCTTACGTACCAATATCCTTTTTGTAATATACCAAGCGGATTGTCTGCCGTAAGTCTAGATAATACGCTCGTATATTTTCCTTCAGACTTAGATATAGTCTTGTCAATTTGAATTTTTAGATTTTGTATATACGAGTTAATTATATTAGCGTTCTGGATATAATTCAGCTTTACTTGCGACTTTATCGAATTAACTTTGCCATTCAGATCTTTAGCCTTGAGAGCAATGTCGTTTAGCAAAGTGCTTTTCATTCTCTTTCCGCAATACAAAATATGCTCTTTTAATTCCTGCGTGTCATAGGCAATTTTTTCAGCCGCCGCAGTTGGAGTAGCTGACCTATAGTCGGCTACTTCGTCGCATAAAGTCACATCGCTTTCGTGACCTACGGCAGAAATTATAGGCGTCTTGCACCTAAATATAGCCCTTACAAGTTCTTCTTCGTTGAAAGGCATTAAGTCTTCTGCCGAACCACCGCCCCTTGCTATTATGATGACGTCGAAGTTCATTTCATCTACCACTTCAAGCGCCTTGATAATGTCTTTGTGCGCGTCTAGACCTTGTACTTTGACGTCTTTGACATATATATTGATTATATCATTCTTTCGTCTTACCGTCTTTTTTATATCGTTAATTACTGCTCCGCTAGCGGAAGTAATCACGCACACATCGGTTGGATAAGGAGGTATAGCTTTCTTATATGCTGTATCGAAAAGCCCTTCTTTAGCCAATTTTACTTTGAGCAATTCCAACTTGTACGCGAGTAATCCCTTGCCAATCGATGTAATACTATCTACGTTGAAGTTAAGTCTTCCACCTTTAGAATAATAGTCGACACTGCCTTTAAGTATTACACTCTCTCCGTCTTTTGGAATATAAGTCTTTGCGCAGTTAAAACAGTTACATGCAATCTGACAATTTTCGTCTTTTAATGTAAAATACGCGTGTCCCTTAGTTATCTTGAACCCGGATATTTCTCCTGCAACGCTGATATCATGCAATAACTCTTCAGCGCGAAAAATCGAGTTGATATAGTTATTGAGCGTAGTAACGTTGAGTATATTTCCGTACATTAATTCTCGCTTTCTCTGGCTTTTGCGCACGCCAAAGTATTAAACAATAGCATTGATATAGTCATAGGTCCTACTCCTCCGGGAACTGGGGAAATATATGAAGTTTTTGGTGCTACACTGTCAAAATCCACATCTCCGCAAAGTTTGCCGTCTACTCTGTTTATACCCACGTCAATGACGATTGCTCCGTCTTTGACCATATCCACGGTAACAAATTTCGGTTTACCTATTGCCACCACCAAAATGTCAGCTTGTTTGGTGATTTCTGCCATGTTTTTAGTCTTGCTATGACATACGGTGACGGTACAATTTGCATTAAGAAGCAACATTGCCATAGGCTTGCCTACCGTATTACTTCTTCCGAGTACGACTGCGTTCTTACCTGCTAAGTCAACTCCCGTGTGTTCCAGCATGTGCATTACGCCAAGCGGAGTGCATGATACTGTACGCGGTCTATTTAAGCAAAGACAACCTATATTAGATGCATTAAAACCGTCCACGTCTTTGCTATCAGGTATGTGTGCAAGAATCTTCTCTTCGTCATATCCCTTTGGCAGTGGTAGTTGAACTAGTATTCCATCGACATTTACGTCACTTGCTAAACTTTTTATTTTGTTGATAATTTCGTCTTGAGGAGTTCCATCGGCGTATTCATAGGATAATGAATTAAATCCCACTTGCTTACAACCGTTGATTTTATTTCTTACGTAAGTTTGTGATGCCGGATCTTCTCCTACGATTATTACCGCCAGAGTAGGTTTTCTTCCGTATTTGACTTCAAAATCTTGAGTTTCAACGGTGATTTTTTCTAAAGTTTTAGATGCTACCTCTTTTCCGTATATTAACATAATTATACCTCTTTTAATGCATTATAGACACCTTTAAGGACGCCGTTGACAAATTTTGAACTATTTTCCGTTGAGAAAGACTTAACAATATCAATTACTTCGTTGATAGATACTGCAAGTGGTATGTCTTGCATATATTTCATCTCGTAACAAGCTAGCAATAGCGCCGACAAGTCGGGTTTGTAAATTCTCTCAACTTTGAAGTTCTTACTATTGTCGGCAATCAAGGTCATAAGTTCGTCATATTTATCCTTGACGCCATATACAACTTCGCGAATATATTCTCCGTCTTTATCCTGAATATCTTCGGCTTCAAGCATAGTAGCCAAAGACTGTTCGTCAATTTCCTTAGAAAATAAGTATCCGAATATAAGTTGATATGCGTTCAAACGCGCATTTCTTCTGCTCATTTCTTCTCTTTATATCAACTTGCAACAATGCCGACTACGTTGACGTTAACACTGCTGACTCTATAAAATGTTGATTTCTCTATCTCCTGTTTAATTTTTTCTTGAAGCTTACATACTACTACGGGGATTACGTATCCATAATATATATTTACGGATATTTCTATTTTAACCAATCTGTTATCGTATATTACCACGTCGATAGCCTTGTTCTTAGACGACGATTTTTTCCCGACCTTTTGCTTTTTGGTGTTACCGTATGTGACTGATACGACGCCGTCAACTTGCGATGCGGCGCTACCCGTGATAGAAGATATGACGTTTATATATGTTTCATTAGATTCTATTGACATATATACCTCCTTTGTCATTTTATATTCTAGCATATCAAAATGCTTTTGACAAGTGCGTATAGTTATTTATTATAATAATTATTATAAAAAAGAAAATGCCGACCTAATTGGTCGGCATTTATGAATAATATTCTCATCAAACAGAATATGACATTACATATACTTGATTGCGAGTATAATTTGTTTCGCTTAGCATTGCTCCGACTATTTTCGCAACGTCTTGCGAAGTGAGTTCAGCTTTGTTAACGATAACGTTAAGGTTATTGGTTGACATAGTTACGACTGCGTCTTCAAAGCCTTTTGCCTTAATGATGCTTTCGAGTACGAGTTCTTTTTCGATAAACTCAAGCAATTCAACTTGCTTTTGCTCTGCGCTTGCTTTAACGGTTTCGCTTGCGCTTTCAGACTTAATTATCGCATCAAGATAACTAAACTCTTCTGCTCTTGCAGTCTCTCTGTTGCTACGGTGAGAGTTGAAGAACGTTTCTACTGCCGTAGCGTTGCCAGCATTGTTGCCGACGTCGGTAGTATTATTGATTCGGGAGTTGAGTACGAAATTCAACACACCCGTTACCACTAAAAGCCCTACCATACAACAAAGCACGAGCGCTTTCTTTGCGTTTGAAGATAACTTCTTTCTTTTTTCTGATTTTGCCATACAGACCTCCAATTATTTCATTTCAAAAATTTGTATATTTTTTGCATCTATTTTTAATAGAGTACATAACGCATTTACAATCTTAATTCTAGCGAGCACATCATTTCCGCCTTCTGCTACGACCACAACACCTTGAATATTGTCAGTTGAATTGAGAGAGCCGACCTCTTGAGTATCTTGTCCAGCCTTATAAGTTATCAAAACTTGACAGTTGCCAACTCCGTCTATATCGGAAAGTATCTCTTGTATATTTGCTACGAGTCCGGTTTGTGTATTATTTTTATTTGTCGGTTGCGAGTCGCTTGAATTTTTCGTCATCGCATTTACACTAAAATATATGCATATGGCTATAACGGCTATGACTAAAGCGCAAATTATTTCAAAACCTTTTATTTTTTTACATTTTTCTACAATTTTGTTTATTTTTAACGTCATTATAACCTCTCGTATTATAAATCTAAGCCTTTTCGATTTTAGCGTTACCGGTAACCGTCTGCAAAAACTTCAAAAGTTCTTGCCATTGGCTTTCGCTCAAATTCTTGCTTTCGACAATTACTTTGCTAATCATATACACATAATCTTCATCAAATTGTATGTCGAAGGACAAGTCGTTATAACCTGCTTTGTCCAATTTTTCGCGCAGATTGTCCTTGATTCTATTTTGCATATTTTCTTTTACACTTTCGTAATAACCATCATCGATAGAAACATTTTCGGTTTGTGATACAAAACCTTTGATATAATCTCCCTTTGCAAGTTTAGGCAAAGGCGATATTATTACAAAAATAACTATAATTGAAAATATACCCCTAATATATTTACTATTTTCCCCTTCAGGTAAAAGAACCTCGATAAGCACCCCCAACGATACCACGCCAACTATACCGATTAACCAACCGCTCATATACACCTCGCTTAGATTTTTTATGCAATACCTACGTTGAAAGTATAGATTACAAGCATTACTGTCAGCAAAAACATAAATGCAACGCCGAGCAACGATACTATCAGCAACGTTAGATTTGACGACATACTTTGCAACATTTTGCTAAACTTTTTGTCGCACAGCGGTTCTATTATTCCGCTTGCGAGCTTGAGCGCAAGACTCAACGTCACTATCTTTAACGTAGGAATAGCTATAATTCCAAGTACCATAAGCAAAGATACTATCCCCAAAGAGTTTTTTATCAATACGAGCGACGCCAACATTAAATCAAATCCATCGGAAAGATAACCGCCCAAAATGGGAATATAACTCTGCATAGCGAATTTTGCCGTCTTAATCGATATACTGTCTATTACTCCTCCGGTCAAACCTTGGAAAGTCAAAAAGGCTATGAATATTCCAAATACTCCACCTAATACATAAGTTGCAGTTGACTTAAAAAAACCCGTAAGTTTGTCCAATTTGACACTTGAAGTCATATTTCCTACTATCGAGAAAGCTATCGTAGCAATAAAAAACGGAATTATAACCGACGAAATAAACGCTGTAATAAAGTTGGTCAACGTTGCCATTAAAGGCGAAAAAAATGCTGAAGAATTTACGCCACCTAGTAAAGTAGTCAATGTAAGCAGTATTGGGAATATGCTCTCCATAAGCAACTTGACATTGCCAATCGTATTGGTAACAACGCTTATAATAGTTCCAACTTGAGCCATTACAAGAACGATAATTGCGCTATAAGTAGCAAAATATATAATCTTTCTAGTAGGCTTTTGCGCAAAAGAGGAGGTCAATCCCTCTAATAGACTATATATAATTGCCACGGCAATAACCGTCAAAACCATTGGCAATACGTCCAGTACGCATTTGCCAAGTCCCTTGAAAATTACCGAAAGAAAAGAAGAAAAATCGCCATGAAACTCGCCTTTGATTATCCCCTTTACCGTAGCTACCACGTCCTCTCCGAAAAGCGATTTGAAATCGCTATCGAGTGAAGAAAATAATTCCTCAAGATCTTCGACATCTAGTCCTGACAGATTTTTATCAATATTATCCTTTAATATTTCTTGACTGTCATTACTACTATCTGCATAGCATACTTCTTGCGCTTGGAGTACGTAGATAAATATTGACGCGCAAAGTATCAACAATATACAAAAATATTTGATATGTGTAGATAATTTGCATTTAATATTCATTTCACAATATCTCCGTAACCGTATTAATTAAATTTTCTATAATAGGCAAAGCTAACAAAAATATGGAAATCTTGCCGGCAAACGACACTTTTTTTCCTATACTTGCGCATTCTAAATCTTCGCATATGCTCTGCGAATATTCCGTGATGTAGCCAATGCCAATTATCTTCAAAAGTGAGGAAAAAAGTGAGCTGTTGACTCCTGTTTTATCTATAATTGCCTGAAATGACAATATTACTTTTGAAAAAGACGAAAGCGCAATAATCAGAATTATTATCCCTGTAGCAAGCGATGACAGCATTGCGTACTGCGATTGAGTATTTTTAAGGAGCAACGTACATACGCATCCTACTATTGCTATACCTACTATCTTAAAAACGTCCATGGCCTTAATACAAATTTAGAATCGATTTCAATGTGTCAAATAGACCGCCAAGCATATCTAGCACCAAAATGAGTACCAGTATCAATCCGGCTATGGTGACGTATGTAGCTATCTCGTCTTTGTCACTTTTTTTCAAAATGACGTTTACTATTGCAGTAAGCAATCCTATGCCTGCGATTTTGAAAATAATGTCTATTGCCATAATTCACCTATGCTAAAAAAATCATTATTGCTATGCCTATTACTAATCCCAGCTTAGGCATAAGATTACCCGTAGTTCTACAATCCTTTTCGGCTTTTTCTATCGTTTTCCTAAGTTGAGTCGACGTCATATCCAGCCTAGACATCTGCGTATCGTAGTCAAACTTTCCTAACTGCGAAAAAAACTCTTTAAGCAATACTTTATCATGTTTAGAAATATATTTGCTATCATAGCACTTCGCAACTTGCTCATCCGTGGGATTTCCCTGCTCTACAAGGTCTATATACTTCCCAACATCTGTATAAAAAGCTCCTTTTCCGCTTGCAATGAACTTGCGACCTATTTGCGGAAGTTTGTCCTTAGCATAACTAATTCCATCCCTAAGCAACGATAAAAATTCGCTAAAATCTTTAAGATATTTGCAACGTTTATCGAAGTACTTTTTACCTGCGATTCCTAGATATGCGGATACAAAACATAATACTCCGCCAATGGCTAATCTAAGCATAATTACCTCTCAAGTCGATTACTTTATCAATATTTCCTATTCCGATAATCGACACTACGTAACGAAAATTGCTCAAAAGTCGTGAATATGAGGGACTTTTTTCCACCTTAGCAAGTTCGTCAGAATGAAGCGTAGCTATTACTTTTACTCCGCACCTTATGCAATCCAATATACAATCGATTTCTTTTTCTCCGAAAATTTCGTCCGTAGCGATGATGTCAGGTCGCATGCTACGTACTTGAGAAGAATACGATTTAATTTTTGGTACGCCGACAACAATATCCGTACAAGCCCCCAAGTCTATCGAAAGGTTGCCGTCTACAACACCGCTTAACTCGCCTCGCTCGTCTAGTACCAACACGTTGTATTCTCTATCCGACAATGCTTTTATCATATATCTGAGCAACGTCGTCTTGCCGTAACCCGGCTTAGATATTATCAATGTGTTGTCAAATTTGGCTATCAATTTATCAACCTTTTCATTACGAATAACGACGTATCTCGGTATGCGTATACACAGCGAGGTAATGTTTTTTAATGTGGATAACTGCCCATTCTTAATCACGCCTTCGCCTGTAATTCCTATTCTTATTCCACCGTCATAAGTAATATAGCCCTCAGCCAAGAAGTCATTGTAAGCGTACAGCGAGGTCTTGGTGGCAACCCCTAGCGTGTATATCAAGTCTTCTTTAGAGATAATTAAATCGTTAATTTTCTTATACTTTCCTGCTTCGGCGTAATACAATGGTTTATCAACGCGTAATCTGACTTCAGTAAGCACGTTAAAATCAACGATTCTATACAACTCGTTAAATATTGATATCGGCAACAACCTAGACAATAGCGCTTCCATACAATATAATAAGAGCCTAAAAATGCGACTATGCCAAATCAACAAATATATCAAAATCAATAAATTTTTCGACAAAATTATACAGTAAATATTGCTAAAATAAAAATCTCCTTCTTAGCTAACCAGAAGGAGATTATAAAAATCAATATTTATATTTTATGTCAAGTTTGCGCTTGAAGATAGCCGTCGTACTTTTCGCACGTCGGTATGAGCCATTTTTTAGATTTACTGACTCATAGTCTTACTAAAAGACTAAACTCTCGACATATAGGAACCTGTACGCGTATCAACTCTTATAGTATCGCCTTCGTTGACGAAAAGAGGAACTTGCAATGTAAAACCAGTCTCAAGAGTTGCGGGCTTGGTAGCGCCTTGTGTGGTGTTGCCCTTAGCGCCTGGCTCGCAATGTGTAATCAAAAGTTCAACAAAGTTTGGAGCTTCTACAGAGAATGGGCTACCGTTGTAGAAAGATACCGTTACTTCTCCGTTTTCCATAACGAATTTAAGAGCGTCTTCAGTAGCCTCTCCGTTAATAGGCAACATATCAAACGTATTTGGATCCATAAAGTAATAGAGATCTCCGTCATTATAGGAATAAACCATTGTTTTATGCTCAATGTGAGCTGTTTGGAATTTTGCAGTTGGGTTAAATGTCATTTCAACCGTTCCGCCATTGATAACATCTCTAAGTTTGGTACGAACGAATGCCGCGCCCTTACCGGGTTTAACGTGCAAAAAGTCAACGATTGTCACAACTTTACCGTCCATTTCAAACGTAACACCCTTTCTAAAATCACCTGCCAATATAAAATCAGCCATAAAATACCTCCAAATTTGTGTTTATAGTATTATTAATTGTTTATCAGCATTAGTCAAATCAATGACTCCACTTTCCGTAATCTGCACCATATCTTCTATGCGCACTCCAAATTCACCGTCAATATACAACCCGGGTTCTACGGTAACAACCATGTTAGGTTGCAAAACTCTCTCTTCTCTTGGCGTAAGTCCTACGCTCTCGTGAATATCAATACCCACACCATGTCCGAGCGAATGAGTAAAATACTTGTCAAGAAAGTTTTCTTTGAAGTAATTTCGCGCAATAGCGTCGCCCTCTTTGCCTGTCATTCCTGCTTTTAAGTTCTCGATAGCAAGGCTTTGCGCTTTGAGTACGTGGTTATATATCTCAACCTGCTTTGTACTTAATTGTCCATATCCGACAGTCCTTGTCATATCCGAGCAATATCCATCGAAACTCGCGCCTATATCCATAGTGACGAAATCACCGCCAGATAGTTTTCTTTGACTTGGATGCGCATGCGGACTTGCAGTATGCTCTCCAAACGCAACAATTGAATCAAAGGCTATTTGGCAAGCATTTTTCTTCATAATATACTCAATATACGCAACAATTTCAACTTCGCTTACGCCTTCTTTGAGTATCTTCAACGCTTCGCCGTATGCAAGTACAGTGATGCTTTGAGCGCGTTTTATGCAATCTATTTCAAAGTTGCTTTTTATACTTCTAAGGCTCTCTATAGACGGAGTTATCTCAATAAGATTACCTGCTGTAAGCTGAGAAATTGTCTTATATTGTCCATAAGAAATATCGCTCTCAATGCCTATTTTACTTCCCTCAACGAGCTCTTTTGACTCCTTAATATCTTGACACAATACTTCAAATTTATTTCCAAGAAGCTCTTTCGCCTCAAGATAATATCTCATATCTGTGAGGAAATACGAATTGCGTTTTGTCAAGATTATTTGGCAGTTGGTTGAAGAATATCCCGACAAATACCGAGTGTTAGAAGGAGTTAATATTACAAGTGTATCCACTCCAGCCATGTCGTATAACTGTCTGCAAATATCCATAGAAATATTTTAGCATAATTTTTATTATATGTAAAGCCTATACGCAAAAACAATACATAAAATGAAAATTATTTCCATTTTATAATAGCAAAAGTCAAGTAAGTAATGCGTTTATATATGCTATATTAAGTCCTTATAATACGTTTTCATAGCCAAAGCATCTTGCGTTTGAGTGCCTGCAGACTCACATACAATGTATGGATTGAGCTTATAATCTGCAAATACTTGCATAAGCGGTTCAAATTCGGGACCGTACGTCGTATCGTCAAAAGTTAAGTGTCTTACTTCTCCGCCGGACGAATATTGAATTTTAGAAAAATGCACGTGCATTCTATTGACTTTACTTTCGCCTACGCCCTCCAAAAGTCTGTCTATAGTTCTTTTGTAATCGTCTTTTGAGAAATACAGTCCTTTTTCTCTTGAGTTAAGATGTCCAAAGTCAATACACGGAACGATATTATCATCTCCCATTCTGCACATCGCAATAATTTCTTCTAAATTTCCAAGCTGAGCAATTTTACCCATAGTCTCCGGACAAAGCAACAAATCGCCAAAGCCTTCTTCATTTTTTATTCTTAGAACTTCTTCAAATCTGCCAATCAACACTTTCATAGCCTGCTCTCTTGGAGTTTTCAACGGACTACCCGGGTGAAAAACGCATCTATTTCCGCCAAAAGCTCTCAACGCTCTCAATGAATCAAAGATATATCTATGGTTGTTGAGTGCCTTATCCTCTTCTTGCGTTGCAAGATTTATGAAATACGGAGCGTGTACGCTTATCTCAATATCGTTTTTAGCAAATTCTTTTCCTATTTCTTCAGCAGTTTGACTTTTTATCATAACTCCTCTGCCAAAAGAATATTCAAAGCAGTCTAACCCTATATCTTTGAGCCAAGCTCCCGCCTCGATGGTATGTTTCTTTCCGCTTTCCGCGAACTGCTGGCACAGTCCGCTAGGTCCAAATTTTATCATAAATACCTCACTGCTTGCTTTCTAAAGCAAATTTTACGTCTTTACTTATTCTTTCGGCAAGTTCTTCTTTTGAAGAAAATTTTTGTATATCTCGTATATAACCTAAAAACCTAATAGTAATCTTTTTGCCATATAGGTCGCCTTTATAATACAATATATGGCTTTCGATATTAAATGAATTGTCGTCAAAGGTGGGGTGATTACCCACGTTAGTGACAGCTTTAAGCCATACTCCGTCCACCAATACTCTAGTGTAATAAACACCCGACCTAATTCTGAGCTTATCTTTGGGATATTCCACATTTACCGTAGCAAAGCCGATATTTCTTCCGCGCTGATGTCCTCGCATTACCTGTCCAATAACAAAGTACGGTTGTCCTAAATAGGCGTTAGCTTTCTCTAAATTTCCTTCTACAAGAAGTTTACGAACTCTCGTCGAAGATATTTTTCCCTCCTCATCTTGTGCAAACGGCTCTATGACAAGATTAATGCCATTCTCATTGCACCACTTATAAAGCATTTCGACGTTTCCTTCTCCTTTTGCGCCGAAAGTATAATCACTACCAACGACAACACTTTTGATTTTCTTATTGCAGAATAAAACTTGCAAAAATTCCAAAGGTCTTAATCGTGAAAAATCTTTATCAAAATGAGCTTTTATGCAATAATCTACTCTTAAGTCGTTTAATTTTGTCAATCTCTCTTCGAAGTTGAGAATTTGACCGCCGTTTTCTATACCAAGAATTTCAAAAGGATTATTGTCAAAGGTTAATACCCCGCACTTTGCCTTGTTTTTGAAAGCATGCAGTCTTGCTCTGTCTATAAGTTTAGCATGTCCAATATGTAGACAGTCGAAAAAACCAAGCGCTACAACCAACGCTTCTTCACAATCCTGCGTATATTCAATTGTCTTAATGCCTTTCCACCTACTCATTCTTCTTCAATCAATCTTGCAAATAGCACACTGATTTCGCCTTATTACGCTTAACGTTAATAATAAAACACACCGTTTTGTTATATTCAACGCCGTAAGTACCGTCCTCTAGGTCGTAATCAATGCATCTTCCGTTGCGAAGTTTTGTATACGACTTCTCGTCAAGTTCTATCACAGGCATAACTTGCTGTAAAAGGTCTTTTATGTTGCGAACGTTTTCAACGGAATTTTTTACAAAGTCGCTTAGCGTAACCGCTTCTTGCAGAAAATACCCACCGCACATAGTTCTAGTCAACTGCGACAGATATCCGCATACGCCTGCCATATCGGCTATATCTGTACAAAGACTTCTTATATAAGTACCGCCACCGCAAGTTACCGATACTTTTACATCTTGACAAAACTCTTCGATAAGTGTCTTATCCAATACCTCTATACTTTTAACGGTTACTTTTTTCGCTTCCAACTTAAAGTCTTTACCCGCCCTTGCCATATCGTATGCGCGCTGTCCATTGACGTTGAACGC
>JAIDUT010000068.1 GCA_029060065.1 Clostridia bacterium | reverse complement strand
TTTCTACCCGGCTCCATATCTTCTTTATTGATATTTGGTTTTTGAATTTCTATCATTGTTAGCCTCCTATTCAATGTACAATGACCGAGAATGTCAAAGCGTATTATTATTTAGAATACAACTCGACAATCATGTGCTCTTCAATCTTCTGCTCAACATCTGCTCTTTCAGGCAAAGCAATTACGTTACCCGTCATTGTAGCGTTGTCAAATGTCAACCACTTAGGAAGATTGAGCGTCTTAGCCTCCTTGATACCATTGAATACCTTTTTGTCGGCTTTGTTTTCTTTGACGCTTATAACGTCGCCCTTCTTCACGAGGAATGAAGGAATATTTACGCACTTACCGTTGACAGTAATCAAACCGTGGTTTACGATTTGTCTAGCCATTGAACGGGAAGATGCCAAACCAAGACGGTAAACGGTGTTGTCAAGACGTCTTTCCAAAAGGATAAGCATGTTTTCACCCGTGATACCTCTCATCTTCTCGGCCTTGTCGTAGTAGCCTCTGAATTGCTTCTCGCAAAGTCCGTAGATTCTCTTGGTCTTTTGTTTTTCTCTAAGCTGAGTAGCATATTCGCTATTCTTCTTTCTATCAGCGCCATGTTGTCCCGGAGGAGTGCTGTTCTTAGCAAAAGGACACTTTTCCGAATAACACTTTTCGCCTTTCAAAAATAATTTTTCGCCTTCGCGTCTGCATTGACGACAATCAGGACCTGTATATCTAGCCATATTATTGCAAACCTCCTATTACAGTCTTCTGCGCTTTGGTGGGCGACAGCCATTGTGAGGAATTGGCGATACGTCTTTAATAAGCGTAACGTTCAATCCTACGTTTTGCAAAGCTCTGATAGCAGACTCTCTACCGCTACCCGGACCCTTTACGTAAACCTCTACGTTTCTTACACCTGCATCGTACGCTTTCTTACCTGCGTCTTCGCTTACCATTTGCGCCGCAAACGGAGTAGACTTCTTGCTACCGCGAAGTTGAAGGTGACCTGCGCTCGACCAGCTCACTGCATTACCTTGCGTATCAGTGATCGTAACGATGGTGTTATTGAAAGAGGCGTGAATATGTGCGCAACCGTTTTCGCCACGGCGCTTTGTTACAGTACGTTTTTTAACTACTTTCTTAGCAACTGCCATTATTCAATACCTCCTTATTTCTTCTTACGGCTAACGGTCTTCTTCGGACCCTTTCTTGTACGAGCATTTTGCTTAGTACTCTGACCGCGAACCGGCAATCCCTTACGGTGTCTAACACCGCGATAGCAACCGATTTCCTGCAGTCTCTTGATGTTCATTTTGATTTCACGCTTCAAATCGCCCTCAACCATAATGTTGTGGTGGTCGATGTATTCACGAATCTTGTTTACTTCTTCATCAGTCAAATCCCTAACTCTTGTATCAGGATTTATACCTGTATCAGCGAGAATTTTGTTGGACGTAACTCTTCCTATACCGTAGATATAGGTAAGACCTATCTCAACTCTTTTCTCATTTGGCAAATCAACGCCACTAATACGAGCCATGAAAATACCTCCAATAATTTAATAAATGTTTTTATTATATTATTAAACGCTACGAGAAGTTAGATTGTCTGTTGTGCTTGGAATGAAACAACCTATTAGCCGCTCCCCAACGATTAATGTCATTTTGCTTGGGTATTATAACATAATTTAATAAACCTTGCAAGCGTTATAATACACTTTTTTTATTTTTTACGCAATAAAGGAATTATGGATATCTCCATAATCCTTTAGCATTTTGAGCAATATTTACTCGATTTACAGTTAAGAGAAAATCAGCCTTGCTTTTGCTTATGCTTTTTGTATTTTGAGCAGATGATCATAACTGCTCCGTTTCTCTTTATTACCTTGCATTTGTCGCACATTGGCTTTACTGATGGTCTAACCTTCATTGTTATATCCTCCGTTAATCTACCTTAATTCTTGTTACGCCATACTATTCTACCCTTAGTTAGGTCGTATGGACTTAATTCTACTTTGACTGCATCGCCTTCGAGAATTTTGATGTAATTCTTTCTCAACTTACCCGATAGGTATGCTACGATAACGTGTCCGTTTGACAATTCTACTTTGAAATTGGTGCCCGGCAATACTTCGATTACCTTTCCCTCTGCTTCGATTACGTCTTCTTTGGACATATATACCTCCTATTCAACAATATCAAGTTTAGCTATTCTATCCGCTATGCTCTTATCGTCGACGTACGTCATTGTTTCGCTCGCTTCTTCAATAAGTTTGAGGTGCTTGACATTCTTCTGTTTGGGGCTGTCGAGTTTTCTCGACTTACCATTGGCAATCAATACGTAATTCTCGTTAAGCGTCGCGATAACTAGAAAAAGTTTTTTTGCGTCGTGACCGCTCTTTGATTGCACAATGTCTCCCACTTTCAACGTCATCTCTACCTCACAGCGACAGTATTTCTACACCGTCCTCTTTTATCCATACGGTGTTCTCGTAATGCGCCGACGGCAATCCATCTGCAGTTACTATAGTCCAACCGTCGTCCAGCATATACACGTCATGCGTTCCCAAGTTTATCATCGGCTCTATGGCGATCGTCATATTCTTTCTCAGTCGCATACCGCGCCCTTGTTTGCCGTAATTGGGAACTTCCGGATCCTCGTGCATTTCTCTGCCTATTCCGTGTCCCACCAACGCTCGAACTACTCCGTAGCCGTGAGATTCCGCATAAGACTGTATTGCATGCCCTAAATCTCCAAGCCTAACGCCCTCTTTAAGTATCTTCACTCCCTCAAAAAAGCTCTGCTTGGTGACTTCGACGAGTTTAGCTTTCTCCTCGCTGACTTTACCTATCATAAAGGTTCTTGCGGCGTCGCCGTTGTAACCCTTGTAGATACTACCGCAGTCTACGCTTACTATGTCACCCTCGTTGATTATAACTTTGTCGGAAGGAATACCGTGTACCACTTGCTCGTTAATCGAAGTGCATATCGACGCGGGAAACCCGCTGTATCCCAAGAATGACGGAACAGCGTCGCATTTGATTATGTAATCATGGGCAATCTTGTTGAGTTGAGCGGTAGTCATTCCCTCTTTGATTTTTTCTTCGAGAAGATTTAACGTATCTCTAACTATTTGATTTGCCTTGCGCATCAACTGTATCTCGTAATCCGACTTAATGGTTATCATCGAGTATCCTCACTATGTCGTCGAAAACTTTATTCATGTCTTGCGCGCCGTCCACGTCCTTGAGTATACCCATATTGTTATAGTACTCAATGAGCGGAGCCGTTTGAACATTATATACTTCAAGTCGCGACTTGACTGTATCTTCCTTGTCGTCATCTCTCTGATAGAGTTTCTCACCGCACTTTGCGCAGATGTCTTTGTCATACCACAATACGTGATAGCTTTCTCCGCACTTGCACATTCTGCGACCTGCAATTCTATCCACGACAAGTTTTTCGTCAACGGCAATGTTGATTGCATAGGTTATCTTTGCAAAATCATTCAAAGCCTTGGCTTGTTCTATCGTTCTGGGAAATCCGTCAAGCAAAAATCCCTTTCCGCAATCTGCCTCTTGTAGTCTTTGCTTAACCAGTCCTATTACGACTTCGTCAGGCACTAGCAAGCCTTTGTCAATGTAGCTTTTAGCTTCCACTCCCAAGGCTGTGCCTGCCTTTATATTAGCCCTCAATATGTCTCCTGTGGAGATATGGGGGATATTATACTTTTCACATACTCTCGTAGCTTGGGTGCCTTTGCCGGCGCCCGGAGCTCCTAAAAATACCAAGTACATAAATCCTCTTTTTACTTAAGGAAGCCCTTGTAATGCTTCATCATGAGCTGTCCTTCAAGCTGTTTGTTAAATTCAAGCGCAACGCTTACGGCAATCAACATACCCGTAGAGGATATAGCATTGCTTATTCCCAAGCCTCCTCCGAGAAGTTGGAAAAGAGCCGCCGGTACAATGGCGATAAAGCCAAGGAACAATGCGCCGAACAAAACAATTCTATTATTTATTTTTTGTAGGTAATCACTGGTAGGTTTACCGCTTCTTATACCTTGTATAGAACCGCCGTACTGTTGCAAGTTACGTGCCACGTCTTGCGGATTGAACTGTATCTGAGCATAGAAGTATGCAAAGAATATAATAAGTCCAAGCATAACCAAATAGTAGAATACCCAACCTACCCATTGCCATTGCGATTCCATTGTGCCCGGATAGCAGAACGTCATATAGTTGCGGAAAGCTTGATTGTCTTGTCCCGTAAACTGGAATATCATCATAGGTATCGTCATAAAGGACGAAGCGAAGATGATAGGCATAACGCCGGAGCTATTGACCTTTATCGGTATAAACGTCGACTGTCCGCCATACATTTTATTGCCCTTGACTTGCTTAGCGTAGTTGACTTTGATTCTTCTTTCTCCGCCGTCTACGAATACGATAAACGCAAACAAGAACAATACTACCAATATATAACCGAATAAGTTCCAAAGTTTATTAGGCTCTACTTTGATTTGTGGAATGGTATTTACAAGAGCCAAACCGAACGAAGACAAGATACCGCTGAAAATTATCAATGACGTACCGTTGCCGATACCGAGTTCGGTAATTCTCTCGCCCAGCCACATAACTACCGTACTGCCCGAAACGAGCAAAGCGATAATCATCAATGCCGTAAGCCAACCGTTCTTTTCGCCAAACATAGGGTCAATATAATCCTTGTACGCTACTACAATACCGATAGCTTGTACTACCGCCAAGACTATTGCCACATATCTGGTGATTATCGTGATCTTTTCACGCCCCTCATCACCTTGTTTTGAAAGTCTTTCAAGCGGTGGAATGATAAGTGTGAGCAACTGCATAATGATAAAGCTGTTAATGAACGGTAAGATACCTAGTGCAAAGAGCGTAAGGTATTGCATAGAACCACCGCTCATCATACTCAAGAGCTGGAATATCGTATTATTTTCGCCCGTTCCGCCACCAAACTGACCTGCGTAAAAATCCGCAGTAATTCCCGGAAGCGGTATCCAACAACCGATTCGGAAAGCGAGAAGCAATCCGAACGTTGCGAATATTTTACACCTGATGCTTTTATCACTAAATGCGTTTTTTATAGTTTGCCACATTATAGCACCTCTGCTTTGCCACCTGCTTTTTGGATTATTTCTGCAGCTGACTTAGTAAATTTGTTTGCTTTAACCTCAAGCTTTTTAGTTAATGTACCGTTGCCAAGAACCTTCAAACCATAAGGCTCAACCTTACTAAGAACACCCTTCTCAAGGAGAAGTTCTGCCGTAACTACCGTACCGTCGTCGAATACTTCAAGATCGCTGACGTTGACGATAGAATATTCTTTCTTGAAGACGTTGTTAAATCCTCTCTTTGGGATTCTTCTTACGAGAGGCATTTGTCCGCCTTCAAATCCCGGTCTTACTCCGCCGCCGCTACGAGCCCATTGTCCCTTGTGACCTTTACCGGAAGTCTTACCGGTACCGGAGCCAATACCTCTGCCGAGTCTTTTAGACTGCGTCTTTGCTCCCTCTGCAGGAGCCATATTGTTCAATTTCATATCTAAACCTCCTTACGCCTGCTCAATCATTACGAGATGCGAAACTACCTTGAGCATACCCTCGGAACAAGCGTTAGATGTGATAACGTTGCTGCTTCCGATCTTCTTGAGACCCAAAGCCTTAATTGTATCTTTTTGCTTTTGCGAGCAACCTATCGTACTCTTGACGAGCGTAACTTTAATCTTTTCCATAAGTCGCCTCCTATTAGCCTATAATATCTTCGACGCTCTTGCCTCTCAAAGCGGCAATTTGCTCAGCCGTCTTCATTTTTGCAAGTCCGTCAAAGGTAGCCTTGACACAGTTGATTTTATTGTTGCTGCCCATAGACTTTGTTCTCACGTCCTTGATGCCTGCGCATTCAAGTACGGCACGAACAGGACCGCCTGCGATAACACCGGTACCTGCGCTAGCCGGCATTATGATAACCTTGGAACTTCCGAAGTTGCCGATTGCCTCGTGAGGAACCGATGTGTCCAACCTAGCAATCTTTATCATATTGCGCTTTGCTTCTGCAGTTGCCTTACGGATTGCCTCCGGAACTTCGCCTGCCTTGCCCATACCGAGACCGATTGAACCTTGTCCGTCACCGACTACTATAAGAGCCGCAAATCTCATCGTTCTACCGCCCTTGACAACCTTGGTTACACGGTTGACGCAGATGAGTTTGTTGAGCAATTCTTCTTCTTGATTGTTAAATCTCTCTTTTCTAGCCATTTTGGATCTCCTTAGAATTTAAGTCCGGCTTCTCTTGCGCCGTCTGCAACGCTCTTAACGCGTCCGGTATAGAGATATCCGCCTCTGTCGAATACTACTTCGGTGATACCTGCTTGCAAAGCCTTTTTAGCAACTGCCTTGCCTACTTCGGCTGCGGCCTCAGTCTTGGTCATATCCTTGACTTTCTTTATCATATCCTTATCAAGAGTAGAGCAAGAAACGAGCGTCGTACCTTTGACATCGTCGATGATTTGCACGTTGATATTGTTGGTACTTCTGTATACGTTGAAGCGAGGTCTCTCGGCTGTGCCACTGATTTTAGATCTAACTCTTTGATGTCTTTTTTGCCTGATGGCATTCTTATCAATCTTACTAATCATATTATCTCACTCCTTATTTCTTACCCGTCTTGCCTTCCTTACGTACGATAACTTCGTCTTTATAACGAATACCGTATACGTGGTAAGGATCGGGATTACGAACTTTTCTTATGTTGGCAGCCATCTGACCAACCAACTCTTTGTCGATACCCTTTACGACAACTTCCGTAACGGAAGGACACTCGTAAGTGATACCCGGTACTTCTTCGATCTCAACCGGATGAGAATATCCTACGTTGAGTACGAGTTTTTTGCCTTGCTTAGATGCCTTGTAACCTACGCCGTTGAGAATCAAAGATTTCTCAAAGCCCTTGGATACGCCTTCTACCATATTTGCAATAAGTTTTCTGTAAAGACCGTGCATTGCCTTGACCGGCTTATCGTCGTTAGGTCTTGTTACGTGTACTTCTGCGCCTTCTACTTTTACGGTGATTATGCTGTTTACTTTGAGAGTCAAAGTACCCTTTGCACCCTTTACCGTAACTAAGTTTTCCGGTGATATGCTTACTTCTACGCCTGCAGGGATAGCCACAGGAAGTCTACCTATTCTTGACATATTCCTACCTCCCTATTACCAAACGTAAGCGAGAACTTCGCCACCGATATGTGCTGCGCGAGCCTTCTTGTCAGTCATAATTCCCTTAGATGTGGAAATAATTGCTATTCCCAAACCGTTGAGAACGACAGGAAGTTTCTCTGAGTTTGCATATACTCTCAAGCCAGGCTTGGAAATACGCTTAATTCCGGAAATGACCTTCTCATTGTTAGGTCCATACTTCAAATTTACCTTCATAACACTTTGAACTTCGCCTTCAACTACTTCATATCCGTTGATAAAGCCTTCTTCCGTCAAGATGTCGGCAATTGCCTTCTTCATCTTGGAGAGAGGTACTTCGACGCTTTCGTGTCTTGCTACCAAAGCATTACGGATACGAGTGAGCATATCTGCGATTGGATCAGTTATCATCATAGTAAATACCCTCCTATTACCAACTTGCCTTCTTTACTCCGGGGATCTCGCCCTTGTAAGCGAGTTCTCTGAAGCAAATTCTGCAAATTCCGTACTTTCTTAAAACTGCATGCGGTCTACCACAAATTTGGCATCTTGTGTATGCTCTTGTGGAGTACTTTGGAGTCTTTTGTTGCTTGTTAATCATTGCTTTCTTTGCCATAATCTAAATCTCCTTATTTCACAAAAGGCATACCGAGGAGCGTCAACAACTCCTTAGCCTCTTCGTCTGTTTTAGCCGTTGTTACGACGATAATGTCAAAACCTCTTACCTTCTCTACCTTATCGTATTGAATTTCAGGGAAGATGATTTGCTCTTTAACGCCCATTGCATAGTTACCGCGTCCGTCGAAGGAATCGCCAGGAACGCCCTTAAAGTCTCTTACTCGAGGAAGAGCGACAGATATGAGTTTATCCATAAAGTCATACATCTTCTTTCCTCTCAAAGTAACCTTAGCGCCAATCGTCATACCTTCTCTTACCTTAAAGTTAGCAACGCTCTTCTTAGCCTTGCACTCTGCAGGAGCTTGACCGGCAATCAACTTGAGTTCTTCAACAGCTTGTTGAAGGCTCTTGCTGTTATCCTTAACGTCGCCAAGACCCATATTGAGAACTACTTTCTCAAGTTTTGGAACTTGGTTTACGTTCTTGTAACTAAACTTTTTGATTAATGCAGGAACTACTGTTGATTTATAGTATTCAAGCATTCTGTATTCTCTATTTTCCACAGTCGTTATCCTCCATTAGTTTTCTGCCACGTCAGTGGTCTTCTTTGCCTTGGTGGCAGTCTTCTTAGTTGCCTTCTTAGCGGTCTTTGCTGCTTTTGCAGGTTTTACGTCCAAAGATGCTCCGCACTTCTTGCATATACGCGTCTTGATTTTCTTGCCGTTTTCGTCAACGCTGATGTTGTGAGCAACTCTCGTAGCGCTGTTGCAACTCGGGCAGAGAATCATCACGTTGGATACGTTGATTGAAGCCTCTCTCTCGATAATTCCGCCCTTCTCTTGAGCGTTGCGGGGCTTAACGAAACACTTTACTGTTCTCAAGTCAGAGCCTTGCAAAACTACTCTTTGGGACTTGGTATCTACCGCCAATACTTGACCTGTCTTACCTTTATCGACGCCTGCGATAACCTTGACCGCATCACCTTTCTTAACATTCATACTCATATTGGTCTACCTCCGTTAGATTACCTCTGGGGCAAGAGAAATGATCTTCATGTAATCTCTTTCTCTCAACTCTCTGGCAATTGGTCCAAAGATACGAGTACCCCTAGGTTGTTTTTGATTGTCGATAATAACGGCCGCATTGTCGTCAAATCTGATGTGAGAACCGTCAGTTCTTCTGATGCCTTTCTTAGTTCTTACGATAACAGCTTTAACTACGTCGCCCTTCTTAACTGCGCCACCGGGGGTAGCAGTTTGTACGGACGCTACGATTACGTCGCCTATATTACCGCTTCTACGGAACGAACCGCCCATTACTCTAATACATTTGATCTCTTTTGCGCCTGAATTATCGGCAACGACCAATTTAGTTTCCGGTTGTATCATTCTTGGGGTCCTCCTTATTTAGCTTTCTCGACGATTTCAACTACTCTCCAACGCTTATCTTTGGAAAGCGGTCTTGTTTCAACGACACGCACGGTATCGCCAATGCCACATTCATTTTGCTCGTCATGAGCCTTGAATGTCTTTGTTCTATTGATAATCTTGCCGTAAAGAGGATGCTTAACACGCTCTTTGATAGCAACAACTACGGTCTTATCCATCTTGTCGCTGACAATAACGCCAACTCTGGTTTTTCTAAGATTTCTTTCTTCCACGATTGTTATCCTCCTTATTTAGCCTTCTTATCGGATTTCTTACCGGCCTTATTCGGCTCGCTGGAAATTCCGAGTTCTCTTTGACGGATTATCGTCTTTACTCTTGCAATATCTTTTTTGCAAATTGCAAGTTGATTTGCGTTCTCAAGTTGACCTGCTTTGTGCTTAAAGCGAAGATTGAAGAGTTCTTCTTTCAAAGAATTCAATTTGAGATTAAGTTCTTCGTTCGTCATTTCAAAAAAATTACTTGCTTTCATCTGCGCTCACCTCTTCTCTCTTTACAAACTTGCACTTAACCGGCAATTTGTGTGATGCAAGTCTTAATGCTTCGCGTGCGACTTCTTCGCTTACGCCTGACATTTCGAACATTACGCGTCCCGGCTTAACTACTGCTACCCAGTATTCAACGCTACCTTTACCGCTACCCATTCTGGTTTCTGCCGGTTTCTTCGTGATAGGCTTGTGCGGGAATATGTTGATCCATACCTTACCGCCTCTCTTGATATAACGCGTCATAGCTATACGGGCAGCCTCTATTTGGTTTGAGGTAATCCAGCTTGGCTCAAGCGCTACAAGACCGTACTCGCCGTATGCAACCTTGTTACCCTTGTTAGCCTGTCCCGTCAATCTGCCACGGTGTACGCGACGTCTTTTAACTCTCTTAGGCATTAACATTACGCATTACCTCCTTCCTTGTTTTCCTTTACGTTCTTTCCAAGTACTTCACCCTTGTAAACCCATACTTTAACGCCGATAATACCGAACGTGGTATGAGCTTCAGCCGTGCCGTAATCGATATCCGCTCTCAAAGTTTGAAGAGGTATCGAACCTTCGTGATAGCTCTCGGAATTTGCAATTTCTGCTCCGTTAAGACGACCGGATACCATTGTCTTGATACCCTTGACACCGCCCTTCATAGCCTTGGAGATACATCCCTTCATAGCTCTTCTGAAAGCGATACGCTTCTCAAGTTGCGATGCGATGTTCTCAGCTATAAGTTGAGCGTCCGTGTCAGGTCTCTTAACTTCCATTATGTTGATGCTTACGCTCTTCTTTGGAGCGAGCTTCATAACTTCTTTCTTGATTTGTTCAACGCCTGCGCCTGCTTTACCAATCATAATACCCGGCTTTGCGGTATAAATCGTAACAATTACGATATCGTTTGCCGAAGAAAGTATTCTGCTGATTGTAATCTTGGAGATAGAACATTGATAATATTGTTTCTTCAAGTAAGTTCTAATCTTATGGTCCTCAATGAGGTTCTTAGAAAAGTTCTTCTTGTCAGCATACCATTGAGCGTTCCAATCTTTTATTACACCCACTCTCAATCCGTGTGGACTAACTTTTTGTCCCATTTTTGATACCTCCTCGATTATTCTGCCTTAGCCTCATCCAAGATGATGGTGATGTGGCTGGTGCGTTTATTAATTCTTGCGGCGCTTCCCTTAGCTCTTGCTCTAATACGCTTGAGTATCGGGCCAGCGTTGGCGTAGCACTCAGCTACGTAAAGCGTGGTTTTGTCCATATTCAAATTATTTTCTGCGTTAGCGGCCGCCGAGTTCAACAACTTGATAAGCGGTTCGCAAGCGGCTTTGCGTGTAAATTTGAGTATTGCCAAAGCCTCTTCGTAATTCTTACCTCTGATTACGTCAAGCACGATTCTAACCTTATCAGGAGAAATTCTAACATACTTGGCAGTTGCGCTCGGACGCTTGTCTGCGTTTTCTTTACGAAGAGCGCTCTTTTCTCTTAATCTCTTTGCCATTTTACGCCTCCTTATCTCTTACCTGTGGTTTTTTCGCCTGCGTGACCCTTAAAGGTTCTGGTTGGAGCAAACTCGCCGAGCTTGCAACCTACCATATCTTCGGTGATATATACAGGCACGTGCTTTCTGCCGTCGTGTACGGCGATCGTGTGTCCTACCATTTCCGGAAAGATTGTTGAAGATCTTGACCAAGTCTTAACAACTTTCTTTTCGTTGGCATTATTCATTGCGATAATTCTCTTAATAAGTCTTTCTTCGACGAAAGGTCCTTTCTTTACTGATCTACTCATTTCGCATCCTCCTAGTTCACACGCTTGATGATGAACTTATTGCTCTTGTTCTTCTTTCTGGTCTTATAACCCAAAGCAGGTTTACCCCAAGGAGTTACAGGACTTGGCATACCTATCGGCGACTTACCTTCACCACCACCGTGCGGGTGATCGCATGGGTTCATAACAACACCGCGGACGGTAGGTCTAATGCCCATATGACGTTTACGTCCTGCTTTACCCAAAGATATAATCTCGTGTTCCAAGTTACCTACTTGACCGATTGTAGCTCTGCACTTGATAGGAATATATCTCATTTCACCGCTTGGAAGTCTGAGAGTTGCGTACTTGCCTTCCTTAGCCATAAGTTGAGCTGAATTTCCTGCCGATCTTGCGATTTGACCGCCCTTACCGGGGTGCATCTCTATATTATGGATAACCGTACCTACAGGTATTTTCTCAAGAGGAAGCGTGTTGCCCGTCTTGATGTCTGCGTTTTCACCGCTCATTACGGTGTCGCCCTTCTGCAAACCGAGCGGAGCGATAATGTATCTCTTTTCGCCGTCCGCATAGTTGAGGAGAGCTATGTTAGCGCTACGGTTTGGATCGTACTCGATAGAAGCTACCGTTGCAGATACGTTGTCCTTATTGCGCTTAAAGTCAATTATTCTGTACTTTCTTCTGTTACCGCCACCGATATGTCTAACGGTAATTCTACCCGTCGCGTTTCTACCGCCACTCTTGCTCTTAGATTCAAGCAAGCTCTTTTCAGGAGTAGTAGTGGTAATCTCGGTGAATTTGGATACCGTCATAAAACGACGAGCAGGAGAAGTTGGTTTATATCTCTTAATTGCCATTTTATTTACCTCCTATTATGCTAGACTCTCAAAGAATTCGATAGTCTTGCTATCTGCGCTCAACGTAACGACTGCTTTCTTGTAAGAAGAGGTCATACCTTCGTTTCTGCCCATTCTCTTCTTTTTGCCGTTCACGTTGACGGTGTTTACTTTTGCTACTTTAACGCCGAATATATCTTCGACAGCTACCTTGATTTGAGTCTTCGTAGCATCGCTGGCAACCTTAAAGGTATACTTCTTATCTGCGATACCGTCATAACTCTTTTCCGTAAGGATAGGGGAAATTATAACGTCATACTTATTCATTCTTGTATGCCTCCTCTATTTTGTTTACTGCGTCAACCGTGAAGATACACTTCGTATTGGAAGCCAAATCGTATACGTTGATAAGGCTAGCGTTGATAAGCGTCAAGTTTTGGATGTTAGCGCAAGCTCTTTGAACTGCTTCGTTATCCTCGCCTACTACCAACAAAACTTTCTTATCTATTTCCATTGCCTTGAGCATTTGAGCGATATACTTCGTCTTTGCTTCGTCAAGTACCAACTTGTCAAGTACGATAAAGTCGTTGTCGCTAACCTTTGCGCTCAATGCCGACAAAGTAGCGGCTACTTTCATCTTCTTGTTGATTTTTTGAGAGAAATCTCTGGGCTTCGGAGCGAATACTACGCCACCGCCAGTCCATTGCGGGCTACGGATGCTACCTTGTCTAGCTCTACCCGTTCCCTTTTGTCTCCAAGGCTTCTTGCCTCCGCCTCTAACTTCCGTGCGGGTCAAAGTGGACTTAGTGCCTTGTCTTTTGTTCGCTAATTGAGCAACCACAACTTGGTGGATAAGCGGTTCGTTGTATTCAACGCCGAATACGCTTTCGTTAAGCTCGATTTCGCCTACTTTCTTGGCTTTAATATCTAAAACGTTAACTTTCATTCTTGCTCACTCCTTTAACCGTTTTGCTTCACAACAACGATGTTACCCTTTGCACCAGGGATAGCGCCCTTGATGAAAAGAAGATTACGCTCGGCATCGACTTTTGCCACCGTGAGATTCTTAACGGTAACCTTTTCGTTACCCCAATGTCCGGACATCTTTTTGTTCTTAAATACTCTCGAAGGAGTAGAACAAGCGCCCATAGAACCTACGCCTCTGTGATAACCGGAACCGTGCGCCATAGGTCCGCAGTGATGATTCCATCTCTTGACAGCGCCCGTAAAACCGTGACCCTTAGAAGTACCGCTTACGTCTACCAAAGAACCTTCTGCGAATTGGTCGCACTTGAGTTCTTGACCAAGTTCAAAACTTGCAACGTCCGTTCTAAACTCGCGGAGTACTCTTCTAGGCGTAACGCCTGCTTTCTTGTAATGACCCTTTATCGGCTTATTGACGTTCTTATCTTTGATATCGCCAAAGGCAATTTGAACTGCCTCGTAACCGTCATTGTCAAGGGTTTTCTTCTGCACTACCGGACAAGGTCCTGCAAGCACTATCGTAACAGGTATTACCGTGCCGTCCGGAGCAAAAATCTGACTCATTGCCAACTTTTTTCCAATGATTGCTTTATTCATAATAAAGTTCATCCTCCTATTTATTTTGCAAAATCGCTTTACGCAATTTTATATGACTTATTTTTTTTAGAGCTTGATTTGAATATCTACGCCTGCGGGCAAATCAAGTTTCATAAGCGCGTCTACTACTTTAGAAGTCGGATTGATTATATCAATCAATCTCTTGTGAGTTCTAAGTTCGAATTGCTCTCTGCTGTCCTTATACTTGTGAACTGCTCTGATTATGGTAACTATTTCTTTCTCCGTAGGGAGTGGAATAGGTCCCGATACTTGCGCACCGCTTCTCTTAGCCGTTTCTACGATTTTTTCCGACGCTACGTCGATAAGGTTGTGATCGTAAGCTCTCAATTTGATTCTGATTGTTTGTCCTGCCATTGTTGTTCTCCTTTTTACCTAACTTATTTTTTGTTATACACTTCCGTGCGTTCCGCTTCCGTCTTTTATAAAAAGGCTCGCAGTAGCCTTTCTTGTTAGTCGCCCGATTGTCGGACTCTTGTCAACGGAAGTTCTCCTCTTATAAAGCGGTAACCTCCCGTCTCGTCCCTATTTGACGTAAGCCTTTGTATTTTAACTTAATAAAGAAAACTTAGCAACTGTTTGACAATAGTTGAAATGTAAAATTTATGTAAAATTTGAAAAATGCGAATTTTATCTAGTTTTTTGGCTAAAATTTCTCGGCTGAAATAAAAACCACTCCCATTGTGAGAATGGAAGTGGCGTAAGATTTTCAAAAGCGATTTCTATAATCCCAAAATCATAGCCGTATTGTAGAGGTCGTCGTCGAACTTGCGTGGCATCTTGAGCGCTTCTTCTATATCGACGTCGATAATCTCATTCTGTCTTATGCCGACTACTTTACCGCCCTTATCAGCCATAAGCAAGTCGATTGCTCTTACCGCGCATCTTGCGGCAAGCACACGGTCGGACATCGTCGGCGCTCCGCCTCTTTGGATATACCCTAGCGTAGTCGTCTTGATAGACCCCTTTACGCCGTTGTCCTTAAGATGTTGCTTGAGTTCTTCTGCCTTGCATACGCCCTCGGCAAGCACGATAATATCGGAAGTCTTGCCAACTCTTTGATTAAGGCAAATCTTTTTGACGATTTGCTTTAGGTCGTACTGCACTTCGGGCACGAGTATAATCTCCGCGCCACCGCAAATTCCTGCATAGAGAGCAATATCTCCGCACTTTCTGCCCATAACTTCAATGATACAAACTCTATCGTGAGAAGTCATTGTATCTCGAAGATTGTTGATTGCGGAAACGACCGTATTTACACTGGTGTCGAAACCGAGTGTATAATCGGTATATGACAAGTCGTTGTCTATCGTACCGGGAATACCAATAACATTTACGCCGAACTTCTTGTACAAGTCTTGCGCTCCTCTAAAACTTCCGTCACCGCCGATAACTACAAGTCCGTCGATTCCGTAGGCTTCCATATTCTCTACGGCGATTTGCATATACTTATCCTCAACGAACTCCGGACATCTTGCCGTCTTGAGTATCGTACCGCCCCTTTGGATAATATCCGAAACAGAGCGCTTGTTCATCTCTTTGATATGATTGTTGATAAGTCCCGTATATCCGCGCTCAACGCCGTATACGTCTAAGCCTTTGTAAATTGCATAACGAACGACTGCTCTTACGCAAGCGTTCATGCCCGGCGAATCACCGCCACTTGTTAAAACTCCTATTTTCTTCATACGTCCTCTTGCGAGCCTTGCAAACGCAGTCGTTGCAAGCTCTAAAATTTATATCTACTGTATTATATCAAAGCTGTGAAAATTTGACTACAATTTTGAAGAGGAAATTTGAGATTTTTTTATTGGTACTTTTTGCTAATCTAAATGGCTTATATTCTACCGTAATAATCTCGACCGACAAGTTCGTCTAACGATATATCGTAAAAGTCCGCCAATGCAATCAATTCATATATTGAAGGCGTATGGTCGCCCATTTCCCATCTGCTTATTGCATTTGCGCCTACTCCCAAAACTTCGGCTACCTCTCTTTGCGAAAGTTTGTTGACTTTTCTTTGATACTTTAATTCTTTACCTATGTTACGCATATGTCTACTCCTGAAAATATATAAGTCATAGTATAATTATCGTACATGTAATTTGTACTAACTAATTTTAGTACATATTTTATGTACTGTCAACAAAATTGTACAAATTTTTGATATTTTAAGTTTGGAGAGTAAGTATGAACAATTTTAGATTAAAATTAGCAGAATTGATTTCGCAACAAGATAAAAATCAAGTGCAAATTAGTAAAGAACTAAATATAACAAAACAAAAACTAACAAATTGGAAGAGCGGATATTCTGAACCATGTATTGACGACTTAATTAAACTAGCAAAATATTTTGAAGTAACTATAGATTATCTTGTAGGAATTGAAGAATAGATTATATTTAGAGCGAGGAATTTCCTCGCTCTTTCTATTCCGCTTAAAGCCTGTCACAACCGCAGAGATTGGTGTGCATTTCGCTTTGCAAAATTGTCCGAACAGGACTTTTTCGCTCGCTCAAAGGCGAGATGAAGTCGCCAAGTGTACTTGCCGTACACGTCGACTTCTCAAGTCCTGCAGTAGAGCGGAAGGCGCGCCGATATATGCGGTTGGTAATTATTTTTTCATAGCGCGTTGCTCTCTTAGCAAATCTTGGTACCTCTCAATCTGGTCGTATCTTAAGTCTACCATCTTCTTTGCCGTTTCAAAGGCTTGAGCGTCGCTTACCAAAACTTCCGTTTCCTTGACTTTGACCTTCGTTCCGTCGCCCGTTGCATCGCGTCGCAAGTCTTTCATATACTCGTCTTCCATTTTGAGTAGCGCTACAGTAGTGTCTTTCTTTATCGTCAACTTCAAAAGCGGATTGGTCGTCGTCTGTCCGTATACTACAAAGTACGTAGACTTCTTCTCTTTACACTTATACTTCGTCAATACGTATTCTTTAAGTCCGTCAAAGGTCTTGTTTTGGTGT
>JAIDUT010000067.1:7457-12839 GCA_029060065.1 Clostridia bacterium | reverse complement strand
TGCTTTTCATCATACTTGAATCAAACGTACTCGTCATACGTCAGATCCTACTATGCAGTTGTCAATGTGCAAAAAAATTTCGGTTAGACCGAAAGTTGGTGGGCTCAAGTGGACTCGAACCACCGACCTCACGCTTATCAGGCGTGTGCTCTAACCAGCTGAGCTATGAGCCCATTAGTGGTGGAGAATAAGAGAGTCGAACTCTTGACCTCCTGCTTGCAAGGCAGGCGCTCTAGCCAACTGAGCTAATCCCCCACGAATGAGTAATTTTCTCGTTGCTGTCGTCAACAGCCTTTATATAATATCATTAAAGAATATGGATGTCAACAAATTTTTCAAACTTTTTCAAAAAATTTTTAATGTCTTAAATTGGCGGGTTTTCCATATGCTCAGTATTAATTTTTTTATTCCAAGCGTTAAATTTGAGTTTTACGCTTAAGGTAATTACTTGTATTATTAATAATATCATTATCAATATCATAAAAACGTTAACAAAACGCCAATACCATATAATAAGAGTAATATTGCACACGCTTGCCAAAGCGCCCAATACCAAAGCGGTAATACATATAGACTTCTTATCGACTATCATTGTTATTATATCAAACAATAAGGCTAAAGTAGTCGATATAACTATTAACAACGTAAATATTCTCGACCAATCCCCTGTGCCTTCAAAATATGAAGTCTCGTACGTAAAGGCAATATCCTCCCCAAACCAGCGCTCAATATATCCGTATCTTATGCTCTTGGATAAAGTCTCCAAAAATACCGTGGCTATCATAGTAATCAAACTAATCCAATTTATTATCGAAATCTTTCTGCTTGAGGCTCTGTTGTCGCCTTTCAGATAAATACAGTATATAATAGATTGAGTTAAAAATACTATCATAGTTAAGATAGATACAATTATTAATATAGCGTCAGGAAAATTTATTCCTAAGTAAAACATAACTATGCTACCTATCAACATCAAAAAAGAAACAACTGTTAAAAATATCTGCGTAGACTTTTTCTGTTCTCCAATATCTTGATAGGCTACCTTCAATTTTACGTTACAAGTAATTATTTGAATTACGCATATTGCAGAAATGATTACGTTGTATGCCGTAGCAACTATGATTACTCCGAAAACTGTCGCCAAAGACTGCAAAACCAACGAAGTTATGCAAAATTTTCTTTTATCTTTGAACAAAGTAATTATATTCAATATCAAAGTTATTATAGTACAGATTACAACAACCCACGCCATAAAAAATGTAACATCTAAAGGATTGCCAAAATAAGACCAGTAGTGGTATGTCGCTTCACCAATACCGCAATTATGCCCAGTTTTTACACTTTTAGGCATACACTCCAAGATAAGCGCAATAGCGGAAATAATTACGTTAATCCAGTTGATTATCTTTACTTTTTTATCAGTCATTAGTTTTCCCTCCAATATAGAATTAAAACAACTGACCCGATTAATATTCTAATCGAACAATAACGCTAATCGTCTCTTTTACGACAAAAGTTAAATATTAAAAAATATTTCCTGAATTTTCCCATCTCCTATTATAATTTTACTTTATAAAAATAGATAAAGTCAATACCCTATTTGAAATTCAAATCTGAAATAAAAGTTTATATTGTATTATTAAAAAGTTAAACATTTAATAAATGTTCAATCAATGCGTAAGACACGCTTCCCTTGGGATGCACCATACTTAGCGCTTGTTTTGCATCGACCCATTGCGCGCCGTCAACTTCACTTGAAAGCGTCAACTCCTTAGTATCAGTCTTGCCGATAAAGCCAATCATAAGTTGCTCTTTCTTATCAAACCAATAAGTGCCGACGAATTGGAGCGAGGTAAGGTCTAATCCTACCTCTTCTTTTACCTCTCTGTACGCTGTTGTTTCCGCCGTTTCTTTGGGCTTGATATAGCCGGATACCAAATTAAAATACTTCGTAGAGATATAGTTCTGATTAAGCAAAACGACTTGTCCCTTACCGTCGGTAACTAAAACAATTATGCAAGAAGAGAACATATCAAAAAGAGGACGTTGGCAGTCCTCGCAATAAGGGATATTTCCCTCGTCGCCTATTGGCTTAGTAATAAGTTTTTTCCCGCAATCGGGACAGTAAGTGAAGCGCACAGAGCCTCCTTTATTTATGATTTAGTAGATTTCTCCACTTCACTTCGTTTCGGTCGAAATGACGTAGTGCATTAGAAAAGAAGCAAGTATTATAAAAGTTTTTTCTTTTTAAGATAGAGCGACAGCGCGAGAGATATAACTGCCGAACCGCCTAATACCCCCCAGAATCCCCAAGGACTTCCAAGTCCCGGAACCCAAGTATTCATACCGAACAAAGAAGCTATCAACGTAGGAATGGATATGATAAGAGTAATCGAGGTCAAGACTTTCATGACAATATTGAGGTTGTTGGAAATAACGGAAGCGTAAGCGTCCATAGTACCCGACAAAATATCACGGTAAATGGAACACATTTCCATAGCCTGCTTGGTATCTATAGCAACGTCTTCAAGAAGCTCAGTATCGTCGGGATAGCTCTTCAATATATTGTTGGTATTGAACTTACTCTGCATAAGCCTGGATATTACGACGTCATTGCCTGTGAGCGACGTAGAAAAATATACAAGTGAATTCTCTAAGTCAAGCATTTGAATAAGCTCTTTGTTCTTGGTTGACTTGTGCAATTCGTTCTGTATTCTCTGCGACGCTTTGTCAATTTGCTTGAGGTATGACAAATATTTTGTCGCTATATTATTGAGTATTTGGAACAAAAATCTTGTCTTTTTGTATGTAGCAAAGCCCTTGACTCTGTTGCGTACAAAGTCGCGGGTAATTGCCGTATCTTTTAGACTGATAGTAATAAATAAATCTTTTTTGATTATCGCGCCAAGAGGTATGGTAAAATAAGAATAATAGTCTTCTGAGCCCTCTTCGATTACAGGTATATCGACAAGTACCATAGTATAGTCGTCCTCTACCTCAAGTCTGGACCTCTCCTCATCATCAAGCGGAGTTTTGAGCACGTCGTCTTCTATCCCACTTATAGACGCTACGAAAGCCACTTCCTTATCGGAAGGATTGGTGAGATTTATCCAACAATCTTTGGTATCAAATCCCTCTTCCATATATACGCTTTCTTCAATTTGTATGAGCTTATTTTCAGCATCGGTTCTGTAAATTTCAATCATAAGCCATACCTCCTCGTCTTAAGTTAGAACACTAATTCTCTCGATTAATCTATTACATTTTACATGATTAAAAACTTTTTGGCAACCTATCCAACATAGTTTTTTAACTGCGTAACAACATTTTTAAGACGCAATTTACTTTGGGCCGTCATTGCGGAAGAGAATTTTGCGCTGTAAAGCCCCTTAAGAACTACTTTTGCGATACCCTTATCAGGTTGGCTAGCCAAAAAATCCTCTACGGTATTGGCAAGTTGCATAGCGCTATCCTCGACAACTTCTTCCTTTGGCAACGTGAGGTCTACGCTCTTTTCCTCATAAAGCGTATTTACGTCTAGTTTTATAAGGAACTTCCTCTTAAATTTTCTGTCTACAAAATTAAATAATCTGTATACCGCAAAGTCGATAACAAGAGCTACAAACCATACCGCAAAAGTCGCCAATATTGCCGTCGATACTATACCTACTGAGAAGCCGTTCATAGCCACAACTACGCCCAATAGTATTATATGCGCAAGCGCCATAGTTCCGACAATACTTCTTCTCTTGCCTACATTACAAAAATTAAAAGTATTGAGATACTCCTCCATAGGCATACCGCTGTCGGCAATGTGCTTGGTCTGTCGCTTTATATATTTTGGAAAACCTTTGACAACTTTCTTATTAAAAGAAAATACGTTGCTCGGCGAAAGATAAGAATAACTCTTCAAGAACTTTTTTAGCCTAAAGTTAGCCTTTACGTATACAAGTTGAGTTAAATTGATTAGCAGTTGAATTAGAATGACAATAACCGGTATAGCCACTGCAAACGCTACGATTTGCCAGACTTTCCAACTTGCCATAAACGATTGAAACTTCCCGTAAGTGTCTGAAATAAATGATAGCAAAATATAAGCCTCCAATAATTATGTACATTTATGAAAGCATATTGGATATTGCAATATTAATAATTGACGGTTACAAAGATTTTATACAAGAAAATTAAAAAGCAACGGCAGAACACTCGTCCTGCCTTGCAAAATTACTTCTTAACTATTCCCTCATACTTATTACTTCTTATATCCCCATACGACAGGTAAATCGTCCCAATTCCAAGAACTGTCCCAACCTTCGGGTTGGCTTGTTGCCTCGCAGTAGATTGTCAAACTGCTACATTTATAGAATGCATAGCCACCTATGCTTGTTACGCTATTTGGTATTACTATGTTTTCCAAACTGCTACAACTATGAAATGCAAACGGGCCTATACTTGTTACACTACTTGGTATTTCTATGCTTTCCAAATTGATACAGCCCCAAAATGCGCCAATGCTTATGCACTCTACGTAATTAGGTATTACGCTAGTCTTACATCCTGATATCACAGTATTCGTTGCTTTCTCTATTAAGCAATTATCTTGGCTACTGTATTTCTCATTATTCGTATCCACAACTATACTTGTCAAATTGCTACAATTAGCGAAGACACATGTGTCTATGTTTGTTACACTGCTTGGTATGTCCATTTTTGTCAAACCGCTACAACCCATAAATGCAAATGAGTTTATGCTTGTTACACTGTCGGGTATCTCAATACTTGCCAAACTGCTACAATTCACGAATGTATAAGTGCTTATACATGTTACGCTGTTTGGTATCTCTATGCTTTCTAAACTGCTACAGTCCCCAAATGCATATACTCCTATGCTTGTTACACTACTTGGTATTTCTATGCTTGCCAAACTGTTACAGCCCCCAAATGCATACTCACCTAGGCTTGTTACACTACTTGGTATTTCTATGCTTGTCAAACCGTTACAGCCCATAAACGCATAATCGCCTATGCTCTCTACGTAATTAGGTATTACACTATTCTTACAGCCTAATAACAATGTATTCGTTACCTTCTCTATTAAGCAATTATCTTGGCTACTGTATTTCTCATTATTCGTATCGACAATTATGCTTGTCATACTGCTACAGCCATAGAATGCTTTCTTGCCTATGCTTGTTACTCTACTTGATATTTCTATACTCGTCAAATTACTACAATTATAGAACGCACTCTCTCCTATGCTTGTTACACTACTTGGTATGTCTATACTCGTCAAATTACTACAGTCTCTAAATGCATAATTACTTATGATTGTTACACTGTCGGGTATCTCTATATTTGTCAAACTGCTACAGTTAGAGAATG
>JAIDUT010000067.1:0-7357 GCA_029060065.1 Clostridia bacterium | reverse complement strand
CTATATTTGTCAAACTGCTACAGTTAGAGAATGCAAAGTCGCCTATGCTTGTTATACTATTTGGTATTTTTACGCTAGTCAACTTGCCACAACTCGAAAATGCATAATCATCTATTCGTGTTACAGGTTTATCTCTAAATGAGGAAGGTATGATGAGTTTTTGATCGCAATATTCACTTTTTGCTATTTTTATAGTATAGGAAGACTTATCCTCATTCAAAATAAACTTGAATTGACCTGAAGTTTCATAATTTTGACAAGCTACAAAGATAAATGCAAAACAAAAAATGCATAAAACTAAAATCGCCACTAATAATTTCTTTTTCATTTTTGTTTTTTCCCTTTTTTTACTATCATATCACATCTCAGTTTTTTTGTCAAATTTTCCCATTTTCAGTGAGTATTACCGTCCTATTTCTCCCCAGTACGAAGATTATCTTCTTATCTACCTTTATGCCCAAACATTCCTCGATAGCTACTGCGTACAACTCAAGCTGTCTTAGGTATCTCTTTTTGAGTTGTTCATCGCTCTTATGAGAGAACTTGAAATCTACCAAGATATTCTCACCGCCACTCTTAACGCCATAGATAAATAAATCTATCGTACCCTGTAAAAGCGCCTTATCGTCGCAATCGACTTGCAAAAACTCTCTTGCCGGTAAATTAAGCATGAACTGTTTTTCTCTGTAGTGAGGGTATTTCCTCGCCATTTGCATAACTTCGCTCTGCAAGCACTCAAGTATAGACTTGGGGTCGATAAACGACCTTTGCTCTTGGCTCAAAAGTCCTTGTTCTACCATATTGTCAAGTTGAAGTAATACGTCGTCAAGAGTATAACAGTTGTAGTCTATACACTCCAATACTCGGTGATACGCCACGCCCTCGTCGGCGCTGTTGCGCTTATTCTCCACTTCTTCGTCGGTAAATTCCCCGTCTTTGAAAGTGTCAAGAATATCCTCGCTATCTTGTCCTATATTACTGCCGTCCGTCAAAGAATTATAATAGTCGTTATTGACAGCGGTTACGGTATGCTTGACTAACAGCGAAGTAGACGGCTCGTACGCATAATGCTTCCTCAGTTCTTTAGAAAACGCATCGGCATCGCTAATGTCAACCAATTTTCTCTTGCGGATATCTTGCGCTTGCTCTGCTATACAGCTATCTTCTACGGTTGCGTCTTTATCATAATATTTATCAAGAAAAGTCTTATTCTCTACGGCGACGTTGTTAAGCCAATCAATCATACTAAGCGGATTGCTGATTTTCTTTTCTCCGAACGGCTTCTTGTTTTCGCCCTTGCTTCTACCAAGTCCGCCTGTCGCAGTGATATAGAGCATATTTCTGGCTCTCGTCGTAGCGACGTAAAACAATCTCATTTTCTCTTCAACCGTTTCCTTGACTTTTACGTCTCTCAACAAAAGCAGTGGCAAAGAGTCATCATATAACCTGTCTTGTTCTTCCACATTCTTTAGAGCGACACCGTAAGTCTTATCATAAAGAATATTAGAGGAATTCAAATCAATCAAGTTGACTTCTTTGGACGCGTCTATTATAAACACAATGGGATACTCCAATCCTTTGGAACTGTGAATTGTATTGGTAACTACGCAATCGCCTTCGCGCCCCGCTTCGCCTGACACCTTGCCAAAGTCGGCGGTATTATCGACAGCCTCGATGAATTTGGAAATGCCGGTATTGTACGGCTTACTCTCCAATGACTGTATAAAACTCTCCAAGCCTACAAATTCACTTGCTCCGTCCTCGACGGCAGTCATGTATTCGCGGTAATTAAAGTCTTCTATCAACTTGCGAAGTAGTTTGTCAACCCCCATAAAGGAAGATATACGGCGATATTTACCCAACATTGCAAAGAATTCTTTGAGCCTTAATGCCAATGCGTCGTCTTGTTCTTGGCAATACTTGTACACGGCTTGGTGAAAAAATTCCTCTTTGCGATATGCTGTTTTTATCGTCGCCAAATCCTTATAACTAAAGTCGGCAAAGACCTTGCTAGTCAAAATCTCCGTCAAAGGCAAATCTTGACGGCAGTTGTCAACAACCCGTACGAACGACGTAAACAAACTAACGCAAGAATTTTTCTTCTCATTAATTATATTTGCGCTGTCAACGGGGATTCCTGCCGACCTTAACTCTTCGACTATGCTAGCTACGTTTGCGCTTCTAGTAGAACAGAGCAAAGTTATATCCGAGTATCTCACGGTCCTATACGCCATAGCGCCGTCGGAAGTCGATACTTGAATCTGTTTTTTACCGACGAGCGACTTGATTTGTTGCGCTATATACCTGCCCTCTTGAGATGAACAAGTCCTGCCCTCTTGCGCGTCGGCGCGTACGCTGTATACTCCGTCTTGAAAAGAAGGTAATTCAATCTCTCTTTGCTCTTTGGGAAAATGCGCAATACGAATAGGCATATCGCTTTGGACGTCATAAGATAGATTGCCTTGCAATAATCTGCTTTCTTTCTTATAGTCGATCCCGCCCATATCTTCCTTCATGACAACGTCGAAAATAGCGTTGACAAAATCAATTACTTCTCTGCAAGAGCGATAGTTGCTGTTAAGCGAAAAAGAACTGCCGTCCTGCGGTCTTTGCTTGTAAAGTCGGTATTTATTCAAGAATATTCTCGGGTCGGTCATTCTGAACTGATAAATACTCTGCTTTACGTCGCCGACCATAAATAAGTTCTTGCCGTTGGATAGTCTAGTCAAGACGTACTCCTGCACGGCGTTGACGTCTTGATATTCGTCTACGCAGATATAGTCGTAGCTGTCTGCCAACTCTTTTGCAATGGCGTCGTTTTGCATTGCCTTGACGGCGTAGTACTCTAGGTCGGCAAAGTCCATTTTATTGTCCTTACGTTTTAGAGCGGAATACTCGCAGTATACCTTTTTCAATAAATTCAATAGAAGCGTAAGGTACGCTTTGTTCCCGTCAAGTTCCGCCTGCATTTGCGCGTACGGTATTGGGAATAACTTCTTGAGCTTGTCCATCAACGACTTAACTGTAGCCTTGTAAGCCTTGTAGCTTTCTTGACGCTCAGCATACTCGTCTTTTTTGTCTTTTGGGAGTTGCGGAGTATCGGCGAGTTTTGGAGAATATTTAACTGCGTCAGCAAGTTGTGCAATATCTTTAGTAGCGTACAGGTCGTTCAGAAAAGCAATGATTTGTCCGACGTGTTCAAAATGTTTGTTCAAGTCGCTACTCTCAAAAAGCGTTTGCCAATCCTGTCCTTGGCGAATAAGTTCAAAAATATCCCCATGTAACTCGGCAAGATATCGCTTGGCAAGCGGGCTTTCTTTGAAGTCGCCGTTATAGTTGGATAAAGCGACTTCTTCAAGATAAGCCTCTCTGTCAAGTTGAGCTTCCAAAAACCCGTATAGCCTAGACAATGTATCGCAAAATCTTTTTTCTCCACCAAGATAGTTGAAAAGAATATCTATTTGATAGTCGTAGTTCTCTCTATACTCCTTCATAACGTTGGAAATAGCCTTGCCGAAAAGCGTCTGCTTTTCACTGTCGTCGACTATAGTAAAAGACGGCTGTATACCCAGATACTCGAAGTTGCTTTTGATAATCATAGAGCAAAGCGAGTGAACGGTTGAAATATCTGCAATGGGAACGTCCTCGATTTGCTGACGTAAGTAATCTTTATCTTCAGACGTCGCAAGTCTTTTTGCAAGTTGAGCGCTAATTTTGCTCTTAAGTTCGCTTGCTACGGACTCGTTGAACGTAACCATTATAATTCTTTTCAAGGGAGTCTTTACTTTGCCGTTTTCACCTGTAATAATTCTCACTACTCTCTCTATCATGACGGCAGTCTTACCGCTTCCCGCAGAAGCCGAAACAAGAGTATTAGTATCTACGCTATTGATTACGTCAAGTTGCTCTTTCGTCCAATTTATTGCGCCCATACTATATCTCCTCCTTCGGCAAACGCGTATCGTCTGAATGCCCGACTTCGTCTACGGTTTTATTTGCTCCGTCACCGATTAAAATCTCAAACTCGTCTTGCTTTACGTCCTTAACGTTCCTAACGAATACTTTTGAGCGAGCACATAGGTCTTTGTAATCGCAGTACTGACAAGTCTTTGGCTCGTCTTTTCCGTTGATATTCAAAGGCGACTTTGCTATATAGCCATCTTCTATCTCCGCCGACGCCTTGCTTGTCAACTTCATAACGTAATCGCACGTATCGTCAAAACCTTTACCGCTCATAACGTGTCCAAGCTCCGTAATTGCGTTGTATTTTACTTCGCCGTCCTTATCAGTCTTGCTTTTTACGGGATATACTGCGCTTGCAAAGTCGGAGTACTCAACAAAGCCCTTGTCCAAATCAAACACGTCGTCTTTGTTGACATATCCGCGGTAGGCGAATCTCTTTGACTCTTTGTCCTTTTTGACAAACTTGTTGTTCATCAAAAGATAGAACACGCCTTGCGGTGTAATATTACCGCTAGAACGCAATGCGTTGAGATATACAAAGAGCTGTATTCTGTCGCCGTAAAGTATATTCGACGGATTAAAATCTATATTACTTTTGGATTTGTAATCTATGATTATAGCCTTTTCACCATACCTATCAACTCTGTCTATTACGCCGTCGAAACTCAACTTGCGAATGCCGTTGTCAATCTCCATACCCGCAATACTTGCGTCGGGATTGGAGCCGAATCTAACTTCGAGTTTATCGGGTCTGAACTTAGTGACTTGCATATTCTCCACGAGTTTTTTGACGACGTGTACCGCTTGATTGACGAGCTGTTGCATAGTCAATGTGTTTTTCTTGCCGTCAATTAAAAAGGCGTATTCCTTACTGGCTTTGACTTGCTCGATAAAAATCTGAGGTACGATATTTTCTATCTCGCTCTCGCTCTTATCTGCGCAATCTTTTAGCGCAAAATATTTCTCCATTACAGCGTGAAGCAATATGCCGGTATCTTTTACTTCAAGTCCCGCTATCTGCTTACGTTTGAGTTTGAGCACGTTTTCGTTGAAATGCAAGAATGGACAATTAAAATACTTCTCAAATTGCGAAACGGAAGTGTGCGAGCCGTTAAACATAACTCCGCCCACTCCGTCAAGCTGTATTTCGTCAAGCCTTTCGCCTATCAAAAAGTCGATATACTCCTTCCCGTACCTTTGACAACAAAGCGTATACAATATATCCAATACGTCTAATAAGGTGTCGCTTGCGTCGATAGCCTCTGCCGACACAAGGTTTTGCAATGACAAAAATTCCTGCAAAACATTCTCTTGAGAAGATATATAATTGACGTACGCTTGCCTATCCCAACTGCTATCGGGAGCTAGTTCACAGCTCGGAGTAATCTCCAAAAGGTCTTTTAGATACTCTACCGTCGAACTTGGGGTGAGTTCTTCTCCGCTTGAGGAAGATGTGGGATAACTGATAACCAATTTCTTTCTAGCCCTTGTCAATAGCATAAGCGTAGACAGTCTTTCTTTACTGTTGCGCCGTCTGCAATCGGGTTGAACGTCAATATTCATATTACTCCAAGCCACATACTCCCTTTCGGATACTATACCGCTGTCGATATGCTCAGGCGGAAATTTGCCTGCAAGCGCGCCTATGACGAACATGTAATCAATACCGGCGTATCTGTTTTCGCTAGTTTCGCCAATAAATACGCAGTCGCTGTATAGCGGTATATTTGACATCTCCACCGATTCAACCGCCGTCATAAATATACCGTAAAACTCTTCCCAATCGGCTAAGTTATTCCCAAGCATACTCTCACACTTGTCAAAAATTGCGTTGATTTTATTCTCCGACTGCAATGTAATCGCCGACAACTCGCCAAAACCGTTTTCATCTTGCCACTTAGCAAGATTTGCTACCAACTCGCTTGCCGAGCAGTTTTGCAAAAATGCTCTCACGGATTTGATATGTTCTTTGATAAATCTCCCGCTGAGGTCAAGAGGCTCAAGCAAGGCGATTATCTTCCCTCTTATGCTTTCAGCTATGGCTTTGTCGTCGCCCTCTCCGAGAGTAAACGGAGATAGAAATCTTGTAAACTCAATTCCGTACATACAACAGTAGTTGTCAAATATGCACACTTCGTCGTAGTCAAGTCCTAGTATAGTCTGTTTGGCAAATTCAAGTACGCTTGCTTGAGAGTACTTCTCTCCAACGGTCCTTATTGCCGTCGAAATCAACTTCGTCAAGGCCTGAGATGAAAGTTGCTGTTTAATATCGGCGTAAAACGGTATGTTGAAATCTTGGAAAATGCTTTGGATATAAGGCGTATACGTCGCAAAGTCACAACATACTATCGCCATATCCCTATACCTTGCTCCATGAAGTTTGACAAGTTCGTTTATAGTTCTTGCCAAAGTTTTAACTTCGTCTATCACACTCTTGCAACCGAGAATTTGCGTTCTGTTGTCCCTTACTCCGTCTACTTTGCCGTAAGAATAAAGTCCCTTAAATATTATCTCGGCGTCCCCCGTCAACTTCTCTTCAACGTGAGATATATCCATAGTTATACCAATTTCGCTTGCCAAAGACAACAGACGTTTTTTTACGTCGGTGGGGAAAACCTGAGAGTTGTCGCCTTTGCTGTCCACCAGACAAATATGCGTATGTAGCGCATTGACCATAATGGCTTTGATAATATCGTATTCGATATTGGAAAACGCCGTAAAGTCGGATATGTATACTTCGTAATCGTTGAGCGCGCCGTCGTATATTAAGTCGCAAAGCGCTTGAAGTTTGCTTGTTCCGTCGGAATAATCTTCTTGTATATACTGCACATAATCGTGATAAATTTTGACTATATCTTTGGTCTTGTTGGCAATACGCATGGGAAGTCCGTCGACTGCCGATTGCATACGCTCTACGGAAATATTGCTGTTGCGAATCTGTGAAATGACGGCGTACATATCATTTGCAAAATCTACGCTCCTGCCGATTTTGCCAAAGCAAAGCAAGTCGTCCTTATTTTCGTCAATGACTTTGCGTAGCAACATAATCTCCGACTGCTTGTCCAAAAGTCGCTTTTTGTTTTGAAGCAACTTGTTGGCAAGACGCGGAAATGACGAAACTTCTATGTCAAACGTTCCTTTGATATTCAAATGTTCTAGCACGGATTTTTGATACGAAAGTGAAAATCTATCGGGTACGAAAAGTATATGTTTTTTACCCTCTCCCACTCTGCTTTTAAGTTTATCCAGTATAGGAGTCGAGTCCAAAGTGTTCGTCAAAATCAATTCTATCATAAATTTATTGTAACAATTTTTGACATTATTGGCAATATATTATAGGAAAATTTATTGCAAAATGCTCTAAATGTGTTATAATATAGACATTATGAAAAAG
>JAIDUT010000066.1 GCA_029060065.1 Clostridia bacterium | reverse complement strand
CTTAAGATAATGGAGAAGTCGCAAAAGAACGAAGAAGAGATGCGCGAGTTGTTAAAGAAACTCACCGAGCAACCTGAGAGAGTTGTCGAGAGAGAAGTGGCTTCTACAGCAGTCAACGACGAAGCAATAAAAGAGTTGATAGATAAGAATGACAAGAATATCCAAAGACTTATGGAGCAGAACGATGAGCGTATAGAAAAGCTCATGGATAAGATATTGGAGTTGTCGGCTAATCAATCACAACCTCAGATTATAGAGAAAGAAGTGCCGGTCGAAAAGATAGTGGAGAAAGTAGTCGAAGTACCTGTGGAAGTGGAGAAGATAGTCGAAAAGGAAGTAGTCAAGGAAGTGCCGGTAGAGAAAATCGTTGAGGTACCAGTAGAGGTAGAGAAGATAGTTGAGAAAGAAGTTGTAAAAGAAGTCAAAGTAGAAGTACCGGTCAAAGCCGAGCCTAAGCCTAAGAAAGAAATAGCGCCAAGACTTACGCTTGACGAAGCGTACGCGCTCCTTACCAAAGAGCAGAAGAAGTACTTTGACGGACTCAAGCAGTACGTTCTCGACAAGTATAAGTGTAAGGAAAGGAAATCTACGTACTTTGTAGTATACGGACAGACGACGACCAATCCGCTACTTAAGTTGACGATAAAGAAAGACACTACGGTAGCATTGCTTAAAATGGAAGACGAGTACATGAAAGACTTGCGACGCGACGCAACGGGTGACGGAACGAAGGTCAAAGTCAAAGAAACGGAAGTTTTGGTAAGCGATGCGCAAGCCTTTGATACTGCGAAGAAAATGGTAGACTTGAGATACGACCAAATCGAAAGATACCAAGATTTGCTTAGAGAGCAAAGAGCTATGAAAAAATAAGCGGATGAGATTTCTCGACTACGCTTGAAATGACAATACACTAAGTTATCACAATACCACTAAGAGCGAGGGAAACCTCGCTCTTGTGCGTTTTATTTTGACAAATTTTTTACATTAAATATATTGACAAGGACATATGAATTGCATATAATCTAACTAGGTTAGCAAATTAGAGGAAACTATGGCAGATATCAAAGACGTAGAATACGTATTCAAAAGACTGAACGAAACTCGGCCTGCTGAATTAGACGATAGAATGAGCGATATAAATTTCGGTATAGGCGCAGTGCTGAAAATTCTTGACGAGTCCGGCGGAGCAGTTACGTGCGGAGAGATTGCCAAGAAAATGAAAGTTAGTACGGCGAGAGTTGCGGTATTGCTAAAAAAAATGGAAGCCAAGAACTTGATAGAGCGTTCAAGCGACAAGGATGACGCAAGAATAGTATATATTAATATTACGACTGACGGAAAAGCTTTGGTGGACGAAATTAGAAATATAATGACGGAGCATCTTGCAAGGATAATAGACGAACTTGGTATGGATAAAATCAAAACCTTTTTGGATTTATCAGCAGAAATAAAGAGCGTTGCTGAAGCGACAAGACCGCAAATGCCGAAGTTTTTCAAAAAGAATAGCAAGTAAATTAGAGGGAGTATCTATTTTTTTAGCACAATAGTTAACCTAGTTAGTAAAATTTATGAAAAGTAAATGCATAGCATAGATTAAAAGAGTAAGGAGAAAAATATGTTAAAGTTACTGAAAAAATTATCGGCTAAAGATTGGTTACTCGTCGTACTTGCCGTTGCCTTCGTCGTATTGATGGTATGGTGCGAGATGACGATGCCCGATTATATGTCGGAAATTACCAAACTTGTGACGACTGACGGTTCTCAAATGAAAGACGTATGGATTGCGGGAGGATGTATGCTGGCGTATGCGCTTGGTAGTTTGATTTGCGCAGTAGCCGTATCCATAATCGCCTCTAGGGTAGCGTCAAATTTCAGCGCTACGCTAAGGCGCAGTCTTTTTAGCAAAGTACAAGGCTTCTCGATGCAAGAGATTGGGAAGTTCTCGACGGCGAGTCTTATCACTCGCTCGACCAACGACGTCACGCAAGTGCAGATGTTGATTACGCTGGGATTGTCCGTTATGGTCAAGGCGCCAATCACGGCGGTATGGGCCATATGCAAGATAGCATCGGGAAGCTGGCAATGGACGTTGGCTACGGGAATAGCGGTAATATTATTGCTTTTGGTAGTATTGATATGTACTGCTCTTGCTTTACCGAGGTTCAAAAAGATGCAGGAGCTCACCGATGACGTCAACCGCGTGACGAGAGAAAACCTCACCGGTATAAGAGTCGTCAGAGCCTACAACGCCGAGGAATATCAAGAGGGCAAGTTCAAAAAAGCCAACGACAAACTCACGAATACGGCGCTTTTCACAGGGCGTACTATGTCATTCCTAATGCCAAGTATTCAGTTGATATTGAGCGGACTTTCCTTGGCGATATTTTGGATAGGCGCCTTTGTAATCAACAAGGCGAATATGCTGGACAGAATAGGGCTATTTGCGGATATGGTGATATTCTTGCAATACGGAGTACAGGTACTTATGGCGTTCATGATGCTCGTCATGATATTCATATTGATGCCGAGAGCTCAAGTAGCCGCAAAGCGTATCAACGAAGTACTCGCCACCGAAACAGTATTAAAGGACGGCGAAGCCCAAGAGGGAATAGAGGGACATACTGGCGAGGTGGAGTTTAAAGACGTCAGTTTCTACTATCCCGACGGCGATGCCAACGCTATCGAGGGCATAACCTTTAAGGCAAGCAAGGGCGAGACTGTGGCGCTCATTGGCGCTACGGGTAGCGGCAAGAGTACCGTCATTAACCTTATTCCGAGGTTTTACGACGTAAGCGGTGGTGAGGTATTCGTCGACGGTAAGAACGTCAAGGAGTATAAGCAGACGGCATTGCGTAATAAGATAGGTTATATCTCACAAAAAGCGACGCTGTTCTCGGGTACAATAGACTCCAACGTTGCTTTCGGCGAGAGTTTTTACAATATTGTCAAAGAGGATATCGAGCATGCTATCACTATTGCTCAAGCCAGCGACTTTGTCTCTGACAAGGGCGGTATCCAATACGCCGTTGCGCAAGGCGGAGCCAACCTCTCGGGCGGACAGAAGCAGAGAATATCTATAGCAAGAGCTGTAGCAAGGAAACCCGAGATACTCATTTTCGACGACTCCTTCTCGGCTCTCGACTATAAGACGGATAAGACCTTAAGGCAAGCTTTGGAGAGGGAATGTAAGGACTCTACGAAGATTATCGTAGCGCAACGTATCGGTACTATTCGCGACGCAGACAGAATTATCGTACTCGACGACGGTAAAGTCGTAGGTCAGGGTAAACATAAAGAGCTTATGCAAAATTGCGAGACGTACCGTCAAATCGCATACTCGCAGTTGTCCCCGAAAGAGCTTGAGGACGATATGAATAACTCAAATTTGCCAAAGGAGGACGGAAATAATGCCTAGACCAATGAGAAGCGTGGAAAAAGCCAAGGACTTCAAGGGCACTTGGATAAAGATAATTAAATATTGCAAGAAGTATTACGCTATTTTAGCTGTAGCTCTCGTGTGCGCAATAGCCGGTACGATTATGACCTTGATTGGTCCTAACAAAATGAACGACTTGACGGACGTTATACAACAAGGACTTGTCGGTCAGATTGATATGGACGCAGTGGCTGAAATAGGTATTATGCTGTTAAGCCTATACCTGGCGAGTTTGGTACTGCAAAGTCTACAGGGCTGGATTATGGCTACGACTACGCAGAGAATATCGCAGGGACTTAGAAGAGATATATCCCGCAAAATCAACTGCCTGCCGATGTGGTATTACAACAAGACGAGTACGGGCGACGTACTCTCGAGAGTCACTAACGACGTCGACACCGTCGGACAGTCGCTCAACCAGAGTATTTCTACGCTCGTCACTGCTGTCACGTTATTCGTCGGCTCGGTGATTATGATGTTCGTCACTAATTGGATACTTGCTTTGACTGCTATAGGCGCGACTGCTATAGGCTTTTTGCTTATGGGCGTGATTGCAAGTAAGTCGCAAAAATATTTCGCCCGTCAGCAAAAACACCTCGGCGAAATCAACGGACATATCGAAGAAATTTACGCAGGTCATACCGTAGTCAAGGCGTACAACGGCGAGGCTAAATCGCAGGCTACGTTTGACGAGATGAACGCAAAGCTCAAGGACAGCGCATTCAAGGCTCAATGTTCGGCAGGACTGATGATGCCGATTATGACTTTCGTAGGTAACTTCGGATACGTGGCAGTATGCGTGGTGGGAGGTATGCTAGCGTTAAATCATAAGATAGGTTTCGGTACTATTATAGCGTTTACCATGTACGTGCGCTACTTTACTCAACCTCTTTCGCAAATGGCTCAAGCGCTTCAATCTTTGCAATCGGCGGCAGCCGCAGGCGAAAGAATATTCGAGTTTTTGGAAGCTGAAGAAATGGAAGACGAGCGCAATAAAGTATTTGAATTCGGCAAAGTTAACGGAGATGTGCAGTTTGACCACGTTAAGTTTGGATACGAGGACAGCGAAAGAATTATTATTCACGACTTTTCGGCTATTGCAGAGGCGGGACAAAAAGTCGCGATCGTCGGACCTACAGGCGCAGGTAAGACTACTATGGTCAACTTGCTGATGAGATTCAACGAGATAAAAGACGGCGATATACTCATTGACGGCGTGTCTATTAAGAAAATGTCCAGAGAGGAAGTGCATAAACAGTTCTGTATGGTACTGCAAGATACGTGGCTTTTTGAAGGCACGCTCAGGGAGAACTTGGTGTACAATACTCAAGGCGTGAGCGACGCGAGATTGGACGAAGCCTGCAAAGCAGTGGGACTCGACCACTTTGTTAACACATTATCGCATGGCTACGACACTGTTCTTGGCGACCAAATATCTCTTTCGCAAGGGCAGAAACAACAACTTACCATTGCGCGTGCAATGATTGCCGATAAGCCTATGTTGATATTGGACGAAGCTACAAGCTCTGTAGACACTCGCACGGAGCAAAAGATTCAAAGCGCAATGGACGAACTTATGAAAGGACGCACCTCTTTCGTCATAGCGCATAGACTTTCGACGATAAAGAACGCCGATTTGATACTCGTCATGAAAGACGGAGATATTATCGAAAGCGGAAATCATGAGCAACTGCTAGGGCAGAACGGCTTCTACGCCGACCTTTACAACAGCCAGTTCGTAACTAATTAGCCTTTATCTTAATCGGTCTATACCGATGTTCCCCTTATAATGCAAAGACGGTCTGAGAAATCAGACCGTCTTTGTTTTAGCGTAAGAGTGCTAAATCTTAATATATTATAAATTCGTCATTTTTTTATCAATTATTTCTAGTTTTGAAAACGTTAAAAAATGAAAAAATATAGCGTTTTGCGTAAAAAAATAAAAAGTATTTGCCATTTAGTACAATTAATGATATATTGATATATATAAAATTCGTACGTTAGGAAAAGTGGTATGGCAGAGTTTTTTATCAATTTTACGCATTACATAGATGAAGATGCGCCTGTTAAGATTAGAATGATAGGCGAAACTCAAAAAGAGGACAATGTCAACATCGAGCGCAATAATTCTGATATTATGGCATTGGAGTATATTATTTCGGGCGAGGGAATATTGGAAATTAACGGCAAGACGTATTATCCAAAGGTCGGCGACGTATTCTTTGTTCAAAAAGGAAGCTCTCATAGATATTCTTCTAATAAGAAAAACGGTTGGCATAAAATATGGGTTGCGTTCGACGGTAAATTGATGGAGGAAATGGTGGATATGTATCTGCCGAAAGACACATATCTATTTTCTAATTGCTACGTCGGTAATTATTTTAACGATATACTTTATTATCTCAAGAATTTCAAGAATAACTATAAAAAACTCACCGACGGCGTATCTATTAAACTATTCGAGATTTTTACGGCGATAAGGGGTAGCGCTACTTCGGTCAAAAAAGTCAGTCTTGCTATGCAGATTAAGGATACTTTGGATATGATGGTGGAAAGCGAACTTTCGCTTGAAAGTCTAAGCGCGCAGTTTGGATATACCAAAAACCATATTATTCACATTTTTAAGCAAGCTTTCGGTATCACTCCGTACAACTATTTTTTGGAAAGAAAGATAGAATATGCTAAGGTGTATCTTGATAACTGTTTGCTGTCAATAGCCGATATTGCGCAGAAACTGTCTTTTTCAGACCAACAGTACTTTTCTATATGTTTCAAAAAGATTGTGGGCGTACCGCCTATCGCGTATCGTAACAAAAAGTTCCCCAAAGATTTTGATAAGTCGAAATCGACTTTAACATAAATTATACGACAAAACTCGCAACATTGAGCTTTATTGCTCGCAGTATTTAGTTGAAAAAGACAATTAAATATGCTAGAATATAAAATAAACTAGACAAACGATAAACAAAAGAGGTGTATATATGCATTGGTCGGAATCGATAGCACAGAAGATAATACAAAGAAATCCAAACAAGGAAGAGTACGTGTGCGCCGCAGGCATCAGTCCGTCGGGTTCTATTCACATCGGCAACTTTAGAGATATTGCCACGAGCTATTTTGTTGCAAGGTCACTTCGCAAAATGGGTAAAAAGGCTAAGTTGCTTTTCTCGTGGGACGAGTTTGACCGTTTGAGAAAGGTTCCTGTCAACGTTGCAAAGGTCAACGACGATATGGAAAAATATATCGGCTGTCCTTACGTTGACGTACCCAATCCTTTTCCCGATAGCGACGCAAAAAATTACGCGGAGTATTTTGAAAAGGAATTCGAGGCATCTCTTCAAAAGTTCGGAATACAGATGGAGTTCCGTCACCAAGCCCAAATGTACAGGTCGGGCAAATATAAAGACTACGTTCTTCTCGCTCTCCAAAAGAGAGGGGAGATATTCGATATAATCGACAGCCACCGTACGCAAGAAGCTCAAGAAGGCGAAAAAGAAGCGTATTATCCCGTCAGCATATATTGCCCTAAGTGCGGTCGAGATACCACCAAGATAGACACTCTTTCCGATGATTGCACGCAAGCCGAATATAGTTGCAAGTGCGGTTTTACAGGTCACTTCGACTTTACAAAGGACTTTAATTGCAAACTTGCGTGGAAGATAGACTGGCCTATGCGTTGGTGCTACGAAGGCGTAGACTTCGAGCCGGGCGGTAAGGACCATGCAAGTATCAACGGAAGTTACGATACTTCCAAGCATATATCCAAGCAAATCTTCGGTTACGATGCTCCTATATTCCAAGGATATGAGTTCATAGGCATAAGCGATTCGGGCGCGTCGACTGGAAAGATGAGTGGATCGAGCGGTCTAAACCTCACTCCGGAAACGCTTCTTAAGCTATATCAACCTGAAGTATTGTTGTGGCTTTATTCGCGCAACGAACCTCTCAAGGCTTTCAACTTCTGCCTTGACGACGGTATCTTAAGACAGTACTTCGAGTTCGACAAGATGTACAACGACGTTAAGAACGGCACTGCCGACGAAAAGACAAAGTCAATAATGGAACTCGTCAGTGTAGAAGGCAGAGACCTGTCTACAGTTCCTATGGGACTTATAGTTCAACTCGGTTCTGTCGTCAACTTCAACCTAAAGATGCTTGAATTGGTATTTGAAAAAATCGGTACGCCGTTTAAGTACGAAGAGTTCAAGGATAGATTGGAGAGAGCTAGATATTGGCTTGAAAAATGTTCTCCTAAAGATATGAATAAGTTGCGTACTGCCCGTAATTGGGAAGTATACGAAACTTTGAATGAGCAGGAAAAGCAAGAGATAGCTCAACTATATGATTATCTTAAAAATTCCACGTACGACCTTAGCGAATTGCAGACGGAATTGTATGCTATTCCTAAGCGCGTCCGCTCACTTACTACAGAAGATAAAGAACTTAAGGCATGCCAAGGCGCTTTCTTCAAGAATGTCTACAAGTTGTTAATTGACAAGGAAAAAGGTCCACGACTTTATCTATTCCTTTACGCTATCGACTCCTCGAATTATCTACCGCTTCTTGATTTCTCTTATCCAAAGACCAAAGAAGAAGAGGAAGCAGAGAAAGTCGTAGAAGAAGTTGTTGAAGAAAATAAAGTCGAATACGGCGAGCCTGACCCATTCGCTCCTATTAAGCCGGAGATTGAGCTTGGTGACTTTGAAAAAGTGGATATGAGAGTATGTAAGATACTCAAGTGTCAAGAGATACGCAAGTCGCACAACTGCTACAAGTTGACGCTATTTGACGGAGAGGGAGAGAGAGTAATAGTATCGTCGATTAAGCACTATTACAAGCCTGAGGAACTCATAGGCAAGAAGATATTGGTAATTGCCAATCTCAAACCTGTTAGAATTACGGGCGTAACCAGTAACGGTATGCTTGTCGCGGGTACGAACAACGCTTGCGGTTGTAAAGTTATATTCGTAGACGATATGGTACCTGAGGGTACGGCGATAAAATAAAACTAAATACCTAAGAGGACAAATCTGGAATGTAGCGCAACTCAATGCTTAGTAACTTACATTGAGTTTTTGGAGTTAATTATTATTACTACAGTTTTATCCTTTACATGGAATGATTTTGTTCAATTTAGCCTGCGTATGTTCGGCGGGCTTAGCAATGGCGCTATCACGGCATTTCTTATCACGTTGTCTGTCTTGATGGCGCTACTTCTTGTCTTTTTTGCTTTAGAATTAGCCAAAGATAAAGCAAATCCGCCAGAGGAGGAACAAGCGGAAGAGCAAGAGCAAAGCAGTTGTTCGCAAGAGCAGGGCAATAGCGAGGACAGTAGCAGTCAACGCGTAGAAGTGTTGCCGGTGTATACTATACAAAGCTATGAGGTTGTCGACGAAGACGTGAGTGATTGTCCAAGTCAAACCGTCGAAGAATTGCAAGAGCCTGTCCAACAAGCGGAAACAATCGAAACACAACCGCAAGAACAGGACGATACCACTGCGCAAGCATTGAAGAAAGGTATTGCGACATTGTTGCCGGTCGAAGACGAAACGGGCGAGATGGGCGTAAGATACGACAGAAGTTTTACTGCCAAACTTATTCAGTCGGACGACCAAGTCAAAGAATGGTATTCGGAAATAAAGAATCATCTTTTGTCTTATAAAAAAGTTCGCGCAAGAATAAGTTGGGGCAGAGAGAGTTTTCGTATTGGCAAAGACTGTTTTGCAAGACTTGTCATAAAGGGCAAGACGCTCTGCGTAATGCTTGCAATAATACCGATGTCGTGTAACGATACGAAATATAAGATAGAAGATTTGGCAGATTTGCCAAGTTGTAAGGATACTCCCTGTCTTTACCGTATTAAAAGTAATAGACGCGTAACCTACGCAAAGGAACTTATCGATATAATCTTGGAAGAGTACGACGCTCAACTTGCAAGTAGCAGAGAGGCAGTTGACTACTATCTGCCTTATGAGGGAACTCTCGACCTTATAAAGCGCGGACTTATCAAACGCAGGATAGTTGCGAAGAGTAAAGATTTTTTGACGCACGTAAATTCGCCAACCGACGGCGACGGAGGTGTGGGCGTAGCGTAGCGCAGAGGAATTACTATGAGTACAAAAGAACTTTTACAATACTGTTTAGCAAAGCAAGGGGCATATATCGATTGTCCCTTTGGCAACGATTATACTGTTATAAAAATAAAATCTACTGAAAAAGATAAGTCAAGAATATTCGCAGAGTTTTATACGCTAGATGGCAAAGATATATTTACTTTTTCTACGGATGCAGATACGGCGTTGGCTTTGAGAATGGAATATCCCGATAGTATTACGAGGGGATGGCACTGTCCGCCTGCACAGGCAAAATACAAAAGTACGTTGGTTATAGCGGATATTGCAGACGAATTGCTGACGTATTTGGCTGACACGTCATATCTAAGAGCATTGGAAAAACTGAAATAGTGTATTCTAAAGTTTATTTTTATAAAATTTTAATTCCCATAATTTGTACTGCAATATTTTTCTTGCGTAACGCATACTAACTTAGGAAGTATATGCTTACGCTTATATTGTTTGGAAATAATTTTGTTAAATTAAAAATAACAAATAAATTGCCTTTAGTATGCTCAAAGCATTTGACAATATACAATATTTTGCATATACTTTAATAGCATAACACTATATATTGTTGATAAAGGAGAATTGCAAATGAAATTTGAACAATGGAACGGCTTTAAGGAAGGCGCATGGCAAGACCAAATTGCCGTAAGAGATTTTATTAATCTCAACTACACTCCGTACGAAGGCGATAAGTCTTTTTTGGCCGGACCTACAGAACGTACCCAAAAGGTAATGGATAAGGTCAACAAACTCCTCAAGAAAGAGAGAGATAAGGGCGGAGTGCTCGACGTAGATACAAAACGCGTTTCGGGACTAATGTCTTACGATGCGGGATATATCGACAAAAACCTTGATATTATTGTTGGTTTTCAGACTGACGAGCCGTTGAAAAGAGGAGTAAATCCTTTTGGCGGTATCCGTATGGCAAGACAGGCTTGCGAGGCTTACGGTTATAAACTTTCTGACGGTATAGAAGAGAACTTTAAGTATTCTACCACTCACAATGACGGAGTATTCAGCGTATACACAGACGAAATGAGAGCCGCAAGAAAGGTAGGTATACTAACAGGACTTCCCGACGCTTACGGCAGAGGTCGTATCATTGGCGATTACAGAAGAGTTGCGCTTTACGGCGTAGATTATCTCATTGAGCAGAAGAAAGCCGATAAGGTTAGATACGGCAGGAACGATATGTCTGAAGAAAATATCCAACAACTCGAAGAATTGAGCCAACAAATCAAGGCGCTTGAAGAGTTGAAGGGTATGGCGCAAAAATACGGATTTGATATTTCTCAACCTGCAAACACTGCAAAAGAAGCAATTCAATGGCTATACTTCGGCTATCTTGGAGCAATAAAGGAGCAGAACGGCGCGGCTATGAGTCTTGGCAGAACTTCTACTTTCCTTGATATCTATATTCAAAGAGATATGGAAAAAGGTATCTTGACGGAAGAGCAGGCGCAAGAGCTTATGGACGACTTCGTCATTAAACTCAGACTTTCAAGACAGCTTCGTACTCCTGAGTACAACGACCTCTTCGGCGGAGACCCGACTTGGACTACGGAGAGCGTAGGCGGTATGTCCAACGACGGCAGAACGCTTGTCACAAAGAACTCTTTCAGAGTACTCAATACGCTATATACTTTGGGTAGTGCTCCGGAGCCAAACTTGACGATACTTTGGTCGGATAAGTTGCCTGACAACTTCAAGAAATTCTGCGCTCAAGTATCTATTGACACAGATTCTATTCAATATGAAAACGACGATTTGATGCGTCCAATGTACGGCGACGATTACGCAATCGCTTGTTGCGTATCGGCAATGCAAGTAGGCAAACAAATGCAATTCTTCGGCGCTAGATGTAACCTTGCAAAACTTCTTCTTTTGACGCTCAATGGCGGTAAGGACGAGAACTACGGAATGCAAGTTGCTCCCGAAGGCAAGCAATTTAAGGGCAAGTTGAACTACGATGAAGTAATGCAATCGTTCGACAAGTATTGCGCTTGGATGAGCAAACTCTATATCAATACCCTTAACGTAATTCACAGAATGCACGATAAATACGCATATGAGAAGATACAGATGGCATTGCACGATACGGAAGTAACGAGATTTATGGCGTGTGGCGTAGCAGGTTTGTCTGTTATCGCAGACTCTCTATCCGCAATCAAGTATGCTGAAGTTACGCCTATATACGGCGAAAATGACCTTATCGTAGACTTTGAAATAAAGGGCGATTTCCCAAAATACGGCAACGACGACGATAGAGTAGACTCGATTGCGGTTGACGTTTTGACAAGATTCAGTAATGAATTGAAGAAGACGCCGACTTATAGAAACTCTCAACACACGTTGTCAGCTTTGACTATTACGTCCAATGTAGTATACGGCAAGAAGACGGGATCGACACCTGACGGTAGAAAGAAAGGCGAGCCTTTTGCACCAGGCGCAAACCCAATGCACAATAGAGAAACCTGCGGAGCTTTGGCTTCTTTGAATTCCGTATCTAAATTGCCTTATAATTGCTGTCAAGACGGTATTTCAAATACTTTCTCTATTTTGCCAAACGCTTTAGGCGAAAACATGGATAAGAGAGTAGATAATCTGTCGGATATGCTCAACGGCTATTTTGAAAACGGCGGACATCATCTCAACGTCAACGTACTTGACAGAGAAAAGCTCGTAGTAGCTATGGAAAATCCCGATATGTACCCAAATATCACAATTCGTGTGTCGGGCTATGCTGTCAACTTCCATAAACTCTCCAAGCCACAACAGCTTGAAGTCTTGAAGAGAACCTACCATGGAGAAATGTAAGGCTAGAATCGACTCTATCTACAACGGTTCGGCGGTAGACGGCAAAGGCTTGCGCTGTGTTATATTTTTCACCGGATGTAACATGCGTTGCGGTTTTTGCCACAATCCCGAAACTTGGACGGAAAAGGGCAATGAAATTACTTTGTCCGATCTCGTCGCTAGAATAAAAAGATATAAAAGTTATATCAAGAACGGTGGCGTCACCCTTTCGGGTGGCGAGCCGTTTTTGCAAGCTGACTTTTGCAAAGAACTTATAAAAGTTTTACATCAAGAGAACATAAGCGTTATTATAGAAACCAACGGAATTATTTGCGATAAAGAACTTATCGAGCTTTGCGACGGCATAAGACTTGACGTAAAGAATCAGGAGAGAGAAGTTGATAGACGAGTTTTTGACTTTTTGAATATCTGTCAGGAAAAGGATAAATTCGTAACTTTGACCAACGTACTTGTTCCATCTCTTAACGATACTGACGAGAAATTGCAAAAGCTAAAGGAAATCAAGGAGAAGTATTCCTGCATCAAAGAAGTCAAATTTTTGGCTTTCCGAAAGCTCTGTGAGAGCAAGTACAACAGATTAAATTTGCCCTTTACGTATGAAAAATATCGAGAAGGAGCAAAAAACGATTTACAAAAAGCATACGCAGTATTGGAAAAAACGGCACTTTGACCCGCGGTTTTATGATTTTGTTAAAATTTTAACTAATTTCAAAAAATTTATCTAATTTTTGTTGACATAATTTGGATAATTGATTAAAATGTATATGTTAATAATTGTTAAAAATTTAACAATTATAATAATACCCCTAAAATAGTTAAAACTTCTAATTAATTTGATATAATCTATGTCAAAATATATTTAGAAAGAATAAACTTTTTAAGGTAACTAATACAGACAAAAATTTTTAAGGATGGAATATAAAATGGCAAACACTCAAATCGTAAACGATGAGCAAACCCTTTTGGCTAAACTTGAAGAAGTTAGAAAGGCTCAAGCTATCTATGCAACTTACACTCAAGAACAAGTTGACAAGATTTTCTTTGCCGCTTCTATGGCTGCCAACAAGCAGAGAATACCTCTTGCAAAAATGGCTGTCGAAGAGACGGGTATGGGAATTGTTGAAGACAAGGTTATCAAGAATCACTATGCGTCCGAGTATATTTACAATACGTATAAAGACGTTAAGACTTGCGGAGTAATAGAGAGAGACGAGGCTTTCGGTATTACCAAGATAGCAGAGCCTATAGGCGTTATCGCGGCCGTTATACCTACGACCAATCCTACCTCTACTGCAATCTTTAAGTCGCTTCTTGCATTAAAGACGCGTAACGGTCTTATTTTCTCACCGCACCCAAGAGCAAAGAAGAGCACGATTGAGGCGGCAAAAGTAGTACTTGAAGCCGCAGTTAAGGCTGGCGCTCCCGAGGGAATTATCGGTTGGATAGACGAGCCTTCCGTACCGCTTTCGGGTATGATTATGAAAGAAGCAGACATAATTTTGGCTACGGGCGGTCCCGGTATGGTCAAAGCCGCTTATTCTTCCGGAAAGCCGGCAGTCGGCGTAGGCGCAGGCAACACTCCTGCTATCATTGACGATACGGCAGATATTAAGATGTCGGCGTCGTCCATACTTCACTCCAAGACTTTTGACAACGGTATGATTTGCGCTTCCGAGCAATCTACTATCGTTCTCGAAAAGGTATACGAAGAATTTAAGGCAGAGATGCAATATAGGGGAGCTTACTTCCTCGACGCAAAGCAGACTGAGAAAGTTCGCAAGACAATTCTTATCAACGGTGCGTTGAATGCAAAAATAGTAGGTCAACCTGCATGCGTAATCGCAAAAATGGCAGGTTTTGAAGTTCCGGAAACTGCAAAGGTACTCGTAGGAGAAGTAAAGAGTGTGGATTTAAGCGAAGAGTTCGCTCACGAAAAACTTTCTCCCGTACTTGCAATGTATAAGGCAAAGGACTTTGACGACGCTCTTGATAAAGCTTCTAAGCTCATTGACGACGGCGGTCTTGGACATACTTCTGTATTATATGTTAATACCGAAACAGGTAAAGATAAGATTGAAAAGTTCCAGAACAGAATGCGTACTTGTCGTATTCTTATCAATACTCCTTCTTCGCAAGGCGGTATAGGCGATCTTTACAACTTCAAACTCGCTCCGTCGCTTACACTCGGTTGCGGAAGCTGGGGCGGTAACAGCGTAAGTGAAAACGTTGGAGTAAAGCACCTTATCAATATTAAGACAGTTGCAGAAAGGAGAGAGAATATGTTGTGGTTTAGAACGCCTGAAAAGGTATATTTTAAGAAAGGTTGTCTTGGCGTTGCGATGAGAGAACTTAAGGACGTAATGGGTAAGAAAAAGGCGTTTATCGTCACAGACTCTTTCTTGTATCAAAGCGGATTTACAAAGGCAATAACCGATAGATTGGACGAGATGAATATCAGACACACTACGTTCTTCAACGTTGCTCCAGACCCGACGCTTGGTTGCGCAATGGAAGGCGCAAAGGCTATGAAAGAATTTGAGCCTGACGTAATAATCGCTGTCGGCGGTGGTTCTGCAATGGACGCAGGTAAGATTATGTGGGTACTTTACGAGCATCCTGAAATCGATTTCCAAGACCTTGCAATGAGATTTATGGATATTCGTAAGAGAGTATACACCTTCCCGCATATGGGCGACAAGGCGACGTTTATCGCAGTTGCTACAACTGCAGGTACTGGTTCTGAAGTTACGCCGTTTGCCGTAATCACTGATGAAAAGAGCGGTACTAAATATCCTCTTGCAGATTACGAACTTTTGCCTGACGTTGCAATCATTGACGCAGATTTGATGATGAATATTCCTAAGGGATTGACGTCTGCTTCGGGTATAGACGCATTGACGCACGCTTTGGAGGCTATCGCCTCTATTATGGCTACCGACTTTACTAACGGTATCGCAAAAGAAGCAATTCAGTTGATTTTTAAGTACTTGCCTAGAGCATACGAACTTGGCGCTCACGACGCGGAAGCAAGAGAGGAGATGGCTCACGCTTCCTGTATGGCAGGAATGGCATTCGCCAACGCGTTCCTCGGCGTATGTCACTCAATGGCACACAAGCTTGGTTCTTATCACCACTTGCCACACGGCGTTGCCAACGCTTTGATGATAGACGAAGTTATTAGATTTAACAGCGTAGAAAATCCTGTCAAGATGGGTACTTTCCCGCAGTACAAATATCCTCAAGCATTGAAGAGATACGCAGACGTAGCTACTATGTTGGGACTGAAGGGCAAGAGTGATGAGGAAAAGGTCGACGCTCTTATCGCAGAAATCGACAAGTTGAAAAAGGCTGTCGGTATCAAGAACACTATCAAGGATTACGGCGTAGAAGAAGAGAAGTTCCTCTCCACGCTCGACCAAATGGTAGAGGACGCATTCGATGACCAATGCACTGGTGCAAATCCTAGATATCCGCTTATGAAAGAAATCAAGCAAATGTATCTCAACGCTTATTATGGTACTTCGACTCAAAAGTAGGCTAGACAAATCTAAAACGTATCTTTTCTGCCAACCTAGGCTTTGGCTCAATTCGACGTACATCAAGTACGACGACTCTCGCCAAAACCTATCTTGACAAAAAATATATCGTTTTATTCTTCGCCTATCTACTTCTTCATCGAAGTGTGATTGGTTCTTCGACTCAAAAGTAGGCTAGACAAATTTAATCTACTTCCTCGCCGAAGTGGAGAAAAACGTTCATAGTTTATTAAAAATAAATCAAAAATAAAGGAAGTTGTATAGACTTCCTTTTTTTCTGTTTATATGTTACAATAACAACATAGGAGTTTGGATAATGAAGAGAAAAAACGCATTTATTATTATAAGCGTATTAATAATTGTTTGTATATCGATTTCATGTTTTATCGGTTGTTCATCAAACGGATTAAATGAAGAGGATTTCGAGATTTCTATTACTAATATACAGGTAAAGGGAAGTAGAGTTACGGTTGAAGTTGAGTTTAAGAACAACTCTTGGCACAACGGTTGGATTGTCAGCAGTGGGGACAGCAGGCGACCGTCTACGTTAATTAACGTCATATATAAGGACGAAAACGGAGAACCGATGTGGGGAGTTGCTTCCATTGAGGTAAAACATTGGATTAAAGGTAAGCAAAAGATAACTAAGACCGTGGAATTCCAATTAGAGAAGGGGCAATATACTATAACGGCTATCGTGGATTTTTATTGTAACATAAATAATAATCGCTTTTATTATTTTGACGAAAAAGTTATAGAAGTATAAGTTGGTCTTAACAATAAATATAGGCTATTCAAATTTGAATAGCCTATTTCTATTATTTTATTTAATTCTTGCAACTCCAGTCGCCTTGGCGGTGTCGGCTACGGCTTTCGCCACAGTCGAGCCTATACGCTTATCAAAAGCCATTGGTAGAATATAGTCGGGATTGAGTTCTTCATCGCTCACTAGGCTTGCAATAGCTTTAGCCGCGGCCATTTTCATATCCTCGTTGATTTCCTTAGCTCTTACGTCCAATGCGCCTCTGAATATACCGGGGAATGCCAGTACGTTGTTGATTTGATTGGGGAAGTCGCTACGGCCTGTGCCTACGACTTTTGCTCCCGCTTGCTTTGCAAGTTCGGGCATGATTTCCGGCACTGGATTAGCCATTGCCATTACTATTGCGTCCTTTGCCATAGAGCGCACCATATCTTGCGTTACGATTCCCGGGGCGGAAACTCCTATGAGAATATCTGCGCCTTTCATTGCGTCGGCAAGAGTACCTTGACGGCGATTCTTGTTGGTAATTTCTACGATTTCCTCATTGCCCTTGGGTTCGTTTACTCCTTTGCAGATAATGCCTTTGCGATTGCATACTAGTATATCTTTTACGCCCAACTTATTGAGAAGTTTTGCTATGGCGCTACCTGCGGCGCCTGCACCGCTGAAAGTTACCGTTACGTCTTTCCAATCTTTGCCTACGATTTTAAGCGCGTTGATGAGCGCCGCGGCGGTTACGACGGCAGTACCGTGTTGGTCGTCGTGGAATATCGGAATATCCGTACATTCTTTTAGTTTTTTCTCTATTTCAAAACATCTAGGAGCGGAAATATCCTCAAGGTTGACACCGCCGAAACTTCCCGAAATGAGAGCGACGGTCTTGACTATATCGTCGACTTCTTTGGACTTTACGCATATTGGTATAGCGTCAACTCCGCCGAATTCTTTGAAAAGCACGCACTTGCCTTCCATTACAGGCATACCGGCTTCCGGACCTATGTCGCCAAGTCCCAATACTGCCGTACCGTCGGTAACTACGGCAACCGTATTCCATCGTCTTGTGAGGTCGTACGACTTGTCTACGTCTTTTTGTATCTCAAGACAGGCTTGCGCTACGCCGGGGGTATAGGCAAGGGATAAGTCCTCCTTATTCTGCACTTTGGCTCTAGAAACGACTTCAAGTTTTCCCTTCCACTCATAGTGTTTTTTGAGCGATTCTTTCATATAATCCATAAAGATTTCTCCTAAATTTTATTGCAATGATAGTTTAACATATATTTTTAATTTTTGAAATAGAAATACAATATATTTATAAAATTACATAGATAAACTAATTATTAAGATATGATTTGGCTTTTTATATTGACAATTGATTGATTTGTATGTAAAATAAATACTATGGTAAAACCATTATAAAAATATTTGGAGAAAAATATGAGAAAGATTATCGTAGCAGTTTTATTAATTGCAATTATGTCGTGTTCGATATGCGCTTTTGCAGGTTGTACGCCTGCGGATTATAAAGTCGGTATCGTTCAACACATTGAGCACATTGCGCTTGACAAGTCAAACGAAGGATTTAGAAACAAACTTACCGAACTAATGAAAGCAGACGGCAAAACCGTTAAATTTTACAATAGAAACGCTAACGGCGACACGACTAACAACACTACTGCGGCAGACACTCTTGTTGCTCAAAGAGTAGATTTGATTTTTGCAATTGCGACGCCGTCCGCGCAAGCCGTACAGGCGTCAACAAGCGAGTCTAAAATTCCCGTAGTATTCAGCGCTGTTACTTCTGCAACAGAGGCAGATTTGACGGCTGAAAACGTTACGGGCACAACAGACTTAAACGACATTAAAAAACAAATTGATTTGATGATAGAACTTGTTCCAAACGCAAAGAAATTCGGGGTAATTTACACGACGAGCGAACAAAATTCCATTATACAAAAGAATATGGCAAAGAATTATATGGAGAGCAAGGGCATAGATTTTGTACCCGGCGGTATTACTGAAACGGATCAAATAGAGCAAGTATTCAAAACTTTCCAAAGCCAAAACGTCGATTGCATATATATTCCGACTGATAATAAGTTGGCGGCGGCAGCCGATACCGTTCACGCATTCAATCTTTCCACTGAATCATATCTTCCGATAGTTTGCGGAGAAGGCGGAATGAACGACATTTGCGGTATCGCAACTTACGGCGTTGATTATTACGCTATTGGAGCGAGAGCAGGCGAGATGGCTTATGAAATTCTTACGGGCAAAAAATCTATCAAAGATATACCCGTTGAGAACCCGACTGGTTTTGAGCTTTCTGTAAACAAAACCGTGGCAAAAGCTATAGGCTTTACAATACCTCAGTCGGTATTGGATAAGTTAAGTAAATAATTTATAAATATATTGCGGACGGATATCCGTCCGCAAACACAAGGGAAAATAAAAATGGTATTTTTAGAGACTTTTTTGAGCGGTACCAATCAAGGCTTACTGTGGGCTATTATGGCGATAGGAGTATACATATCCTATCGTATTCTTGATTTTGCCGATTTGACAGTCGAGGGTAGTTTTGCTACGGGTGGAGCAACTGCGGCAATAATAATGACGTTGAGTAAGAATTTTGTTAAGCAAGGTTCCGGACAAGGTGTGCTTATGGCAGTCGTTGCGCTTTTAGTGGCTATGATACTCGGAGGATTGGCGGGACTTATCACGGGACTTTTGAACACAAAACTCAAGATTGCGCCTATATTGTCAGGTATTTTGACTATGACCGGACTATATTCCATAAATATGCTTATTATGGGTCTAGGCTCCGGCAACGTAAAAGCAAATCTCGGACTTGGAAGCGTCGGTACTTTGTTTACGAAGATAAGCGAATTTATGCCAATAGGACGCAATTGGGTCATCTTTATTGTGGGACTATTAGCAGTTGTCGCCGTTATTGCGCTTATATACTGGTTTTTCGGTACAGAAACGGGCAGCGCAATGCGCGCGACGGGCAACAATGAGAAGATGGCTAAGGCGCAGGGCATTAACACTCAAGGCTCGAAGATTCTCGGCTTGGTACTTTCCAATGCATTCGTAGCTCTTTCAGGCGCAATGATAACTTTCCAACAAAGCAACGCAACCAATACTATGGGCGTTGGTTCTATAGTTGCAGGTTTGGCGGCAATAATAATCGGCGAAGGTATAATTTCTGGGAAATTCCCGTTTTGGGCAAGACTTATAAGCGTTGCGCTTGGCAGTATAATTTACCGTATAATAATTTCATTTATATATTTGGCAGGGGTAAGTCCGGAGTACGTTAAATTGTTGACTGCAATTCTGGTAGTCGTAGCATTGTCGATACCTATGATAAAAGACAAGGTCAGTAAAGTATCTCGCAAATCAAAGAAAGACGATAACAACACTCCGACGGGAAGCGAAGACCTTGTAAATAAAGAAAGTGCGACCGATTCAGACGTAAGCGAAGAATTGCGCCAAGCGACGACTCAAGACGGTATGTCGCAAACTACTGCAGACGAGGATACACAACTCGTCAAGGAGGTGTGATATGTTGGAACTTAAAGGTGTTCACAAGACTTTCAATATAGGCACGGTCAATGAGAAAAAAGCGCTGGTAGATCTCAACCTAAAAATCAATGACGGAGATTTTATAACCGTAATTGGCGGTAATGGCGCGGGTAAATCTACAATGCTCAACATTATTGCAGGTGTGTTTACTCCCGAAGAGGGCAAGATTACTATTGACGGAGTCGGAGTTAAGAAGAAAAAGTCTGCAAAAAAATCTAGTTCCGTTAAAGGAAACGCCGACGAAAACAAAGTCGATTCTGCAGAGAATAACGTAGTTGAAAACCAAGAAGATAATTCTACGGTTCTTGACATAACCAAAATGCCCGAGTATAAGCGCGCGTCTATGATAGGCAGAGTTTTTCAAGACCCTATGGTAGGTACTGCGGCAAATATGAGTATCGAAGAGAATTTGGCGCTTGCCAACAGACGCGGAAAAACTCGCGGACTTCGTTGGAATATTAAAAAAGAAGAGAGAGAATACTTTAGGGAAAAACTCAAAATGCTCGATCTTAATCTTGAAGACAGACTTACTACTAAGGTGGGATTGCTTTCTGGCGGACAAAGACAGGCGTTGACGTTGCTTATGGCGTCGCTTATCAAGCCGAAGGTATTGCTTCTTGACGAACATACTGCGGCGCTTGACCCTAAGACGGCGAGCAAGGTATTGAGTCTTACCGAAGAGATTACGAGCAAAGATAAGATTACTACCGTTATGATAACTCACAATATGAAGGACGCTATAACGTACGGCAACAGACTTATTATGATGATGAACGGCTCTATTATATACGACGTAAGCGGAGAAGAAAAGAAAAATCTTACCGTCAAAGACTTGCTTCTCAAGTTTGAGCAAAACAGCGACGACGAATTTGCCAACGACCGTATGCTTTTGTCTTAACGGCGACGATAGGTTTTAATAGGAATGGAATTGGGCTTTTCGATTGAGAAGCCCAATTTAATTTGCAGTAAATAGTCAAACGTATTGCTTTATTTTACAAATTATAGTATAATATAGGCATGCTGGATAAGTGTACGATGGACTACTTAAAATCTTTTGATAAGTTGGCTTTGGCAATCAGCGGTGGAAGAGATTCTATGGCATTGTTGCATTGGTTTTGTAACAACTTCTCTAAAGATAATTTTTTTGTTATCACTGTACATCACAATTTGCGCGGAGACGAAGGCAGAAGAGATAGAGATTTCGTTGTGCAGTACTGTAAGTCGCAAGGTGTGGAATGCAAGGTATACGAAGAGGATATTCCGGCGTTTTGCAAAGCCTGCGGATACACTGTTGAGCAGGGCGCAAGGATAAGGCGACGACAGATTTTTGCCGATGCAGTCCAAGCTAAAGAAGCGCAGAGAGTAGTTACGGCGCATCATATGCAGGACCAAGTTGAAAGCATACTAATGCACATTTTCAGAGGAAGCGGAATCAAAGGATTAATGGGTATGGCGATGGACGACGGCGTCTTGCTCAGACCTATGTTAAGCGTGTCTAGAGAGCAAATTGAAGAGTATATATCCAAGTTGGGTATCCCATACGTTGACGACTCATCCAACGATAGCGAGGACTATACGCGCAATAAATTGAGATTGCAAATTATGCCTTTGATAAGGCAGGCGTACGGTGGCGCGGACAACAACGTTTTGCGACTGTCTGAGCGAGCAAAAGAGATATGCGAGTATTTAGAGGGACAAAGCAAAAATTTTGACGTAAGACAAGACGGGGTATACATACATATAGACGTTTTGCAGGGCGAGAGAGTAATCGCTACGAATACAGTAATAAATGCCGTAGACGCAATCACTACGAGAGTGGATTTGACGCAAAAGCATATAGACGCGATAATCGCGCTAAAGGATAGGGAAAACGGGGCAAGTGTAAATCTGCCGTTTTCGCTTACGGCGCATAAGCAAGGCGAGTTTATCGTTTTGGTAAAGGCGCAGAACGAAAGAAAGTATTGCGGTATTGTAGACGGCTACGGCGATTACGACTTGGGCGAAGAAGTGTTGAGAATATCAAAAGAGAAAGTAGGAATCTTGCGTTGCGATTTGGACAAACTAAACGGTTGCGAGATACGCAATAGACGCGAGGGCGACAGCTTTAGAAGATACAAAGGCGCGAGCAAGAGTTTGGGCGATTATTTGACGGATATAAAAGTTCCTAAGCGGAATAGAGATAATATAGTTGTAATCGCAAAGGAAAATGTCGTATACGTTCTTCCGCAGTACGAAATAGCCGACGCAGTCAAGGTTGATGAAGATACGAAAAATATCGCATATATTGCAATAGTACCGAAGTGCCGAAATATCTAATAGCATAATACAAAGGAATACAAAATGCAAAAAATAAGAAAGGTTTTGATAGACGAAGAGAGTATAGCCAAAAAAGTAAAAGAACTCGGCAAGCAGATTGAAAAAGACTATGCGGGAAAATCTCCCGTAGTAGTTGCGATACTCAAAGGGTCGATAATTTTTTACGCAGATTTAGTACGCAATATAAATCTTCCAATGAGATTTGACACTATGTCGGTATCGAGTTACGGTTCTGGTACTGTATCGTCGGGTAACGTCAAAATCAAGAAAGATTTAGCCAAAGATATTAGCGGAGAAGACGTGTTGTTGATAGAAGATATTATCGACAGCGGTAATACTATGAAGGCGCTCACGTCGTTGCTGGAGCACCGCGGAGCAAAGAGTATCAAGGTATGTTCATTTTTGGACAAGCCCAGTCGCAGAACGACTGACTTCAAAGCAAACTATGTAGGATATGAGATTCCTGACGAGTTTGTAGTAGGCTATGGACTAGATTACGACGAGAAGTACCGCAATTTGCCATACGTAGGCATACTTGAAATCACAGATTGAGGTTGTTATATTGTTTGACGAAAGCGTGAAAGCAGAGCTTGAAGAGCTTGCAAGTTATTTTCCGATTGACATGCCGTTGTACGCCGTGGGCGGATGCGTACGCGATTACTTGAGAGGCAAGGAGTGTTACGACGTCGATTTGTCGGGAGGCGTTAGACCCAACGATTTGGTTGAGTTGCTTAGCAAATCGCCGTTTAGAGTGGTCAGCGCTTCGCCAAGACTGGGCACGGTAATTATCAAGGGTAAAAATACGTATGAGTATACTACTTTCCGCATAGACAGTTATCCTGCCGGAAGTGGAATACATACTCCAACTGACGTACAGTTTACCGATGACTTGACGGTGGATGCTAAAAGGCGCGATTTCAAGTGCAACGCAATTTATTACGATATAAAAGGCAGACAAATCATAGACCCGCTTGGCGGTATTGAAGATATTAAACAAAATATACTTTCGACTACCATTGACCCCGACGTCGTGCTGTCGCAAGATGGTTTGAGAATTTTGCGACTTGCGCGTTTCGTGTCCAAGTTAGGTTACGAGATAGAAAAGCAAACATACTACAGCGCCAAAAGACTTGTAAGCAGGCTTAACGAGATAAGCGTCGAGAGAATAAGAGAAGAACTAAATAAGATTATGGAAGGCGAGCATTGTTATAAGGCATTGTGTATTATGCGAGATATGGGGATACTGTCAATCATACTTCCCGAACTCGCCCAAAACGACGGCGTAAAACAAAAAGTCGAGTACCACAAATACGATGTGCTGGAACATACTTTCAAAGTAGTTGAGGCTTGTCCGCCCCAAGTGAGATTGGCAGGACTTTTTCACGATATAGCAAAAGGCGTATGTCAGGAAAAAGACGGCAACACTTATTTACATAATATCTTAGGAGCTCAAATGACGGGAGATATTATGACAAGACTGAAGTATCCCAACCGAGAGATAGAGCGCGTATCGAGAATGGTTGAACTGCATATGTTCGACATCAACGGCAATACCAAGGAGAGCAAATGCCGACGCTTTATTGCCAACAACCTAGATATTTTCCACGATATGCTTGCGTTATTTAATGCAGACAGTATAGGGACGGGATATTATGAAAGTTCAATGACGGCGGATAAGTTGAGAAAGATATACGCTAAAATGCTTGAAGAAAAAGTACCTATGAGCATAAAGGAACTTGCTGTAGACGGCAATGATTTGAAAAGTCTTGGCTATGGCGGTAGAGAGATAGGACAGACATTGAACGCTTTATGGGATATGGCGCTAAGAAACTGTATAGCAAATCGAAAAGACGCTCTTTTGGACGTTGCTAAAAGAAGAATTAAAAAGGTGTAACTAAATGGAAAAGGTATTATTGATTATTGCCGTAGTATTGATAGCGATAAGCGTCTGCTTAAGCGTCATTACTCTTGCATTGTCTAAGAGAAGACGCCACGGAGGAGAAAAGGGCGCAGATGTACTTGGCGAAATAGAAAATCTTAACAATAATCTCAACGAAGTAAAGAATCTTATCAACGAGCATACCACTAAGGAGCGTGAGATATTGTCGACCAATTTGACGAGCGTTGTAAACGCGTCTAACGGCGGTCTTGTACCTATGTTGGCGGAATATATGAAGAGCTTTAAGGATACGCTTGGCGAAAATCTTAATACGACTAAGGAAACCTTGGAAGAGATACGCAGGGAGATGAAAGAGGCTACCGTTCAAATGAGCAGAAGCACTGACGAGGCTCTGGGTTCTCTCAAAAAGGATACTCAAGAGGCTCTTGACAGAATGAGCAAGAGTACGGAAAACTCTCTTGACAGAATAGGTAATTCGCTTAAAGATTCGCTGAAAGAATTGCGCGACGACAATAAGACCCAACTGGAGAGCGTGCAAAGAAGCAACGAAGCTCAACTTGAAAAAATGCGACAGACTGTCGACGAGAAACTCAACGAAACGCTTGATAAGCGTATTAAGAACGCCTTTGAAATGGTCAGCAACTCTCTTTCGCAAGTTCAGCAAGGTTTTGGCGAAATGAGAGAACTGACTGGCAAAGTCAGCAATCTAAACAAGATGTTTACCAACGTTAAGACGAGAGGCGGTTGGGGAGAAGTGGCTTTGGAGAGTTTGCTCGACCAAATACTGTCGCCCGAGCAATATCATTGTCAATATAGACTTGACAGTAAATCAAGAGAAATGGTAGACTTTGCAATAGTAATGCCGGGGCAAGGAGATACAGTATATCTGCCGATAGATTCCAAATTCCCGCTTGACAAATATATTGCTCTTGTCGAAATAAGCGAGAGCGGTGACGCGGAAAAGACTGAAAGCGCGAGGAAAGAACTCTTCAATACGGTGAAAGAAGAGGCGAAGAGCATATCTAAAAAGTATATTATCACAGGTGTTACGACGCGATATGCGATTATGTATTTGCCAAGCGAGGGATTGTATGCCGAGATAGCTAAAAACAGCGCGTTGACCGCGCATATTCAAAACGAGTATCACGTGACCGTATGCGGTCCAACCACGATTACGGCGCTTCTCAACTCGTTGCAAATGGGCTTTACTACGCTCAAAATTCAAGAGAGAAGTTCGGAGATTGCCAAGGCGTTGCAAGATTTCCAAAAGGATTTTACAAAGTATACCAATCTTGTATCCAGTATAAAGAAGAATGCAAATACCATGGTCAATACCATTGGCGAAGTCGAAAAGCGCAACGAATTAATAACCAAAAGGCTTGCTAAGGTCAGTTCAGGCATATCGCAGGACGAAGAGCAAAAAATGATAGCTTCCGATATAGTTATAGGCGAGAGCGATACGAACGGAGAAGAAGGATAATAATGAAGATAGATTTGCATATACATAGCGTACTAAGCGACGGTACGGATACGCCTAAGGAAATTGTAGATAAGGCGGAAAGGCTAGGCATCAAGTGTATGTCTATTACCGACCATGATTGCATAAAGGCAAATTTCGAAGCAAATGAATACGCTACATCTAAGGGCATACAATATATTAACGGAGTTGAACTATCGACGTTTTCTACCCAAGAGATACACATATTGGGCTACGCTTTCGATGAAAATAACGCTACGCTTTTGGAAAAACTTGATTATTTTGAAAGCAAAAGAAAGGAGAGAGCTTCGCTTATAATCGATAGGCTGTATTCTTTGGGAATAAAGATTGACAAAGACGCTTTACCTACCGACAGCGCAAGCGTAGGCAGACTTCATATAGCAAAACTTATGGTATCGGCGGGGTACGTATCCAGTATTCCCGAGGCATTTGACAAATATCTCGGAGCCAATGGCAAAGCGTATTATCCCTCTAAGAGAATTACTCCTATTCAAGGCGTAAAGCTCATCAAGGAAGCGGGCGGATTTGCCGTAATAGCTCATCCTTTAAGATTTGTTCAACAGCGCAAAATTGAGTTGCTTATCGACGGATTGAAGCCGTTTGGTCTAGGCGGTATCGAAGCGTATTATCCTACGCATGACAACACGATGAGCAATACGATACTTTCTATAGCCAAAAGAAAAGGGCTAATGGCTACCGGCGGTACGGATTATCACGGCGCCAACAGAAATATAGAACTTGGTAGCGTTGAGTATAATTTAGACGGTTATACGGCGACCAAACTCGGAATAAGGAAATAGGGCGTTACGCTTTATTAAATAAATATAAACATATAAGGAGAACAGTTTATGATACTTACATTCAAACAAAAAATGATGTCTTTTGCAGGCAAGTACGAGGTGTACAACGAAGAAGAACAAGTTGCCTACAAAATTCAAGGAAGAGTCCGCGTTCCAAAAAGATACGATATCTATAACGCTCAAGGCGAAAAGATTGCTTATCTTAAGTCAAAGTATTTTGACATTTTACCGCAATTCAGACTATTCATTAACGAACAGGAAGTTGGCAAAGTAAAAAGAAAATTTTCGTTTTTCTCACAAAAGTTCGACGTCGATTGCAACGGCTGGAAAGTTGAGGGCGACGTAATTGGCTTAAATTACTCTATTGTTGACGCCGATAATTCTTTGGTTGCGACTTTGGAAAAAAAGATGTGGAAAATGACAGATCAATACGTTCTAAATATCGTCAACCCTCAAGACGCGCTTTTAGTGCTTATGATAGTTTTGGCAATAGACGCAGAGGGAGAAGGTCACTGATTTTTTATACCCGACGGAGTTCCCGTCGGGTACTCTATGTGTCCGGAATACGCGTTATAACTATAGGCTGTATTATTTCATTTAAGCGTATATTGTTGACATAAATATCTAATTTAAGTCATAATAATATCGGCGTAAGCCTTAACATACAGAAAAGAGAAAAAAATATGAAAAACATCTTTATAGTAAATCCTACGGCAGGAATAAAAAACTCGCTAGAAGAAATACAAGCTAAGCTAAACGAGAAGCAAGGGCTTGATTATGAAATTTACATTACCAAATCAAATGGTGACGCAACGAGCTACGTTTCGCAAAAGTGTCAGGAGTGCTCTGAAGATATCGTATTTTATTCGTGTGGCGGAGATGGCACATTAAATGAAGTTGCGAGCGGTATGGTGGGACATCCCAACGCGATATTGGCTATTTATCCATGCGGTAGCGGTAACGATTACGTCAAGTATTACGGCGACAAGCAAGAATTTCTCAATATAGACAATCTTCTTGAAGGAAAGGAAACAAAGATAGATTTGATACAGGTAGGCGACAGATATGCTGTCAACGCTTGTCACTTTGGATTGGATAGCGCAGTAGCAAAGAAGATGAGCGAAGTCAAACCCAAAAAGATTATCGGCGGTAAGAACGCATATAATACCGGAGTTTTGTATGCTATCTTTACGGCGCTTAAGACCAAATGTAAAGTTATCGGCGACGGCGAAGAAATGAACGATGACAAGATACTTATATGTACTTGCGTTAACGGTAAATATGTCGGAGGTTCTTATAAATGCGCGCCAAAATCAATAAACAACGACGGATATATGGAAGTGTGTTGCATTAAGCCGGTATCAATATTCAAGTTCTTAAAACTTATGAATCATTATAAGGCAGGAGATTATCTCGATATGCCCGCTTTAGCGCCATATCTCAAATATAAGAGATGCAAGAAGGTGGAGATTATCGGAGGTCAAAAGAACTTTATGATAAGTCTTGACGGCGAAGTCATCTTGGGAGATAGGTTTGAAGTTAACGTACTTAAAGGCGCTTTGAGATTTATCATTCCAAAAACTCTTTGTGAAAATTAGAAAAATCTACATAATTCTTGTATAATTTACATGAAAAAATTATTGAAGTCATATCCTAGTTTTGTTTATAATTTATTTACAAGGAATATGGTAATAATATAATTACCGTTAAATTGAGGTCGAAATGGAAAAATTGAAAGCAGAACTTTGGGACAAAGTTCAATATATTTTTAGAAACTATTATGACAGAATGATTCATTCTGCCGTATTCTATGACGGAGAAATAGACTTGGACGTTTTGCGTAAGTCTGTATACAGAGTCGTTACTCATTTCCCGATTTTACGTTCGAGTTTTCACAGTAGCGCAATTAATCCTTATTGGGAAGTCAACGAAGATTATACGCTTGAAGAAATGGCGACAAAAGTTATATGCGACGATATAAAATCCAGCGCGCTTGCATATTTGTCAAAAGAGATAAATTATAAAGACAAATTGCAATTCGAGATTACCGCGCATGTTAACAGAGGACAAAGCGCCATAACCGTCCTTGTAAATCACATGTGTTTGGATGGCGCAGACTTTAAGTACGTTATAAGCAAAATAGTAGAGGGATACAATTTGATAGCTCGCGGAGGAGATATATCCGATTTAGAGCTAAAGCAAGGCAGTCGCAGTTATTCGCAAATATACAAGGATATGAGCGAAGAAGAGGCGGAAGAAGCAAAGAAACTTTATCAAAACGTGTCGCACACGGGAGTGAAAAACAAATTTGATTTTACAGACGATAAAGAATGTAGAACGCGATTTAACTTCAAGAAACTTTCAAAGGACACTGTCGTAGCTCTGAAAGCAAAAGGCAAGGAGAACGGAGCTACGCTTAATGACGTTTTCATGACGGCGTACGCCAGAGCAATATCTTCTCGTTTGGCTCCAAGCGACGATAAGAGATTGGTTATCACGAGTATGAAGAATTTGCGCGACCATATAGATTCGACGAATTCCGAGAGTATTACTAATTTGACAGGTTTTATGCCATGCGTACTTCATGAATTGGGAGAAAATTTCTACGATACTTTACATAAAGTATCCGAACAAAACGACGCGTCAAAGCAAGACAAGTATTGCGGACTTTACGGCATACCTTTGCTTGCATTAGCGTTTAAGCTGTTTCCTTATTCTATTGCGGAGTTTGCAATCAAGGTAGGATATGAGAATCCTCTCATAGGCATGTCAAATATAGGAGTAATTCCCGACGGATATTTGGAGCTTGAGGGGCTGAGATGCGTAGACGCTTTCATGACGGGCGCAACGAAATTTAAGCCTTATATCCATGACGAGTACCACGTTCAAAGGCGAAACAACGCTTTGCATTGCTCAAAAATGCAGTGATAAAGACGAAGAAAAAATCATAGAATTGTTGGATGCAATAGAGCGCGAACTTGCGGAGTTTTTGCAAAGCTAGAAAGGATATTTCGACAATTTTTACTCAAAATTTTCCATAGTTATTCTCAATGGGCATTTCATACGTTGACTTGCCCATTAATTATATGATAATATTATTGTTGGCAGAAATTACCAAAGGTAGGTGTGAAATGGGACTACTAAGCAAATTATTTTCTCACAATGAAAGAGAACTTAAGAAGATAAATAAACTTGTTGATAAGATAGAAGCCTTGGAGGACAAGTTCAAGGCTATGACAGACGAAGAACTAAAGGCTTGTACGCAAAGTTACGTCGAAAGACGCGCTTCGGGCGAAAGTCTTGACAGCTTGTTGCCCGAGGCTTTTGCTACAGTACGAGAAGCGAGCGACAGAGTACTTGGAATGCGACACTTCCGCGTACAGCTTATCGGCGGTATAGTGTTGTATCAGGGCAGAATAGCCGAGATGCGTACAGGTGAAGGTAAGACTTTGGTCGCAACTTTGGCGGCATATCTAAAAGCTCTTGACAAAAAGGGCGTGCACGTAGTCACCGTAAATGAGTATCTTGCCAAGCGTGACGCGGAATGGATGGGCAAGGTATACAAATTTCTCGGACTTACGGTTGGCGTAAACTATCCGCGTATGCCACACGATGAAAAGAAGTCGGCGTACAACTGCGATATTATGTATTCTACCAACAACGAACTCGGCTTTGATTACTTGCGCGACAATATGGTCAAGGATAAGAGCCAAAAGGTGCAAAGGGAGTTGGACTTTGCAATCGTCGACGAGGTAGATAGCATTTTGGTAGACGAAGCAAGAACACCGCTTATCATTAGCGGTCGCGGAGGAAAGCCGAGCGACGAGTATATGAGAGCCGACAAATTCGTCAAGACGCTCCTGCCTCCAAAAGACGAAGAAGACGTAGAAGAGGATGAGGATTCTCAAGGCGAAGACGAGCTTGAGCAAAAGCCTGCGTATCAAGCAGACTTTGAGATTGGCGAAAAAGAAAAATCGGTATTTCTCAACGAGTTCGGCGCGCAAAAAGCCGAGCAATATTATGGCATTGAGAATTTATCGGACTATGAAAATCAACGCACCAAACACTATATAGACAATGCGTTGAAAGCCAACTATATTATGCAAGAGGGCGTCAATTACATCGTTGTAGACAAAGAAGTCATAATTATTGACGAGTTTACCGGCAGACAGATGATTGGTAGACGTTTTAGCGATGGACTTCACCAAGCAATCGAAGCAAAAGAAGGCGTGCCTATCAAGTCTGAAGACAAGACAATGGCGACCATTACTTTCCAAAACTTTTTCAGACTTTACAAAAGACTCTCGGGTATGACGGGTACGGCAAAGACTGAAGAGAACGAATTTGATTCGATATACGGTCTTGACGTAGTAGTAGTCCCCACCAACAAGCCGATTTTGCGAGTAGACGAGCCGGATCAATTATTTAAGACCAAAGCGGGTAAGTACAATGCAATAGTTCAAGATATCAAGAATTGTTATGAGAAACAACAACCTGTACTAGTCGGTACGATAAGCGTCGAGAAATCTGAAGAACTGTCCAAGATACTTACTAAAAATAGAATTAAGCATAACGTACTCAACGCAAAAAATCACGAAAAAGAAGCCGAGATTATAGCGCAAGCGGGTAAGAAAGGCGCGGTCACTATTGCTACCAATATGGCAGGACGTGGTACGGATATACTTCTCGGAGGCAATCCCGAGCATCTTGCCAAGTTGGAACTTGAGAAATTCGGTTATTCGCACGAACTTATTGAGCAAGCTACGTCTTATGCCAATACCGATGACGAAGAAATTTTGAATGCAAGGGCTGAATACAAGAAGCGTTACGATATTTTTGCAAAGGATACTAATGCGGAGAAACAAGAAGTTATAGCCTTGGGCGGTTTGCGAATCATAGGCACGGAGCGCAACGAAGCTCGCCGTATAGATAATCAGCTTAGAGGACGAAGCGGTCGTCAAGGCGACCCGGGCTCGTCGGTATTCTACCTATCAATGGAAGACGATATGGTAAGAGCATTTGGCGGTGACCAAATGAAGTGGATAGTCGAGAAATTGGATATGGACGAAAATACTCCTATCGTCAGCAAGTTTATCACCAGACAGTTCGAGCAATTACAGGCGAGAGTAGAAGACCGCAATTTCTCCATACGTAAGCACGTACTTGGCTACGATGACGTAATGAATACCCAAAGAGCTATCATTTACGAACAGCGTAATATAGTCCTTGACGATATGGACGTACATCAACAGATACTTGCTATGATGGAGTCGGTTGTCAAGTCTATATGCGAAGTGTACGTAGATTATAAAGAAGACCATCGTCAATGGAATTACGAGGGGTTCAATAAGGAACTAGAAGATTGCGTATTGGAAAACGGAACAAATCTTCTCACTCCCGATTATATCTTAGACCTTGACGACAATTCTCTCGACGGACTTGTGAGCAACATTATGAAAGTTGCCGGCGAGCAGTATGAAAAGAAGAGCGCGGAAGTCAACGCGCTATTTGAAGAGAATGGCAGTAAAGACGGCTTTGGACTCTTTGAAAGAGAAGTTATGCTCTACAATGTTGATAAGAAGTGGATGGACCACATTGACGCAATGGATCAACTCAAACAAGGCATCGGACTTGTAGCCTACGCTCAAAGAGACCCTGTTGCTCAATACAGAATCGAAGGCTTGGATATGTTCGAAAAAATGGTAGAAAGTATTCAATACGATACCGTTCGTACTCTTGTTAAGAGCAAGTTTGAGAAAAATCCTCAACAACAAACCAAAGAGCAAGACGTCGAAATGGTCACCAATGAGGAAGCTAAATCCAAGACGGTCACCCGTAGCGGTAAAAAGGTAGGACGTAACGACCCGTGTCCTTGCGGTTCGGGCAAGAAATATAAGCAGTGTTGCGGTAAGTAGGATAAATATGATAACTATAGAACAAGCAAAATGGGATTTGGACAAGATAAATAAATCGCTCTTGGAAGTTCGCGAAGCAATGGCTTATGACGATTTATTGGCAAAAGCCGAAGAGCTCAAAGCCGAGCAGGCAAAAGACGGCTTTTGGGAAGATATGGATAACGCGCAAAAGGTCAACAAAGAGCTATCCAAGATAGAGGGCAAGATTAAGCATTATGACAGGCTCTTTGCGCAAGGCGAAGATTTAGCGGTTCTTATCGAACTTACCGAGGGCTCAGGTAGCGAAGAGGAAATGCAGGAAGTCGTAGACGAGCTCAATAAGTTCTCGCAAAACGTCGAAGCTTTGAGATTGGAAACACTGCTTAAAGGTAAGTACGATAGTTATAATGCAATACTCACCTTGCACGCAGGCGCAGGCGGTACCGAAGCTCAAGACTGGGTAAGTATGCTATACAGAATGTATACGAGATACGCCGAAAGAGTGGGTTATAAGGTAATCGAAATGGACAAACTCGCAGGCGATGAAGCCGGTATAAAGAGCGTGACTTTCAAAGTTGTGGGCGAAAACGCTTACGGCTATCTTAAGTCGGAAAAGGGAGTGCACAGACTTGTGCGTATATCGCCTTTCGATAGCAATGCAAGACGTCATACGTCCTTTGCATCGCTTGAAGTAATGCCCGAGATTGAGAATAAAGACGAGATAAAAATCAATTCTGAAGACCTTAAGATTGATACTTATCGAAGCGGTGGCGCCGGCGGTCAGCACGTCAACAAGACAGAGAGCGCAATTCGTATTACTCACTTGCCTACGGGTATCGTTGTGCAATGCCAAAACGAAAGAAGCCAAATTCAGAATAGAGAGCAGGCAATGGGTATGCTCATCTCCAAACTTATCGAAAGACAAGAGAGGGAAATGCAAGAAAAAGAGCTTGAACTCAAGGGCGAGATAAAGAAAATAGAATGGGGCAGTCAAATACGCAGTTATGTATTCTGTCCGTATACTATGGTTAAAGACCATCGCACCGGTTGCGAAACGGGCAATATTTCCGCTGTAATGGACGGCGATATCGAGCAATTTATCTTTGACTATCTTAAAAAAGCAAATTAGTATCGTCACCTCGAGGAAGGTATAATAAGGTAAAAGTTGTATGGGGTATTTGGAAAACGCAAACCGTAAATTAGACGCTATGCGCAGTCGCGACGATATTGTAATTCTTGCAATAGAGAGTTCTTGCGACGAAACGGCTGTTGCAATTACAAGAGGACGGCAGTTGCTGTCGAATATTATTGCTTCGCAGATTGATATTCACAAGCGCTACGGCGGAGTAGTCCCCGAGATAGCGTCTAGAAATCATACTTTGGCGATAGATAACACCGTTAAGCAAGCCCTAGCAAAAGCTGAAATGACTTTGGACGATATTGACTGTATTGCCGTAACGTACGGCGCGGGACTCTTAGGAGCGCTTATAGTGGGAGTGTCTTACGCCAAGGCTTTAGCATATGCGACGGACAAACCTCTAATAGCAGTCAATCATATCAAAGGTCATATATCCGCCAACTACCTTGCCAAACCCGATTTAGAACCTCCGTATCTTTGCTTGATTGCAAGCGGTGGACATACTATGATTGCTTACGTAAAATCGCTTGAAGAAATAGAAATCAAAGGCGCTACTCACGACGATGCATGCGGAGAAGCCTTCGACAAAGTAGCAAGAGTACTCAATCTGCCATATCCGGGCGGACCTCAAATAGAAAAACTCGCAAAAGAGGGCAAGCCTACAATAGACTTGCCTACGCCGTATAAGGATAAAGATACCTATGACTTTTCTTACAGCGGTATAAAGACGGCAGTTATCAACTACGCTCACAAATGCGCGCAAAAGGGCGAAACGCTCAACAGAGCAGACCTTGCGTGTTCTTTTCAAGAAAAGGTTACTGACATTATGGTGAATAATACGCTTCGTTGCGCTGTCGATATGGGAGTAGATACAGTCGTAATTGCAGGCGGTGTAGGAGCCAACAGCGTATTAAGAGCCAAGATGCAACAGCGCGCTAAAGAAAAAAATATCAAAGTATTCTATCCGCCTTTGGTGCTTTGCACCGACAACGGCGCTATGATAGCGTCGCAAGCGTATAATATGATTAAGACGGGAGCCAAAGCTAGCGATATTGATTTAGACGCCAACGCAAATCTAAAGGTTACCGATTAATATAACGTCGTACGTGCTCTATGTCATTTCGACTGAAGCGGTGCGAAATGGAGAAATCTCAACTGATTATAAGTAAGACGTAAAAACACGCAAATTTTGCGTGTTTTATGTTTTAACACTATAAGTTCTAAATTTTAGAAAATCTTTTTATTTTTTCCAAAAAAAGTATACTTTTCTTGTAATCGCCTGAAAAGGCGTTTTTTCTCAAATACATTATACTTCACGTAAAAATAATTTGC
>JAIDUT010000065.1 GCA_029060065.1 Clostridia bacterium | reverse complement strand
ATATAGAATATTCTATATCTCTCATTTTTTGTCTTAAATATAGAATTTTCTATACAAATACACCTTAACTATAGCACACCAAAATACAATTTGCAACATTTTTCGCAAAAAAAAAAGTGAGCCTTGCCACCATTACGCGCAAAAGCGGTTATCCGCCGTCGCCGTAGGACAAGGCTCTGATTCGTCTTGCCAACCTAGGCAAAACAGGATAAAAGTTCCCTTCATCTCAATCTCTGTCCGCTTGACCTTAATCAATACGGATACCGGACTACTTTCGTACTTGCCCATTGGGCAAGCGAGTGAAGCGCGGGCCGTACCGCGTTGGAATTCGTGACATTATTGTTATTCATGCTAGTGCCGGCCGCCGCCAGTCTGTACGAATTGTTGTAATTGTTATAGTTAGCCGACCGGAGCCAGGAATACGGCTATGCAAAGACAAGAACTTCTACCCTACTAAGTTATTATACCATACTATTTTCTAAATTATCAACTTTTTCTATATTTAATCGTGTAAAAGTGAGCCTCGCCTCCATTACGCTAAAAGCTCTTATTTCTCTGCCGTCACCGTAGGACAAGGCTCTATTTTGTCTTAGCTATAAAAGGTTGAGATTTCTCCATTCCGCTTCGCTCCAGTCGAAATGACGTTAAATTGTCATTCGAGCGTAGTCGAGAAATCTAATCATATTAAAAGCGCTAAGACGCGACGAAATCCCCTTCATCGCATATCGCTGTTCGCTCAACCTTAGTCAAAGCGAATACCGGAATACTTGCCGATTGGCAAGCGGGTGAAGCGCGGGCCGTACCGCGTGCGCCGACCGCCGCCGCCTAAACAGCCGACCGGAGCCAGGAATACGCACAGCCAAAACAAAAGATTCCGCCGTTTTGTCATATTATATATATTATCAATATTTAGTACCCTGCTTAGAGCGTATCCAACCGTTGAGCATTTTCTTGACGTCGTAAATCAGCTTTGCGATTATCATTGCCTGCTTATTGGTTATTGCTTGCTTGGTCTTTGCCGTCTCGGCATAAAAGTCCAATAGGCATAAGTTGACCATAGCTTGTTTCTGATGCTCGGCGCGTTTTTCATCTCTTTCAAAATTGGCGTGGTAAAGACTTTCTATTACCGAAGTAGAAGTATCCATAAGTCTGGATATTATGCTCCACCGCAAGGTTTTGGGCGATTTCTCTGTAATAACGAATATGTATTCGCTCAATTTCTTTGCGCCGGTGAATACCGCCATTTCCCTGTCTTTGGGCTGGTCGAAATCGGTTATCCTAAAAGGTTTTCTCGATACTCGCTCTTGATTTTGCATTTCGTCTTGTATAGCCGTCGTATTTTCCGTCCCGTCTTGGACTTTGTCCGCTCCTAAGAGTTCTATTGCTATTTCTTGGTCTACGTCGTAAGTCATTTCTTTTATATACTCCTTTTGCCTTGTGTAAGTGGATAAGTCGAGTTGCTCCTCGATGAGTTTTTCTCTTTCTTCTATCGGCGATAGCTTTCGCTCGATTTCCTTTGCGAACTTAATACTCATTGCGTGTTTTAAGTGACCGTGGAATGCCGAGCAAGTCTGCCGTACCCTTTCGATATTTATCAGTCCCTCGAAATAGCCTTTCTTTATCAGCTTTACTCGCCACCTGAATCTTCGCTTGGTCCGCTTCTTTATGGTCTTTATGACCTTTCCGTCGGGCGTTACGCAAAATCTATATCCTAGATAAGTCACTCCGTTCTTCATTGGGAAAATCTGCGTCTTGGAATTTAGTTTCAATCCTAATCGTTTTACCAAATCTTCTATGCGCTCTTTGACGTACCGTAAATAATCGAGATTTTCGTGCAGAAGGACAAAGTCGTCCATATATCTTGAATACGCCTTTATTCTAAATTGTTCTTTTATCAATCTATCCACGGGGTCGAGATAAAACATCCCGAAAATCTGACTTGTCTGATTGCCTATCGGTATACCTCTGCCTGTCTTTTCGCCGTCGCATAGAGGGGGTATGTCGTACTTTTGCAAAAATTCCGTGTTCGTGTGGTATCCGTCGATAATTCCCTCTATCATCTTTCTTATGCGCGCGTCTACTATGCGGGAACATACAGCCGATTTCAATTTGTCATGCGGTATGCTTGCAAAGAACTTAAGCACATCGCATTTTAGGAAATACCCGCTCGCTCCGTGCTTTTCTATGTGCTTACGTATCATATTCTCGAATCTGTCCAATGCAAAATGACTGCCCTTGCCCTTTTGGCAGACGCAATTATCATAGATAACTCTGTCGGAAAAATACGGCGTCAGCATATTGTCGCATATCACGTGCTGTATCACCCTGTCGCAATACCGCATGTTCTGTATTTCGCGACGCTTCGGTTCATAGACAATAAAGGTGTTGTATCCGCCGAATCTAAACGTGCCGTTGAGCAACTTCTTGTGCAATTCATAAATATTGCCTAATGCGGAAATCTCAAATTTTATTATAGGCTTTTTGCTTCTTCTCGAAGCTCTGCTTTTCAAATGCCCCGCATAGATGTTCTCTATACTGAACAACTCCTCGTATGTGTTGGTTATTAATGTTTTCAAGCAACTCCGCCTATATGCCTTTAGTAGATTCTAAAATCGAAATACTACTTTATAAATCAGTTTTTCTATCTCAGTTTTACTATTTTATCAAATAGTGAGAGAAATTGTCAATTAGTTAATCTTCTCTCTTCAAAGTTAATATAATTACTCAGAAAATAACTAGATATATAATTAAAAAGTGAGATACGACGTATCTCACTTTTACTGTATTACTTAATTATTTCTATTGTTTATCAAAATCGTCTTTCGATAAGTCTTGTTCTTGCTCTTGCTCAGGAGGAACTACGTCGGTAGTTTCTTCAGTAGGAACTTCTTCAGCAGAATTTCCTTCCTCAAAAGCAACTGTATCAGAATCGGACATTGCTACTTTCTCTTCCTTAGTTCCGTCAACTACATTCTCCAACATACTGAACGAACCTTGCTCTTGAGCTATTTCGTCTGCGTTGACTGCGTTAGCTTTGAGTTGAGCTACTACTTCTGCATGCTTTTTCTTATCCAAATTGTAGAATAGCAGACATATCAGCATCAACGCGCCGGATATTGCCGACATCCATAATGCTACGTTACCGTAATTCTCGGCTATCTTTATAAGTTCAGGGGAAAGTATATTATCCGAGCCTTCCACAACTTGATAATTATATGGATTATAGCCCATCTTGGTTTGAATTACAGCAGGTACCAATGCCGCTAATTGTCCTACCACCAATGTTAATTGATATGCAAAAGTCTGAACAAAGCCTTCTAGTCTGTAACCGCTCTTTGCTTGTTGCAAGTCGCTTATCTCCGAAAGAAGAAGAGGTTGTAGACTTCCGAGAGCGTTAAACAACGATACAAATCTTATGATTGTGATTACGTACGGCGACCAACTGCCTTGCGGGAAGTTCTGCAAACCTATCAAAGCGCATATCAAGTTGGCGCTGACGTTACATGCTTGCCAGAATATCAATATCGTGCGGTTGTTAAACTTTCTTGTCATCCACGGTAGCAATATCATATTCGGCGTAGCCGCAAAGCCTACCACAAGTGAAAGTCCGCCGAATAACGCCGCCGCGTCAGCCATATTTGTCGCATACTTAACTCTGGCGATTACTTCCCAGCTCAAATCTATAGTACCCTTAAAACAGCCCAAACAAAGCGCCAACGTGAATATCATAAGCGGTTTGTTCTTGACTATCATCTTCAAGCCTTCGATTGTAGATACCTTTTCTTTCTTCTCTTCTTCCTGAGTGACGAATACTCTTTCTTTTACGCCGATAAGAGCTGTCGCAAGAGCTATACCAACTACTGCGCAGAATACTGCGTATATTCTTGCCGCGCCAACGTCGCCGCCGCCCCACTTTATGAATACGCCCTTTAGCGCATTCATTATTGTAGGCGCAAAACCTATGACAAGTCCTACCGGAGCCCATACGTCAGCTCTCTCTTGTTGATTCGGAGTTATAACTCCCGGGAACATATTGAACGAATTATACCACAAATTCCACAATAGCAAAGTCGGAGTACACAGCATATACACGTAAATTATTCTTTGCGTCTGGTTAAGACTCTGCGGAGACCATACCGATGCCGCGCCTAATATAGCTACTATCGGAGCTAAGCAAAGTATGTAAGGCTTGTATCTTCCTATTTTGGTTTTTGTACGCTGTATCATCCTGCCGTAAAACGGCGTAATTATAAGAGCAAGCACACTGGCAACTATATACATAATCTGCGCGTGCAAAGTACCTCTTGTACCCAAATTGTAAAGAAGCGGGATTTGGCTTACCGTAACGTAAATAGATACTAGGTTTGCGATAAAACTCATACCAAGACTTGATACGCCAAATCGCAATATTTCTTGCAAATTAAGGAACCTACCCTTAGGCGGTTCTTTCCAAAATCTTTTGAGATTCGCGCCTAGCGCAGCAGCCCTCTTGGCAAACTTCTTGTCTGACGGATTGTTTTGGTCAGACGATGTCTTTTTATTTTTGCCCATAATTTCCCCCATAAAGCAAAGTCGTTACTTCTATTATATTATTAGTTTAGCACTTAAGTCAATACTAATTTTAATAATTGTAAAATTTATTTCAATTCTTAACTGTGTTGATAGACGCTACCAAAAGTCTGCGAATTGTACCGCAGTCGTTTTTAAGAGAATTGTATATCGTGGTTGACATTAAATTCGTTTTTTCTAGAATTTGCAACCAATACTCTGTTTCATAACATTCTTTTAGGGCAATCTGAAGTTTAGCTACAAAATCTGCTTTGCTATGCGCATAGTTAGCTTCGTGTATATTTGCGCCTATTGAAGTTGCAGAACGTTCTATTTGATTGACCAACGCATAGTGACCTTTTATATCATTCAGAACGTTTATTATTTTTACCGAAAAATCTATTGATAGATCCGCTAATTTGTTTTCTTTCATAAAAAAAATCTCATTTTCATACAACATTTGTTGTATTTAATTGCAAAACCTACGGTTACTTTTACCTTTTCTCTCGCATTACTTCTTGTTTTTATTTATGAAATATTGCTCCGCAATATGAAATAACTTCGGTATGAATTTGCGCTGTCGCGCAATGAAGTAAAATTCGCCTTCATTCGCGTTAGCGTACTTCATTACGTAGTAATTTCATACAACTTTTGTTGTATTTCACTCGCCGTTAGGCGAATTTAATTGCAAAACCTACGGTTTTGCAGTGGTGGAACTGAGGGGAGTTGAACCCCTGTCTGAAAAAGCTCATACGACACTTTCTACATGCTTATTGAACATATATTAGTCCCTAACGTTCTCTATTCACGGAGTAACGCTTCGGCAAGCCTTTAATATTGTCGGACGGTAAAGGCGTGTGCGCCCGACCCTTTCCACTGGTTGATGCCGTTACCCAAGCCGTGGATTCTCGGGACGACAGGCTACGGCCGATTAGGCAGCGAAAGCCAATTCTTTGTTGTTATTTGCGTTTAATTTTAATTTTCCGTTTTTACGAAGTCGAGCCTTCGGCATGCTTATACCGTACCTACTTCCCCATCGAATCCGGTACAGCCCCATAATTAAAAGGTTTGAGATTTCTCTACAGCGCTCGAAACGATGTTTACATCGGTAACAATTGTATTATATGTATTGATGAAAACTTTGTCAAGATATATTCTAAATAAAAATTTGGTAAATTATGATTAAAACTTATCAATCCTTTGATTTATAATATAATCCGCAATGGCAATATCCCTCGAAATTCGGGTCTGCTATTTGCTCCCTAAACTCTTTGCAAACGCATTTATTCTCCTCTATCATTTGCACGCGACATGGACAGTACCCTCCGCGCGCTTTTAGACCTTCTTTGATTGCGTCTACTATCTCTTTGTTTTCGTTAAGCCTTACCATATTATACCCCCTTACGCGTGTTTAACTTCCTTAGGCTTCGGAAATCTGTTCGCTATCATTATATTATTACGTACGTAGACCTTTTTATACTTGAAGTTTATCAACAGATAATAGCTTGCAAGATACAAGACGTCTACGCCAAGCCATGCGCATGGATTGGATACGCACAGTCCCATATAACTCCATACTTTGACAAGCAAGAGCGACGCAAGTATACGCATACCTAATTCCACTACTCCGCCTACGGTCGTCAACATGCTGTAGCCCATACCCTGCAAAGCATTGCGGTATACGTATATTACGGCTAGTCCGATATAGAACACTCCTTGCCAAAAGAGATATTTTTTGGACAGAGCAAGCATCTCCGCGCTTGGGTCCTGTACAAATAAACCTGTCAATAAATCCGAGCCGAAGTATACGATTACTCCGCTTACTATTGCAAGTCCTACGCTGACAGCCATAGCTTTGTTTACGCCCTTGTTAATTCTGTCTATCTCGCCTGCTCCGTAGTTCTGTCCTACAAACGTTGCGACTGCGCTACCCATTGCGACAAGCGCTTGCGTAACTATACTGTCTATCTTACTTGACGCGGTATACGCGCTTACGTACAGCGTACCGAATGAGTTAAGCGCCGTCTGTTGTACCATTATTCCGATAGCTATTATAGAATATTGAACAGCCATTGGCAAGCCCACTCTCAAATGCTCCCAGCAAAACTTTAACGACATCTTGAAATGACGGCGAGAAAGTCTTAATATCTCGTATTTCTTGAACATATAGATTGCGCAAGCTACGCCCGAGATGAGCTGAGATATTATAGTTGCCCAACCTGCGCCTGCTACGCCCATTTTGAATACGATGATAAAGAGCAAGTCAAGTCCTACGTTGATGACCGAAGCCATTACCAAAAACAACAGCGGTACTTTGCTATCGCCCAGCGCCCTCAATATGCTTGATACCAAGTTGTAAAGCATAGTCGCTCCCAAACCTGCAAATACGATAACTATATAGTCATAAGAATATCCGATTATCTCTTCCGGCGTCTGCATTACGTGTAGTATAGGCATTGTGGTAAACACGCTGGCAATAGTCAAAACTATTGTCAAGACCCCGCTCAAAACTATGGAAGTAGCAACGCTCGCCTTGACTTTCTCTTCGTCTTGATTGCCGAAATACTGGCTTGTCTTGACGGCAAAGCCCGCCGTAAGTCCCTGCACAAAACCTATTATCAAAAAAGCTAGCGAAGTAGTTGCGCCAACTCCTGCAAAAGCATTCTCGCCCAATGTGTTGCCGACAATTATATTGTCTACCATGCTGTAGAGTTGCTGGAATACGTTGCCGATAAAAATAGGCAATGCAAAAAATAAAATCTGTTTGAGCGGTCTGCCCTTTGTCAAATTCTTGACCATAGTTTTCTCCGAATTAAGACTATAATTTTCCCACCTCTCAATTCGTGTCAACTAGTTGTATCAAACTGTAACCGTATGTATTATACAACTTCTGTAGAAAAAGTAAAGAAAAATAATGCAGATTTTTCAAAAATTTTTAGAATATTTATTTTCTAATAATTTAGTGTAATATTATATAAAAAGGTATGCCGTAAATCGACATACCTTTTATACTTTAGAGTGAGTTTAAGAGATTTTATTTGTACTCGAACTTGACTACCATTTCGTCATAAGCGACTACGTCGGCTTTGAGCACTAAAGACGTATCGACTTTGTCTTTCTCGGTATAATAGGACAGGACTCTTTCGTTGTAAATCTCCAACTGATTGATTCTGCTCTTACCCTTGCTGTAAAGCACTGTCAAACGATTGTTGGTCATTCCGTATACATTTTTCCAATTATATGAGATGTCTTCGCCGTAACCAGACCAATAATCTTTCTTTTCGTCATTTTGTTCCTTAGTTACGACTGTTCCGTCCTTGTCATAGACTTGTCTGGATTCTATTCTCATAAAGTGAGTGTATATTCTGAAGTTGTCGCTTGCGCTGATACCGTTCTGAGTAATAATCTCTTTATCGGTATAGATTTTGATAATGCTCAAAGGATTGACTCCCTCTGCTAGACTTCCGCTCGCTACTCCGTCTTTTACCTCATAAGTAAGTTTGTCAAGTATCTTAAATTTCTTTTCAAAATTCTTGACCTTATCTTTGTTGTTGTAATAAGTCTTTCTGTCGGTATCCTTAAAGGTCGTTGTCTTAATTTTGTAGTTACTCTCATTGGTGTAATCTACCTCAAAATACATAAAGTGAACGAACTCACTGGACCCTTTTAGCCATCCCTTAGTATTTTCATCGCCACGCGTAACGGTGTTGGGCTTAATTGCGCCGTCTTCTTCAATTCCGTAATAGGTGTAAGCGTACATAAAACTTGCAGTCCACCCCTTGGTAAACAACACGTCGGTGAGCGAATCAAGCGTGCCCACGGTCTTTTTAACAGCCGTTTCTACTTTTTCATAATACTCTTTTTCTTTTTCTTCCGCGCTCTTGCATCCTGCAAACAAGCAACAAGTAATTACGGCAAGCAACAGTATAGAGGTAATTAATAAAAATTTCTTTTTAGCTTTCATTATTTTTCCTCCTTATTCTCAACTTCTGCCGTCTTTATAGCATCGGTAGTTAATTCTTCTTTTATACTTTGAAGTTCTTCTTCAATCTCTTGTTTTCTCTCTTCTTCAGCGACTACGGAATATACGTCCGTTTCGCCCTTAGTGGTTTCTTCATCTAAGACGCCTTCCAATTTCTTTGCGTCTTCAAGTCGCTTAACCGCAAGTCTGCCTTGAATTTCCGCCATCTTCTTTCCGCTGAGCTTATAGAAAAGAATAGGTACTATGGAAACCAAATTAAGTACGGCAGGAATTATTGTATAGATAGAGAACAAACCTAGCTTTGTAAAGTCCGATTGCACAGGCGTATGGTCGTTCAAGAACGGCAACGCTTGCGAAAAACCGAAGAATACAAGCAAATAGCTCATAGTATAGTCCTTAAGTCCCGACGATACCTTGGAACGCAAACTCATAAGCGAGAACGTTATGCCTTCGCATCTGTCACCCGTCTTGTCTTCCCAGTAGTCAAGGGTATCGGTGGCCATAAGGTGCGGTATGACGTTGAGAATACCTACAGGTATCATTGCTACGAACATCAAAATTGCAACCAATAACCAGGATTTTCCGCCTATGATGTAAATGAAGAATATCAACGCCAAAGCAACAGAGTGCCATATAGTCGCCATTATAAATAGCTTTTTACTGTCCATTAACTTCCTAAGTTTTGGCGCAATCATCATACCTATCATTGACGCGACAGCACCCGGAATTGAGAACAATATCTGCAAAGAGCCTTGCGCGTATATGTATGATACTACGTATATGATCATTGCCGACACGAAGTTACGAAAGAACGTCAATAAGTTGGATAGTATCAAAAGCAAAAACTGCTTGTTTTTGAATAGATACTTAAAGCCTTCAAGTATGTTTGGCGTACGTGAAGTAGGCTCCAACCTCTCTTTGATAAACTTTGCGCCAAGAAGCATGAACACCGGTCCGAGTATACCTATAATTACTGCCATAAGCATGTATGAATATGAATAATTATCCTTTGTAATAACTAGGAACAACGTCAACAGCACTAGCGCCGACTGCTCGCCTATACTTCCCAAGATACGGCTTATGGAGATAATCTTAGCTCTCTCGTCAGTATTGGGAGATGCTACGGCAGGAAGTCCGTCAAGCGGTACGCCTACGGCAGTACCCAATATGGAATATAGCAAATATGTAATCCACATAAAGGCAATCTTTCCGCCGGAATTCATTCCGCTGTAAATATCGGGTATGAACATCAAAATAGTTATTATACCCCATGGTATAGCCGATCCGAATAGATACGGACGCATCTTACCCCATTTAGTTCTCGTACGGTCTACTATTACGCCCATTATCGGGTCATTAAGACCGTCGAAAATCTTTGAAACCAAAAACATCGTACCTACGGCTCCTGCCGAGATACCTACGCACACGGTGTAGAAAAAGAGCAAATAACCTTGTATTAGACCCGTTACCGCGCTGGATGCAAATCTAGCTAACGAAAAGAATACGTAATCTCTCGTCTTTAGATACTTTTTGCTCGCAAGCTCTTCATTGCTCGCGTTTTGAGACGTAGCTTCTTCTTGTATTGGCAAAACTTCTGCTACAGCCTCCTGTTGAACATTCTCTTCCACTCAAAATCCTCCCTCTTGCATAAATGCAAATGAATTAAATAATTTTCCTTATCTATTATAACAAATATTAAAGTATATTTCAATACAAATATAAGACAATATTTGTAAAATATGTTTACCCAAGGGTTATAAAGAGTACAAAATCTTTACTTCTGCAACTTTTTAGTAAAGAAATCACCCTCCGGATACGCTAATACGAATGCGCCTGTACTGCTCCAAGCCTGCAACATAGAACCGTCCGGATGTATCGGCGAGAAAAACTCTATAGGTGTATAGTTGCCCTTCTCCGCATTGTATTCAAACCACCTTGTCAACGGATAGATATAATCCATACCTCTCATCAACTTGGCGTACGCATATACGCAAGAGAGATACGGCCAATCTCCGCCGTTGTGATAATAATAAGGCAATGACGACTTTTGAACAATATCCTCGGTATTCTTATAGAAAGGATAAACCGAAAGAGTACCAAAGTCCCCTGCGCCCTGTTCTTTATTGTTTTTGCTCTCCAAAAGCTCTTGCATATTCTTGAGCATTCTGTCCGCTCTTTCCTCGCTTGCCAAACCGAAGAGTACCATTACGACGGTATCTATCGATAGATTGTCTTCGACGAATTTATCGCTCTTGTAATTGACGTACCACCCCTTTTCTTCGTCCCAAAGCAAGTCGTTGATAGCCTTGACTACCTTGTCGTACTTGTCTGCGTAGTCCTTTGACTTGACCTCGTCGCCGTAGCATACCTTGTATATTTCGCTCATAGCAAAGAGCGCTCTCGCATATAATGCCTCGTCGTAAGTTACGTAAGTCGACCTAAATACGTTGTCGCACCAATCGCGACGGTTGTATTCTCCGCCTTTGACTAAAAGTCCCGTTTCGTCGGTTTCTTTCATCAATCTCTTGAGTACTAGATTTGCGCTGTCGATTACTTTGCCCGCCTTGACCTTTTCATCCAAAATAGCAAAGTCCTTTGTATGTACCAAATAATCGTAGAGCATAAGCACGAAGAATGACGGCGAGTCGTAGTGGTCGCCCCAATAATTCTTAAAATTAAACTTTACTGCCGACGGACATTCGCCCTTTTTGCTTATGCCGTTTGCAAGCGTGATAATCTCGTTGCGAACCAGTTCCGGCTTGACGGGAAGTACACTGAGTACCGTCCAATAAGCGTCTCTGTAATACGTTCTTGCAGGATACTGATAGACAATACCTGCCAAAAAGCCTTTGAACTTGCCCAGTTCTTTATAATTTGAAAGCGAAGCGTTGAGAAGCGATTTGTAGTAAGCCTGCATAAAGTTGCCCTCTAACGGCTTAGGACAGTTGAGCTCGTCGGCGTATGCGTCGCATTCCGCCAATGCTTTATCGAAATTTTTAAGCGCTGTCTTGACGTCGCACCCCGTAAAGTCGCTCCTAGTACCCGCGCTGATGACGTATCTGAACGTCTTTGTTTCGCCTGCTTTAATCTCACCGCCATAGGAGAATTGATTGTAAAATCCTCTCTCGCTCTCCAAACCTACGGCTTTGCCATTGACAGCAATATCCAAATAGAAGTCGCCCATGACTTCGCCTTTGATATAAGTCATGCCGTCAAGCTCTTGAACGCCCTTTTTATTTTTCTTCAAAAGTCCGCCTATTATCTTGGAAATATTTCCTGCGTTCAATCTGTTGGCAAGAAGTTGTTGAACGTAAGAACCGAAATCAATACCGAAATTGGTTACGTTTTTGAATACCAAATCTTCATTTGCAGTTACTTTGTTCTCTACATAAACGCAGTTGTTTACTCTGTCAAGGAATTGCGTGATAACTATATCCGCGCCCTTTTCGCTAAAAGAAGTAATCTGCTTTTTGCCAAGCATTTTAACTTCTTTGTCGGACATATATTCAAGCGGTTTTCCGTTGATCGTTAATAGCGTATAGAACGCCGAAAATACCGAATACTTATTCATTACGGCGTACTTTGAAATACCGCCCCTGCCGTCGAATTGCGCAGAAATACGATTGTTGGCTACGTCGAAACATACCTTTTTATGAAATTGCTCTTTGACGATAATCTCGCCTTTTTCCGAATAATTCAATGCCATAATTTGCTCCCTAAAATTTGTTATTACTTCACGCTGTTTGTCTTTTCTTCTTCGATTCTCTTTTGAAGTTCTTCGTAGTAAATATCTTCAAATCCCTCTTCTTGAGGACTTACTGTTCTGCCAAGCCAAGCCGAAAGATGAATTGCATTGGAGAAAGTCAAACCGTTTAGACCTTCTTCGTAGTTGCCGATTAGTTTATTTTCTTTACCGAGCATTACGTTAGAAAAATTGCGAATTACGTTGATATGCTGACCTTTGTCGGCAAGCAGTCCTTTCAATACCTCGTGAGGCATAAACTTAACGGTCTTTTTGCTATTCTTAGGCTTGCCCATAAATACAGTGTTGGTCTTGGAAAATTCAGGCTCTAATGTATCGAGCTTTGTAAATTCAAGTTTCATATTAAAGTCGTTGCTACCCGAAATCACCATCTTTCCGCCGTCGCCCGAAATCTCCAATCTGTTGGTTCCGGGAGCTTCGTGCGTGGAAGTGATAAACACGCCCGTTGCGCCGTTCTCGAAAGTACAAGTAGCCGTAACGTCGTTTTCTACGTTGATTTGTCTGCCGACCGTTCTTGCGATTGCGTTCACACTGGTAATCTTGCTACCTGCAAGCCAAGTGAACAAGTCAAGTTGATGCGGGTCTTGATTGATAAGTACGCCACCGCCTTCACCTGCCCAAGTGCCTCTCCAACCGCCTTGGGAATAATACGCCTGAGGTCTGTACCAATTGGTGATTATCCAAACTATTCTCTTAAGATTGCCAAGTTCACCTGCGTCGATAAGAGCCTTAGCGGACTTGTAAATCTTGCTTGTCCTTTGGTTATACAAAAGACCGAACTTAAGATTAGGTTTGTTTTCTTTAGCATACTCGGCTACCTCTCTTACAGCCTTGGTGTATACGCCCGCCGGCTTGTCGCTGAGTACGTTGATATCTCTCTCCAAAGCTGATTTTGCAATCACCGGATGAGCGTAGTGCGGAGTGTCGATTATTACGACGTCTACGAGTTTGCTATCCAGCAAGGCTTCATAGTTGTCGAATACCTTAACTTTATCTCCAAACTTCTCTACTGCCCAAGCTCTTCTATCCTCGGCGATATCGCATACTGCCGTCAAAACGCCGTTCTTGTCCATGCCCGCAAAGAGCTGTCCTGCGTATCTGCTACCTTGCTTACCTATACCTATAATTCCGTATCTAACTTTATTTTCCTTTGCCATAATTAAGCCTCCTTTTCTGCCTTTTCTATCAATTCTTTAAGTCCGTAGTACTGCCAATCCATCATTTGACGTCTTGAAACCTTTTGAGTATGTCCCATACCCTTTGCCTTGTCAATGTCGTGGAAAATCTTGCGCCATTTGTTGATATGCTCAAAGGTTATGCCGAAGAACAGCCAACCTATTCTGTGGAAGAGCGCCTTGTTGTCGGCGTACTTTCCTGTGTGCGGTTCCAACGTCATGAAGCCGTCGTAACCTCTTGCCACAAGGTCCTTTATCATATTCTCATAGTCGCCTATGCCCATACCTACAGGTACTTCAACTCTCTCTTTTGCGCAGTCTTTGATATGATAATATACCGTCACGTCCTTAAGCTGTTGGTACGCGCTAGGCACGTCTACTCCGCATTGAACGTAGTTGGACGCGTCAAAGCAAAGCTGGAATTGCGGGTCGTTGATTTCGTTGTAAAGTCTTAAAACTCTCTCCGGCGTATCTGCCCATATTCTCTTTTCGTTCTCGTGAAGAAGTATTACGCCCGTTCCCTTGACTATATCCAAAAAGCCTCTTATCTTTTTGACTACTATCGGGAAATCCTTTTCGTAATTCCCGCTTAAACCTCTAAATGAAAACATACGGATATACTTGCAATCCATAAGTTGACATATCTTGACAAGTTCCTCGAGTTTTTTGCATTGAGCCTTATACTTTTCTTCGTCGTTCAAAGGCATTTTGCCTATCGGCGAACCTATAGACGAGAATTTTACACCGTACTCGTCCAGCATTGGCTTGACGTCTTTTTGGAACTCTTCAAGAGTATAATCTGCAATATTCTTGCCGTTGATTTTTCTTGGACAGAGATAACTCTCCCCGTATTCTTTGATAGTGTCCAACTGCGTCTTAAGATCGGAACTTACTTCATCGTAAAAACCTGAAATCTTGATGTTTGACATAATGTATTCCTCCGCTTAAATATATTTATAACGCTACCTGCGTAACTATTTCGTTATTTCAACTTTTAGTTTTTTCTTCTTCTATCTTCCGAGCAAGCAAGTCCGCATACTCTTCGCCGTCCAAAGGCAAACTAACTTCTTTGCCAAGCCAAGACGATTGATTGATAGAGTTGATAAGTTCCAAACAATTCAATCCCTCTTCCGCCCTTGCAATCAAATCCTCTTTTTTTCCGCTCTCCAAAGCTTTGACGAAGTTGGAAATTATCCTGGCTTGTTGACCATAGATTCCGTCGTATATCATTCGCGACAAACCGTAGCTCAGCTTATGCTTTTTGCTCTTTTTATCACATTTGTTGCCATAATCTCTCTTAGACAACTCGTTGATTTGACTCTCGCACTTTTCGTTGAGGAAGTAATTCATCTTGAACTTCTCCACGACGATTTTGCCCTTATCTCCGGCAATCTCAAGTCTGTTCGTCCCCGGTACCTCGTGCGTAGATGCGGTAAATGAGCAATCAAAATTATCATATCTCAATACTGCCGTCACGTCGTTTTCCGTAGATATATTTCTATTCTTTGTCGAGCAGTAAGCCAACACGCTTTTGGGCATACCTACAAGCCATTGCAACACGTCCAACTGATGTACGCATTGATTGATTAGCGTTCCACCGCCTTCGCCCGACCAACTTGCTCTCCAACCGCCCATGTCATAATAAAACTGAGTGCGATACCAGTCAGTAACGATAAAGTTGACTCTTTGGATATTGCCTATAGCTCCGCTGTCAATCAGCTGTTTTGCCTTGCGATACATTTTATTAGTGCGTTGATTGAACATCATAGCGCCTATCACTCTAGGATTTTGTTCAAGCGTATCTACAAGTTCCTTCGCCTCTTTGACAGTCACGCTAATGGGTTTTTCTACAAGTACGGCTACGCCTTTGTTAACGCAAATCTTAGCCAACTCGACGTGCGAGTAGTGCGGAGTTGCGATAATAACGCCGTCCAAATTCTCTTTGGCAATCATATCTTCCAAGTCAGCGTACGTCGCAACTTTGAACTTATCGCCAAAGTCTTTTAGCTTTTGCGCGTCGACGTCGCATACCGCCACAAGCCTTGCGCCCTTTACGACGCCCTTCGCGATATTGCGAGCGTGTCTACCGCCCATTCTACCTATTCCAACAACGGCGAGTCTTTTCATAAATCCCCCTTTTACCTCACCCCTCTACGTATCGCCTTACCTTGACGGGCTGGTTAGTCGTGATATTGCCGTCTATTATTTTACCATACATTGCAAGCGCTTTTCCACCATCTATGCGAAAAACACTCAATTTTAATTGATATTTTTTACATTCTGCCACAAAATCTAAGTCTATTTTCTTAAAATTTACGTTTAGACCGGCAAAATGCGGGTTATTATAACTATCGATTTTCTCTTTAATTGCCTTAACGTTGTTCTTAGTATATTCGATTCCAACCGAGTTAAACCATGCCTGACCGCAGTCGATGATATCGCTATCGTTTATATTTACGCATCCGGTAAATATAAGTTGGTCCTGTACTCCCACTTCTTTAGCAAGCGCTATGACGTCTTGAATAATGCCTTTCATTTTGAGGTCGCAATTTATCAACATTCCGGTTTTTTTCACATGTTCAAAGGCGTATCTAAGCGTCAATTTCCTCTTGGGGAAAAACGACGGCCAATGCGACAGATATAGCAAATCTCCGCTTTTATATATATCGACTTCCAATGCGTCCGCGCCGTATTTATCAATATTGTTAAAATACGCTTTGGTATTCCTTCCCGTGCCCAAAGCTCCTCCGTGCGCCGTAATAATCATATCATAACCTCCTTGACATATATCGGACTTGCAATAAAGACGTCGGCAGACTCGCCTTGAGTTTTGCCTACTCCTTCCACTCGCAAATAACCGTTATCCCCTACAAAAATTTCCTGTTTTATTTCACTGCCCCTAAAGTCGAACGTTTTTTCCTCGCAGACGTTGCCTGTGACAACTATCTTTTCAAGTATTGCGTCGTAAGGATAATCTTTGCACTTTTTTGCATTTATACAAAGCGTATATCTGCCTACGTTTACTTCGTCGCCTATCCCGTACGTTTTCTCGCCGTCGGTTAGGCTAATATTCACTTCATATCCCATTGTGATATAGCTTCTACCGCATTCCACCGCAGAGCAAATACTATCTTGCGACAATTTGCCGTCAATACCGAGATAAGTATATGCGTAACTGGGTCCGCCTTCATCAGGCGCGTGCCAGTCGTAGCCGTATAAAGCGCAAATCTTATATCCCTTGTCAAGCAAACTTATCCACTCTTGCTTTGCGTATTTATTTGCCGGCGACACGTTGGGATTATAGTGCGACCACACCTCGTAAGAAGTCATATAGTCCCAATTAGTAATCTTAAATCTGTTGTGACATCCCATACACAGCGGAGAACCTATTCTCTTTGGATGCGCCAGAGTTACCACGTCGCCAAGTTGTCTAGCTCTTATAATATTTGCATTGATATTTGTCGGCGTAATGCTCTTCCAATCCACGTCGCTATTACCGCCAATCACCGTCAGATGTCCCCAAAATGTCGTCCACTCTATTCCGCCTGCAACGACAAGTCCGTACTCCTCTCCGTATTTCTTAACCGCGCTAACGTTGCTAGTCGTGTTGTGGTCGGTAAGACATATGGCTTTATATCCGCGCTTGATGGCGTTCTGCACAAGTTCTTTGGGTTGCATATCCCCGTCTGAAGCAACGGTATGACAATGCATTTCTACTCTCTGCCAAGAGCGACGCCCGTCTTTGCTGTCATTAGCCGTATACTCTTCGCCGTAGCCGTCAAAAGTGGGATATTCTAAATCCTCTTCATAACCGTTGACTTCTACAAGTATATCTATATACTTTGTGACAATTCCGTTAATACTTGCCGTCAAAGTCCACTTACCTTGCCTGATTGGCGTAGACGCAAATCCATTGGAAGCGTAAGTTTGACTTATTATATGCGTTTGGTCGGGCGCGTGCCTATGCTCGGTGCCTAAATTTTTCTCGCCGTCATGCAAAGACCAAGCTATATGATTTGCAAGCGGTACGCAACGCCTTTTGTCCTCATACGTCAAAGTTTGCGCAATATCTTGCGTAGCAAGACCTTTGTCAATAAGCTCTATGCAAGACGACTCGTCGTACTCGTATTTAGGCGCGTATGCTGTGCGTACGGTAATACATTTCAGCCCGTCGGGAACATCAAAACTCACTTGAACATGCGTCTTATCGTCCTTTGGCAAAATATGAAGTTGGGTAGTAAATATCTCCATACGGCTCCATATGAGTAAATAAATGTGAATAGATAAAAGATAATATAGAATAGATAATAAATAAAAATTATCAATATTTCTTATCTCTTATCTATTATTTTTTACCTTATTTCCTAATGTCCGGTATCTCAGACATATTGACCGTCCTACCGCCCTCATGCCTCGACAGCTCTGCAGCAGTAACGATTCTATGGCTTTCGATAGTATCTTCTATCCAAGTGTATTGCATATTGGGGTCGGAATTGCCCGTCAACATGCCTACCGTAGCCTTGACGATTCCTTGGTCTCCGCCATAATGTCCTTTAATTACCGGTATGATATTTACGACAATCTTCTTTTGTTTTTTACCAAAGAGTTTAAGAACTATTACGCTACCTCTGTCATCGGCGATAAGTACGCCCTTGCTTCCGCGAATTTCGGTGTGACGGTGGTCTTGCTCATTAAAAGCGTTGGCGGTCATAACTACCTTAATACCGTTTTCCATTTCCATATTGACAGTCTGACAGTCAACCACGTCGTTGTCGCAAGCAAATACGCATCTAGCCCACTGCTTAGCTCTTTCGTCAGTCTTTAACGCGTTAAGTACGTCTTTTTTCTTTGAAGAAGTACAGAATGCGTACGTACCCCAAAGGAATTTCTTTTTACCTCTGACAAGTCCTTTCTTTCTCCCTAGGTATTGATGTTCTACCTCAAAATTACAGGTCATTCTGTGCGGACAGTCAAAACAGTTGTTAGTCGCGCCCTCAGGCTTATGCTCCTTATTAAAAAAGCTAAGTCCGCCGTAAGAATTTAGGCTCTTGCACTTACTACCCGTGAACCAATACATAAGGTCCATGTCGTGACAGCACTTGGCAAGTAGCATCGGCGAAGTTTCTTCCTCGCTTCTCCAATTTCCTCTTACGTAAGAGTGGCAGAAGTGCCAATATGATATATTCTCGTCGTGCTTGATAAGCTGAATTTCTCCAAGAACTCCGGTGTCAATCATCTCTTTGATACGTCTATAATATCCCGCATATCTCAATACGTGACAAACGAGTACTTTTCTGCCATGAGTTCTGGCGTACTCCTCTATCTCTAAGCATTCGTTAATATTTGGGCTTAACGGTTTTTCGACAAGCAAGTCGTATCCCAATTCAAGCGCCTTCATCGCGTGTGAGTAGTGATCTCTGTCTTGCGTAGCGACGAGCATACAGTCGGCTACTTTGCCAAGCGCAAAGAAGTCATCTTCATTAGTAAAACACATATTGTCAGGCACTTTCCACAAGGTCTTAACCTTGTCAATCTTAGCTTGATACTTGTCGCAGATAGCAACGATTTGCACGTCGTCACGCTTTGCAAAGTGCGTGCCGTAATTTTTACCTCTGCTACCTAATCCTATTACTGCAATTTTCAACATAATTTTTCCCTCTTTTTACGTTTAGTTTTTTTGTCATTTCGAGCGTAACTCTCGACTGTGGGCTAAACCCCAGAGTAAGCCGAGAAGCCACCGTCAATAGGCACGACAATACCGGTAACGAACCCCGACTTATCATTGTCGGACAACCACATAACCGTACCCAAAAGCTCTTCTGCTTCGCCAAATCTGTTCATCGGAGTACCGGCAAGTATCTTCTTGGTTCTCGGCGTAGGATTACCGTTCGCGTCAAAGAGCAAAGCTCTGTTTTGATTCGTCACAAAGAACCCTGGAGCAATAGCGTTTACTCTTATGCCCTCGCCAGCAAAGTGAACCGCAAGCCATTGAGTAAAGTTGGATACGCTTGCTTTTGCGCCGGAGTATGCAGGTATCTTTGTGAGCGGTCTAAACGCGTTCATACTCGATATATTTATTATTATTCCGCCTTTGCCAAGCATATCTTTTGCAAATACCTGCGTGGTGAGGAACGTAGCCAAAAAGTTGAGTTTGAATACGAAGTCAACGCCCTTTTCGTCAAGGTCGAAGAAAGAAATCTTACTCTCGTCGTCAATGTCGGCTTGGTTAAAATATTCGCTCGTAGTAGTACCCTTTGGGTGGTTACCGCCTGCGCCATTGACAAGAATATCGCAACCGCCAAGATCTTTTTTAATCTGCGCTCTTGCTTCTTCCATAGTGGCCTTCTCCAAACAGTTGACAGCGTAAGCCTTAGCGACACCGCCTGCCTTGACGATTTCGTCAGCGACGGCTTGCGCGCTTTCCAACTTTAGGTCAAGAAGAGCAACTTTTGCGCCCTCTTTAGCATAGCCTTTTGCAATTGTAGAGCAAAGCACTCCGCCCGCTCCGGTAATAACAACAACTTTATCTTTCATACTTTCCTCTCTTTATAATTATATTTATCAATATATTATCATTATTTTTTGTTTTCTTTTTCTACGGCTTCGATTATGCCTTGTAGATACATTGCGCCGAGTGCTCTGTCGTAGAGTCCGTAACCGCCTCTGCCAGTTTCGCCCCAAATCATTCTGCCATGGTCAGGTCTGACGTAACCGTCAAAGCCGTCTTCGTACAACGCTTTGATTATAGCGTGCATATCAAGACTTCCCTCGCTAGAGAGGTGTCCGCTCTCTTCAAAGCAATGGTCGCCGGTAATTTTGATATTTCTCAAATGTACGAAAGGTATTCTGCCCTTGCAAGTGTGAATCATGCTCACCAAGTCGTTGCTAGGCGCTACGCCCAAAGAGCCGGTACAGAACGTCACGCCGTTGGACGGAGAATCTACGATAGATAAAAATCTCTTAAGATTTTTCTCGCAAGTGATTACTCTCGGCAAACCGAATATTCCCCATGGTGGGTCGTCGGGGTGAATTGCCATTTTAACGCCACTCTCCTCTGCGACGGGTATTACTTCTTTAAGGAATACGCTCATATTCTCCCAAAGTTTTTCTTCGTCAATATCCTTGTACTGATTGAGCAGTTCTTTTAGTCCTTCTTTTGTATAGCTTGCGTCCCAACCCGGCAGTGACAACTCGCTTGTCAAAGGATTGAGATTCAATACCGTTTCGTGGTCGTAAGCCAAAGCATTTGAGCCGTCGGCTAGCGGTTTGGCTAGATTGCTTCTCAACCAGTCGAATACCGGCATAAAGTTGTAGCATATACACTTTACTCCCGCTTTTCCAAGTCGTCTTACGTTCTCTTTATAATTCTCGATAAGGCGTTTTGCATTGGCGTTGCCGAGCTTTATGTCCTCGTGAACAGGCACGCTCTCCACAACTTCAAATTCAAGTCCCGCGTCCTCGATTTGCTTTTTCATCGCAAGTATCGACTCATTGCTCCACACTTCACCTACCGGCGTGTCGTAGATTGCAGACACGATACCCGTCATACAAGGTATCTGTCTTATCTTGTCAAGTGTAATCTTGTCGTCGTTTCCGTACCAACGGAAAGTCATCTTAAAACTCATTGCTATCATTCCCCTCCACAAGTTTTTTTGCATTGCCGTAGCATAAATCTTTTGCTACTTCTATAGCGTACACGTCGTCTTCGTCCGCCATAAGAGAACCTAAGAAATCGCATACTATCTGTCTGTAATAATCGTGACGGGTATAAGATAAGAAACTCCTGCTGTCCGTCAACATTCCAACTAGCGCCGATATATGTCCCAGCTCCGTCAAAGTCTGCAAAGTTTCGTACATACCGCGCTTATGGTCGCAGAACCACCAGCTAATGCCAAGCACAACGTCTCTAAATGCTCCGCACATGGTTGCAAGCGGATAATACATCGTCGGATTGAGCGTATATATTATCGTCTTAGGCAAAGCGTTGTTAGCATTGGCAATATCAATAATATTTTTTACGTACTTAACGTCAAATGCGTCGCCTACGCAATCGAAGCCCATATCTCTTCCCAACTTCTCAAACATGAGTGAGTTGGAGTTTCTCGTAACGGCAAGATGCCATTGCTGTACCATTCCGCGGTCTTTATACGCTTTTGCCAAGAATATATACATATATCCCCAAAAGCCGTTGTACGCCTCGTCGTCCACTTCTTCGTAAGCTATCAACTTCTTGAAAGTATCGTCTGCTTCTCTATCGTCGGCTACGCGCGTTGGGAATCCCTCGACGCCTACGTCCGAGAACTTGCAACCTTTAGATACAAAATAGTCCATTCTCTTGACTATAGCTTCTTTAAGAGAGGAAATATCGCATATATTTACTTCGCTTACTTTGCCGAGTTTGGATATGTATTCGCTGTATCCGCTCGACCTTGCAAGCACGATATTGTCCACTCTAAACGACGGAACGACTTTTGCATTTATCTTACCTTCCTTAGCAATCAAGTCGTGATATTCCAAGCTGTCGCACGGGTCGTCGGTCGTAGCAATATACTCGACGTTGGACATACGAATAAGTTTTCTAGGCGAGAGTTTGTGAGAAGAAATAACTTTGTTAGCCTTATCCCAAATCTCCTTAGCCGTAGCTTCGTTAAGCGGGGTCTTGATACCAAAGAAAAAATTAAGTTCCAAAGCGCACCAATCCTTAATAGGATTGCCGTACGCCGTACCTGCTACTTTGGCAAACTGATAGAACTTTTCCCACCAATCCGCGTCGCCTGTGATATACTTCTCGTCTACGCCTGCGCATCTCATCAGTCGCCATTTATAATGGTCGCCTGCGAGCCACATAATGCCTATATTTTCAAAAGGCTTATCCTCGTAAATCTCCTTTGGGGAGAGATGACAGTGATAATCGATAATGGGCAAATCTTTTACTTCTGCGTATAACTTTTTTGCGTATTTGCTATATAACAAATTTACTTGTCTATCTTTGAACTCTGCCACTTCCGTCACCTCCGGCAAGTTTTTTGACTTCGTCTACGCTCGCGATATTGAAATCGCCCTCTACCGTGTGCTTAAGACAAGACGCTGATACAGCAAACTCTATGCTCTCCTGTCCGCCCATATTATTGATAAGTCCATAAATAAGACCTGCGCCGAAACTGTCGCCACCGCCTACTCTGTCTACTATGTCAATCATATATTTTTTGGACGCGTAGACTTGCTTTGCATCCATAAGTATTGCCGACCAGCCGTTGCAAGACGCCGAAATTGATTCTCTGAGAGTAAACGCCACGTACTTAATATTTGGGAACTTTGCCATAAGCTGTTTGCCTATGCTCTCGTATCCCTTGGCAGAAATAACGCCTGCATTTATATTCGTGCCGTCTGCCTCTATGCCGAATACGTCCTTACTGTCCTCCTCGTTAGAAATCAGTACGTCAACGTATTTGACAAGTTCGCTCATTACTTGATTTGCCTTTTGCTTGCTCCAAAGTTTCTTGCGATAATTGAGGTCGCAAGATACAGTAATTCCCTTTTGCTTTGCGACTTTAAGTATCTTAGCCGTCACTTCAGCCATATTGTCGGAAATCGCAGGAGTAATGCCAGTCCAATGCAACCATTTTGCGCCGTCAAGCATTTTTTCTATATCAAAATCATTTTCGCTTACTTCGGCGATAGCACTTCCTGCTCTGTCGTAAATCACGTTACTACTTCTTTGCGAACAACCTTTTTCGCAGAAATATATACCTATTCTATTTCCACCGCGGACTATTTTGGAAGTATCGACTCCCCAGCCCTTGAGTTCTCTTACACACTTATCTCCAAGTACGTTTGCGGGAAGTTTGGTGACAAACGCAACGTCTTCGCCGTATTGAGCCAAGGATACGGCAACGTTTGCCTCGCCACCGCCGAATACTATATCAAAAGAATTAGCTTGCATGATACGCTGATATCCTTGAGGTTGCAATCTCATCATTATTTCGCCGAGAGTAATTATCTTTGCCATTACTTTCTACCTCCGATAATCGATTGCACTTTCTCAACGAAAGTTCTGCAAGTCTTTTCTACCTTATCAAAGTCACCCGTCTTAGCGTCCTTTGTAAGGAAAGAACCTGCGCCGACCGCATACGCGCCCGCCTTGAACCATTCTTCAACGTTGTCTTGGCTTACGCCTCCGGTTGGCATAATATTAGCGTGCGGGAAAGGTCCTTTGAGAGCCTTAAGTCCTGCCGGCTTTGCAATATCCCCGGGGAACAGCTTAAGTATATCTACGCCGTATTCCATAGCCGTCTGCGCTTCTGAAGGCGTCATTACTCCGCTCATTACAGGTACGCCGTATCTATTACACATTTTTATCGTGTCTATATTGAGCGAAGGAGAAACTATAAACTTAGCTCCTGCAAGCATAGCTACTCTTGCCGTCTCGGGGTCAAGCACTGTACCCGCACCTACGAGCATATCGCTACCTGCATATTTCTCAACGAGCTTCTTAATAAGTTCGTCTGCTCTGGGAACGGTAAAAGTAACTTCGATTATCTTAATTCCGCCCTTGTAGCAAGCCTCGACGGTCTTGATTGCCTCTTGCAAATCATTACCTCTGATGACGACTACTACGCCTTGCTCCTTTATTGCACTGTACACGTTATATTTTTGCATATATCACCTCATAAAAAGATTGATTTTTTAAGCAATCCCATTATTTTGCCAATTATAAATATATTATAATCTACGGATAATAAAAAAACAATACTCTTTTTACATCAAAATTATGGACAAAATAGGTTTTTAAGTGTATAATGAATTTAATATAATACGACTAGAGAGGAAAATCTTAATGCCGGCAATCAACTATATTGGAAAAAATCTCAAGACTTTTGACGTAAAACAACACAAACATAGCTATTGGGAATTGATTTACTGCACGGGAGGAAGCGGAACTATAACTTTTGAGAATTCTAAACCGCTCGAATACAATGTGAACGAAATAGTAGTAATTCCGCCCAACACACTGCATAGCAATACTTCCCAAACAGGGTTCAAAAATGTGCACATGACCGTCGCAGGCTGGACTCCGAGTTTCAAGAACGCTATCGTTGTAAAAGACAACCAACATAAGGACCTCTATACCACAATGGACATGTGCTATAGACACTTCTCTGCCATGTCGGGATGTTCTTCAAATATAATCATGTCGTTTACCGACTTGATTTTAGGGTTTATCACTCAATTCGACGGCTCGTCGCAGACAAGTCAGCATATAGAACTTATCGCCAACGCTATTATAGAGAATTTCTACGACGCAAATTTCTCTATCGACAACGTATACAGCCAATTCGACTTGTCGAAAGACTACATTAGAAGGCAGTTTATCAAGGAAAAGGGCGTGTCACCGCTCCAGTTCCTCAACCAAACGCGTATTAATTCCGCGCAAAAGTTGTTACTCTCTCGCAATATAAACAACCTCAAAATATACGAGATAGCAGAGCGTTGCGGTTTCAACGACCAATTATACTTTTCAAGAGTATTCAAAAAGTTTGTCGGTGTATCGCCAAAAGAGTATATCGGCGAACCTAAAAACAGCAACTATAACGAAGAAGACTAATTACTTTTAGAAAAACATAGTCAAATTTGTTGAAATTATCATAGATATATGATACAATACTACAAAACCAAAGGAGGATTTAGATATGGCAAAAAAGAAATCAACTGCTCAAAAAGTTGAAAACAAATCTGTTAGAGCTAATATGAACGACCTTATCGGCTTCTGCTCTTGCGTAGCTATCATAATATCAGTAATTATAACCATTCTCAGTGCTATCTTTAAGCACGTGGATATAACTGTAGGAAACGTTAGCCTTGCCGGTGTTTTCAATCTTATTCAAACTATTGCTTTGAGTGTCGCAGTTTGTTTAAGCGCTTACTATTTCGCAAGACGCAGAGTGAAATGGTTTAGAATTACCGTATACGTTTGCATAATTATCTATATTATATTGGCAGTCGCACTCGGTATTTGGGCACTGTAAAACAAATCAAATCAAAAGTAAAAAAGGAGCGAACAGCTCCTTTTTTTCGTCGTTTATTTTTATACGGTTGAGATTTCAGACTTCGCTCGAAATGACATTAGAATTGTCTTTAATCCTAGCCTCGCTTCTCGTCAAACTCGAACTTCAACGTCTTAACTTCGTACTTTCCAAAGTTAAATTCATTGCTTTGAACTTCGCGCAAGTCGTCTTCTATCATATTGCTCTCGTAGACCTTTTTGCAGTCAAATCTCGGATTTATAGTCACGTTGCAATCTTTACCGTATCTTTCGTATATTCTTGCGACTATACCCTTGCCGTCCTCGCTAACTTTAACCGTTTCCAATATCACGTCGCCGACTATCTCAAAGAGGTTGTCAAGCTCTGGCGCTTGTTCTTTGACAATTAACGGATTGTTGAGAGCGTAACCGTATTTGACTACGTCGCATTCCTGCCACTTGCCTTCGTGCGGATAGAAGACGTATGTAAAATTATGCTCGCCCATATCGCACTTAGGGTCAGGATTTTTTGGCGAACGCAAGAGGTTGAGAGATATAAGTCCGTTCTTAACCCTATAACCGTACTTGCAATTATTTAGAAGAGCAACGCCGTAGTCGCCGTCGTCCACGTTGACAAACTTATGCGCGCATATCTCAAATTGCGCTTTTCTCACAGAAGTATCCTCTAGCGTAGACCTATCGAAATTGCCGAATTGAATATCGCAATTTACAGTGTCGGAATATACGCTCGGTCGGAAATCTGCGCGCAACATCTTGTAAGCCTCTTTCCAATCTACTTTGGAGTCAAAAACTACCGCGGAACTTCCCTTTGTCAAAATAACCCTTTGGATAATCGCGCTGTCTTTGAAGGTGTAGGTATTTTCCATTACGACCTTTACGCCGTCGATATACGATTTATGTTTTATGAGCTTGAATTGCCACTTGCGCATATTGGTATACTTCATATTTATATCCCATGCATTGTAATACAATTTAGGGTCGGAATATACCGTAAGTCTATTGAGATATTCTCCGCAAAGTTCTTTATTATTCGTCAAATCAACAAGAGAATTAATACTGCCGTCTTTGGCAAAATAAACTTTGACTTTGTCATTTTGAATAAAATCCCTGCCTCTGACTAAGCCTGCCGTATCCTCGCTGTCGATAAAGTTAAGTGATGCCGAAGAGTATGCTTTGACGTCCGTTTTGTACCATACGTTGTTAGCCTTGACGTATTCTTGTCTGTCAAAACCTATTGTGTTGACCGCGCCCAAAACTCCGTTTGCCGTCAAAGACTGCAAGATGTTGTCGATATACTCATTAACTTGCTTATACATCTCCTTATATCTAGCCACCGACTCAACGTATACTCTGTTGATAGACGAACCCGGAATAATGTCATGAAATTGATATAACAAAGTTTCTTTCCATATTTCCTCAAGAAGCGGACAGTCGTATTCTACGCCTTTGACCTTTGCGACAGCCATAAGCCATTCCAAAGTATGCAAAGCCTCTTCCATGCGTCTATTGTATAGTTTGTTATTTGCTTGCGAGGTGTAAGTGCCTTGGTGCTTCTCAAGATATAACTCGCCGTCATAAGATGGCATAACCTCGCAGTATTCACTCTTCAAATCGTCAAAAAGTTGCTGAGCAGGACGACGTACGACTTTGCACATTCCATTTTCGTTGACTTCTCTCTCAAGCATTTCAAGATGCGCTTCGCCGGGACCGCCACCTCCGTCGCCTATACCGTAGATAAGCAAAGCCTTGTCGATTTCCTCGGCTTGAGTATTTCCGTTGTCCGACTTGGTTATCGCCATCGGCGACGCCGTAGAATTGTAATTGCCTTGCGGAGCTAAGTGCGACAATATCTCCGTCCCGTCGATACCCTTCCACATAAAAGTCTTGTACGGGAATTTGTTGACGTTATTCCAAGACAATTTGATAGTCATAAAATAATCTCTTCCGCATTTGCGCATAATCTGCGGAAGCGACGCAGGATAGCCGAACACGTCGGGAAGCCATACCATTTTGCAAGTTTTGCCAAACTCGTCTTTGAAGAACTTTTCGCCGTATAAAAACTGTCTGATAATACTTTCGCCGTTAGGTATATTGCAATCGTTTTCCGTCCACATTCCGCCCTGCAATTCTATTCTGCCGTCGGCAACCGCCTTTTTTACTCTCTCGAACAAAATCGGCTCTTCTTGTTTTATCCAATCAAACAGTTGGGCTTGCGATGCTCCAAATATATAATTGGGATATTTATCTATATTGTTGAGCGCAGTCGCGAACGTGCGCGTACCCTTGCGTTTTGTTTCTCTCACAGGCCAAAGCCAAGCTAAATCTATGTGAGCGTGTCCGATAGCGGTGTACTCCGTGACCTTAGCGTCAACAGGAGTCGTAATAATCTTCGCCAAATATTCGTGCGCTTTTGTCATACTGTTCTTGGCAAGTTTATAAGACTGATTTAGCGCCTTGTCTATCTCTTTTAATCTCTCTTCGCTCAAATGCTTATTTTTGCCATAGGTGAGCATTACCATAAGAAGTTGAAGATAATCGTAATAATACGTCTTAACTTCGTCATTGCATATAGCCAAGTCCTTGCGAGCAAGTTTTACCTTAACCCCGCTTTTATTGCGTTTTCCGTTGAAACCGCAATCTACGAGAAGTTCGACGTTTTCTCCGCCCTCTGCGGAATCGAACAAATCTACGACTTGCTTACCCTTGGCTGACTGAACGAGGTCTATGCCGTCTAGCACTTGCGTAATACCCTGCTTAGGCTCTCCGTCTATATATACCAAGCCTTCGCCCTGTACGTTGATGAGCGCAACTACCTTTTTGCCTTTGCAATCTTGGGGTACTTGTCCTTTGAACTTAAACCAAGCGCAGTCAAAATCACTGCCCCATATTGTCCCCGTATTGAAAGGAGTAAAACTAGCTTTGTCAAGCATATTTTTGGGAATAGGCTCTTTGCTCAAAGACGCCTCGCACGTCATATGACCTACGACTGTATATATCTTGCTTCTTATTGCAAGAAGCCTTGCAACGTGTTGAGGATAAAGCGCAATTCTTTCTACCATAGAACACCTGTTAGTTTTTATTTATTATACTGATAAAATATTTATATAATAATTATAACTATTTTTTAAGTGAGTGTCAATAGTAAATTTAAGCCTTTCACTCCCCACTTTGTCCATAATTTCGTCAAAAAATATATTGACTTTTATAAATAGAGAATTTATACTATTTATATGAGTAACTTCGATTTTATCGAATAAAGGGAGAATTTTATGAAAAAATTTTTATCTGTAACTTTAATTTTGGCGCTAGCTTTGACGTTATGTTTTAGTTTTGTCGCTTGTAATGGTCAAAACGTTAAAATCGTTGAAATCGACTATTCAACGGTACTTGCAGACTATCTTAAATACCCCGACGCTACTAATGTTGCTTCAATGAACTCAATATCAAGAAACGTGGCTGAAATATTGGCCGACGATTCTTTGAGCGATTCAGAGAAGATTGCTTCGGCAATGTATAGGTCTATCTATAACGAAATTGACTGCGAATACTTCGCTTACTTTATCGATAGAGTCGGCGAAACCAAACTTAATAACAATCACGGTCAATTAGTTTACCAAAGATTGAGAAGACAAAGCGATAAAATCAAAGACGACTGGACCCTCAAACTTCCGGTTAATCATAATTTTATTGCTGAAGCAATGTTCGTTACAAGCGCCGATATTAGATACGTTACCGGCGGTAAGTATTATAGAATGAGCAACAAGTCGGATATAGTTTACAACGAAAAGACAGGTCTTTTAGAGGTTGAAACATGGAAGAAGCAAAAGTCCTCCAACTGGAATCGAGATGAAAACGCAAAGGATTCGAGAAGTTATGCCGAAGCAAGAAAGACTTGCATCAATTGGAAAGTCGAAGGCATCGTAAAGAGCGAAGGCGCTAAAATCGAAAGCAAAACCGACGACAACGGCAACAAGTATTACGAGTTGACATTCTCCATCGACGTAGCAAAAGCTAACGCTGACAATGCATCCTTTGATGACAAGAAGACGGAAAATTCGACGATTGGAATGCTAGAGAATGACAACGGCGGAAAAGGCATGAAATACGAATACTGCGATCTAGTAGTTCAAATTTGGGAGTGCGGTCTTGCTAAGCAATACTATGTAAACGAGAGCTGGAGCGGTACTATCCAATCCGTCTACAAGGGTTCGGCTCAAAGCGTATCCAAGATAGTATTCAGCTACTCTATGGCTGACCAAGATGATTCCGTTACGGCTTCAATTAAAGCAGGTATCAAATAATCGAAATAACTGAAAACTTAAAAGAGTGTACTATCAAGTACACTCTTTTTATTTTACTTAAGCTTTCTCCTCTACGGTGAAATGACGTTATAATATAAATCCTCTTCAGTTGAGTTTACAGCGTTTCCAACTCCTCAAGCCACAATTTAGCGCTTGCGTCGCTAGGCATTCTCCAGTCCCCTCTCGGCGAGAGCGTTACGCTACCCACTTTCGGTCCGTCGGGTAAGCAGGAGCGCTTGAATTGCTGAGCAAAGAATCTCTTATAGAAATTCTTAAGCCATTTTAGTATGACTTCCTTATCATATCTCCCCTCAAAAGTATTTATTGCAATTCTATACACTTTCTTTGGAGAATATCCCCAACGAATTATATAGTATAAGAAAAAGTCGTGCAACTCGTAAGGTCCTACGATACTCTCTGTCTGTTGAGCTATTTCCTCGCCCTTAGACGGCAATAGTTCAGGACTTACGGGAGTGTCAAGAATATCGAGTAGAGCTTTGCGCACGTCCTCATTATCGCAAGTGTCGGCGTAGTACTTGACGAGATATCTCACCAAGGTTTTGGGAATAGAGCCGTTGACGCCGTACATGGACATATGGTCGCCGTTGTAGGTCGCCCACCCTAAAGCAAGTTCCGACAAATCGCCCGTACCTACTACAAGTCCGCCCTCTTTATTTGCAATATCCATAAGCACTTGCGTACGCTCTCTCGCCTGCGCGTTTTCAAACGTGATGTCAAGAGTATCTTTTGACTGTCCGATATCTACAAAGTGGCTTTCCACCGATTTGGAGATATTCACGCTTGCGAAGTCTACGCCCAAGCCGTTTGCTAAAACTTCGGCGTTAGACTTAGTACGACTCGTCGTGCCGAAACACGGCATTGTTACCGCTAATATGCTCTTTCTATCCATTTTAAGAGCGTCTATCGCCTTTACGATTACAAGCAAGGCAAGCGCGCTGTCAAGTCCGCCCGACAATCCCACTACGACTTTTTTCGAGCCGGTGTGTGACAATCGTTTTTTCAATCCCATAGCCTGCATTTTGAGTATGAGTTCGCATCTTTCGTTGCGACTATTCTCATCGCTAGGAACAAAAGGCATAGGAGAAAAATTCCTTGTCAATTTATTAACTGACAGTGCTTGAGAGATAACTACTTCTTTTATATCGTTCTTCAACTTTAAGGTATTGATACGTCTTTTTTCATACGCGATACGCTTGACGTCTATATCGGAATATATAAGAGAGTTTTCAAATAAATCGCTCTCCTCAAGTACGTTTCCGCATTCTGCAATTACGTTATGACCTGCAAATACCATATCTGTCGTCGACTCGCCCTCGCCGGCGCTTGCGTAGATATATCCGCAATTGAGTTTGCCCGATTGCGCAGTAATAAGTCCGCGTCTATACTCGGTTTTTCCTACAACTTCGTCGCTTGCGGAGAGGTTGACTATAATATTAGCTCCGTTTTCCGTCAATGCAACAGACGGCGAATTTGCCACCCACATATCTTCGCAGATTTCCACTCCGAAAGAAAAGTCTTTTAGATTCTCATTGCGAAATACTCTCTGTCCGAATTCGCAATTTCTGCCTGCTACCGTTATTTTATCAAAGTCGGAAAACTTTCCGCTTGTGAAATATCTCGCTTCGTAGAACTCGCCGTAATTTGGTATATTTTGTTTGGGAACTACTCCCATAATTTCTCCCTTGTAAATTACAACTGAGCAGTTAAAGAGTTTACCGCCGTTCCTAAGCGGAGCGCCTACAACTGCCACGACATCAGCCTTTGCGGTAGACTTCAATATTTTCTCTATTGCTTTTTCAACCCCGTCCAAAAGAGTGTCGTGCAAAAGAAGATCACCGCACGTATAACCGCATACGCACATTTCCGGCAACGCCAAAAGTTTAATACCCAGCTTGTCCGCGTCGAGTATAGCCTTAACTATATTTTTTGCATTTTGCTCGCAATCTCCTACCGTCACGTCTATTGACGCCGATCCGCATTTTATAAAGCCGTCTTTCATCCTAACCTCGTTAAATTATCTTATATTTTGTTGCATTATTATCTTTTACATTATATAATATTTTATAATAATTTTAATTGATAGTCAATAAAGGAATGGTAATTTATGTCAAATCTTTATCCGTACTTAAAGAAATATAAAAAGCATTTGATATTGGGACCTATATTTAAGCTGTTGGAAGCTATATTCGAGCTTATCGTTCCCATAGTAATGGCGCAACTTATCGACAATGGAATCAACGGTAATAACAAAACTTATATTTGGCAAATGGGCGGTGTATTGGTATTGCTTGCCGTAGTAGGCTTGGGCTCAGCTCTGTTTTGTCAATACGTAGCTTCAAGATGTTCGCAAGGCTTCGGTACGGAACTTCGCAACGTATTATTTTATCATATCAACAACCTATCTATGAGCAACAGCGATGAATACGGCGTATCCTCTATGGTTACGCGTTTTAACAGCGATATCAACCAAGTACAACTTGGCGTAGCGATGTTGATACGTCTTGCTATCCGCGCGCCTTTCCTAGTAATCGGAGCAACCGTATCGGCTATCATACTCAAGCCGTCAATGTGTTGGATATTCCTTGTTACCGCTCCTTTGGTAGCTTTGGTACTGTGGCTTATTATGTCAAAGACATTGCCGGTATACACCAAAAATCAAAAGAAACTCGACAAGATTACTGCAATCGCCAGAGAGGACCTCAACGGAATGAGAGTCGTCAGAGCATTTACGGAACAGGAAAGAGAACAAAAACGCTTTGAGGATTCTACGCAAGCATACTCCAAGAGCGTAATTGCCATAGGTCGCGTTTCCGCGCTTCTCAATCCCCTCTCTTTCGTTATTATAAACGTGGCAATCGTCGGTCTTCTATACGTTGGCGGAAATAAGATAAACACCGGCAATCTCACTCAAGGCGAACTAATAGCGTTTATCAACTATATGACGCAAATATCCTTGGCTTTAGTAGTGCTTGCCAACGTAATGGTTTTATTCTCCAAGTCGTGGGCGTCGGCTAAACGCGTAAGCGAATTGCTTGCGACTAAGCCTGCGATTACCGACGAAGGCAACGAAGAAGTAACGGCTGTCGAAGGCGCGCCCGCCATATCATTTAAGGACGTATCTTTTGCATACGGCAACGGTTCTCCCGCTCTCAAAGGACTTTCTATCGATATTAAAAAGGGCGAAACTATAGGTATAATCGGCGGTACCGGTAGCGGTAAATCTACCCTTATAAACCTCTTGCCAAGGTTCTACGACGTATCGCAAGGAACACTTGAAATCGACGGCGTGGACATTAAAAAATATCCGCTGAAACAACTAAGAAGTAAGATAGGTCTTGTACCTCAGCAAGCAATGCTTTTCAGCGGAACAATTCGCTCCAATATGCAATGGAAGAAAAAAGACGCAAGCGAAGAAGAGATAATCACAGCCTTAAAAACCGCGCAAGCATACGACTTCGTTATGCAAAAAAGCGAAGGCGTAGACGCTCCCGTACAGCAAAAGGGCAAGAACTTCTCCGGAGGTCAACGCCAAAGATTGTCCATAGCAAGAGCGCTTGTGGGCAATCCGCAAATCATAATACTCGACGACAGTATGAGCGCGCTTGACTTTGCTACTGACCTTGCTTTAAGAAAAGCGCTAAACGAGAACTTGCCAAAGGACACTACCAAAATTATTATTTCTCAACGCGCAACATCTATCAAATACGCCGATAAAATCATCGTGCTTGACAAGGGCGACGTAGTGGGAATAGATACTCACGACAATCTGTTGCAGACCTGTGATATCTACCGCGAAATTTACGACTCGCAACAAAAGGCTCCAAGCGAAACTGCTTCTGAGGAGGTATTGAAAGATGAAAACTAAAAAGCAACGCACGTTATTTAGATTGATTGGCTATACCAAGCCGTACGCTCCGCTTATCATAATCTCCTTTATATCTTCGATTTTGTCCGTAGCTGTATCTATACTCATACCTCTTATGACGGGTTACGCTATTGATAACATGATTGAAGGCGCAGTCAATTTCGACAAAGTCTTTGATTATATCTATATTATCGTAGGTATGATAGCCGTCGGCGCTATTGCGCAATGGACGCTGTCTGCAAGCGTAAACTCGCTTACTTGCAAGAGCGTACGCAATATCCGCAACCAACTATTCGAGCATATCAACAATTTGCCTTTGAAGTATATAGATACTCAACGTCAAGGAGATATCATTGCCCGAATATCAAGCGATATCGACCAAGTATCCGAAGGACTTTTGCAAGGCTTTACTCAACTCTTTAGCGGTGTACTTACGATATGCGCTACGCTTGGAATACTTTTCTATCTTAATTGGATAATCGCGCTAGTAGTATTGGTGCTTACTCCCCTTTCGCTCTTCGTCGCGTCATTTATCACAAAGCGCTCGCACAAGACGTTTTCCGCTCAAGCGGTAAAACGCGGAGAAGTCAGCGGATACGTCGAAGAAATATTTACGGGACGCAATCTTATTCAAGCGTTCTGCCAAGAAGATATATGCCAAGAGGACTTTGAAAAACTCAATAAAGAACTGTACGATTGCGGATTTAAGTCGCAATTCTACGGCGCATTGATAAATCCGTGCACGCGTTTTGTAAACAACTTGGTTTACGCAAGCGTCGGCGTAGTGGGAGCATTCTTAGCTCTCAAAGCAGGCTCTATGGAACTTAAAGTCGGACTGCTTTCAACTTGTCTATCGTACGCTAACCAATATACCAAACCTTTCAACGAGATAACCAGCGTCATTACGGAAATTCAGTCTGCAGTGGCGGCTTCAAGAAGAATATTCGACCTACTCGACCAAGACGTCGAAGAGAGCGACGCTCAAAATGAAGTACTTGAAAAATGCGACGGCACTTTGAATATTGACAACGTATACTTTAGCTACGTACCTGAAAAGCCTCTCATTCAAGGCTTGAATCTACACGTAAAACAAGGTCAAAAGATTGCAATCGTAGGTCCTACAGGTTGCGGTAAAACTACCCTTATCAACTTGCTTATGAGATTCTACGACGTCAATAGCGGAAGCATATCTATGTCCGGCAAGGATATACGAAAAATCACCAGAACCAGTCTTAGAGATAGCTACGGAATGGTATTGCAAGAGAGCTGGCTTTTTGCAGGAAGTATTAGAGATAATATTGCCTACGGAAAACAAGACGCGACGTTAGAAGAGATAATACAGGCGTCAAAACTTGCAGGTGCAGACGACTTTATCGAAAAGTTTCCCGATAAGTACGATACCCTTCTTACGGAAAACGGCGACAATATTTCACAAGGTCAAAGACAGCTTCTCTGTATTGCCCGTATAATGCTGACGCACCCGCCTATGCTCATTCTAGACGAAGCAACGTCGTCTATAGATACGCGTACCGAAATGAAAATCCAAGAGGCTTTCTACCGCATAATGCAAGGCAGAACGTCGTTTATCGTCGCGCACAGACTTTCGACCATAAGAAGTTGCGACGTAATTCTCGTAATGAAAGACGGCAATATAATAGAACAAGGCAATCATGAAGAATTACTTGCTAAGCGCGGTTTCTACTTTGAATTGTATAATTCTCAATTTGTAGGCTCTAACGCCTCTTAACAGTTGATTTTTTGAGAATTAGTAGGTATAATAGATAATATAAACTGTGAGGTGAAATATGAAAAACGTCATATCGATAGTAGTAAAGAATAATTCGAGCGTACTCGCAAGGATTTCTTCCCTTTTCGGCAGAAGAGGATTTAATATCGATTCTCTCTCCGTAAGCGCAACGGATGACCCGCATATATCGAGAATTACCGTAGTCGCTCAAAGCGACGAGAGCGGTCTTGCGCAAATTATCAATCAAACAAAGAAATTGCAAGAGGTCATTAGCGTACAGGCTCTGGAGGAAAACAAGAGCGTATATCGCGAGCTCTCTCTTGTAAAGATACTCACGGTCGATAATAAATTCTTTGACAAATTCGTAATCGAACAATGCGATATTTTCGGCGCAATCGTAGTAGACGTGACGGAAAAGTCTATGATAATAGAACTCACCGGCACTTCAGACAAAATCGATAATTTTATGGCTACCCTGTCCGATAACCAAAAAGACAAAGGCTTTAAGATTTCCAAAGTTTGCCGTACCGGCATCACCGCGATTGAAAGAGGCGTGTAAGCAACTAATAAGAGTAATATCGAAACGAGCGTACTTAATTGCACGCTCGTTTTTGCTATCATACTAAAGTATATTCACAAATGAAAGTATTGCACTATACTTTGCGTTTTAGAGTTATAAGCGCATTGTTTCGCAGATGTATTCTGCGTACGATTTGGCTACGTTGAAGTCGGTAACGCTCTCTATCCCTCCGAAAAAGGCATTGGAATTGACCTCGCAGATATAATATCCATCCTCTCCAATCAATACGTCTACTCCGCAATAATCTAACTTAAGAATCTTGGCTACATTTTGCGTCAATTTTACGACGTCGTCAGTAAGCTCAATTTTCTCTCCTACTCCGCCAAGTTCAATATTAGAGCGAAAGTCGCCTTGCGATTTGCGAAGCATACCTACAACCGCCTTTCCGCCAATTACTATAACCCTTATATCCTTTCCTCGACTTGACGAAATATATTCTTGAAATAAATGCGGAACTCCCTTGACCTGCTCTGCTATCTTTTCCAACTCTTCTCTGCCGTCGACCTTGAATACTCCTTTGCCAAGCGAACCGTAGCACGTCTTGACTATAAGAGGATAGCCGAGCCGACTTTCTACTATATCAAGGCTATCGCTTTTGACAGGTTCTTCTAAATTATAGCATAACAGTCCAGCCAAAGTCTTTGGCATTGGGACGCCGTTGTTTGCAAGTAGTATTGCGGTAATCATCTTATCGTCGCACGCTTGAATAGCCTCGTGCGAGTTAAAAAGTCTTAAACCGCGCTTCTCCAACATTAGCGACATATACTTGTCCTTGTCAAGATATATGCAACAATCGTAATCGCTTATCTTGCTTTTAAGCTGACCGTCATTATCTACATAAGCGTAAAATTCGTCATTGCGCTTAATATCAGTAACTACACCTAGTTTTCCCAATTCTTCTTTAAGTCTATTTGCTTGATATGTAAATGCCGGTAGTTGGGCATAACCATTTAATAATATCAGAGCCTTTTTATTGATTAATCTCTTCATATTTATAATTTTATCTTCGAAATACAGCCAAAGTCAATATTTATTTCATTAACTTTCAATTTTATCTCTCTTTTGTTTGCTCTTTTGTTACAAATACTTTATAATGTAATAAATATGTCAAATACAATAACTCTAGAAAAACTAAAAACTGGTTACGATAAATACCAGAGTTTTATAAAAAAATTCGTATATACGGACTTTTATCTTGCGTTAGTGTGTTTTGTAGTATTTCTCGGTTGGGTTACTAAGTGCGCGCCTTTAGGCATAACGGGCGCAGTGATTTTGGCATGCTTGGCTTTGATAGGCGCGGATGATATTCTTCCGTTCACGGTCAATATTTTCAGTACAGTTCTACTTGTATATTCTTACGAATTCTCGGATTACACTAAAATGTGGCCACTGGCTTTTCCGCTAGGTATTTGTCTTATATTTTTTATTATTAAAAACGGCAGACATAAGTTTACGCTCGGCAAGATGTTTTTCCCATTACTTGCCGTGGCATACGCTTTGTTCTTGGGTGGCGTAGGTACTCTAATTAAAGAAGATTTTATCAGAGCGCTACCCGACTCAATAATGTTAGGTTTGGGCGTTCCGGCTATATATTTGCTTTACAATCATTTTCTAAAGCGCGATAAACAACGCGACGTTCCGATGTATTTCGCCAAAACTATGATGTATATCGGTTTAGTCATGTGCGCACAGCTTATAATAGTAATTATTCAAAAAGACAAACCTCTTCATCAATGGCATGAAATAGTATGGAACGTAGGTTGGGCAAACAGAAACGGACTTGCTACTTATTTGATTTTTACTGCGGGTATGACTATGTATCTTTCCACTCGCTACCGTCAAGGCTGGATTTTTCTTGGTCTAAGCATATTCCAATACGTATGCCTTGTCATGACTTTTAGTAGAGGCGGTATTATATTCGGCGGAATAAGCGGAGTCGTTGCGCTTATATTTTCAATAATAAAGGCTCCAAATAAAAAATTGCATCTATTATATATTAGCGTAACAGTGATTGTAGTATTGATACTGTATCTTTGCCTTATGAAGGAAATCAATACTATGCTTGCGTCCCTTGTAGACAGAGGTTTTGGCACTTCTAACCGTAACAATCTATATAAAGAAGCATGGGAACTTTTCAAATCTCATCCGCTATTTGGAGTAGGCAAAGGATATAAGGGAGATTTAACACCGACAAGCGAAATAGGAATCTATTGGTTCCACTCCACATTCTTCCAAGTCATTGCCTGCATGGGCATTATGGGACTTGTGGCGTATATCTATTTCTATGCCGTACGTCTTAAAATTCTTTTCAAAAATATCAAAAATTCTTTCAATCTATTTTGTTTGGCTGTATTTATAGGTTTTGAAGGTTATTCGCTTATAAATACGGGCACATTCGTCGCATTTCCTTGCATGGCATTAGTAATTACAATGACGTTGCTACTAGAACGCACGCAAGACGATTTCAGCGGATTTGTAACGCCTTATAATTACTCTACCCCTTGGGGCGATAAAATCGTACAGAAAGAGATGGCGTTTATAGAAAAGTTCCGCGTCAAAGAACAAGAGAATAAACAACGCAGAAAAACCAAAAAACTTCCGGAGCATGCTAGCGAATTTACCAAATCGATTGACAATCCAGATAATAAACAATAATGCAAATAAATAAACCGAGTATCAAAAAGATTACTCGGTTTTTTATTAACAATATTCTCAGAAGTATTTCTTTAGTAATTCATCGAGTTGAAGTACATTCTGTCCCATTTCTATTTCGCTCTTTTGACGGCGTTTGCTATCTAAAAGTTCTTTAAGCTCTTGCTTTATCCTGTCCATTTCATCGACGGGCTTTTCTTGCTCTACTCCGCTATACGGTAAGAACTCCTCGTTGCGCTCTTCTGATTTAATTGGTGCAGGTCTTTTATTCTCCTCGTCCGGCAAAGCTCTCTCAAGCATTACGTAACCGTCGCACTGCTCTGCTACAAAACTCGGCGATTCTATTCCCATAATTACTCGCTTGCCAAGTTTTTTTAGCGCATTTATCATCGCTATGGAGTCAAGCTCACTGCAAATAATAAAGAATGCGTCGACGTTAACTCGCGTACAAGCTATCGTCACAGCGTCTATTACTTGTCTTATATCTATTCTTACCTTTTTACGGTTGCTCACCGGCAAAGCGACTTCTACTCCATAAGTTTTGATAAAAGCATTGAAATCGTTATTTCGCTTATTGTTATATCCGTAAAGTTTCGCATAGGCTATCTTGCCGTCAATGCTTGCTATTGCTTTGGCAAAACTTTCGTAAGAAAGTCTCATACTGTTGAGGTCCACTAAAATTGCATAATTCATTTTATCTATTCCTATTCACTATCAAAAAATTCTTAGCTTTAGTAGATAAAAATTCCTCTTTAGGTTACGCAATTACTTAATTTTCTCTTTTGTTAAAAAACAGATACTGTTGAGCGTATCCGGAATAATCTCCGTAGATATCAATCAATTTCCGCCTAATAATATTATTATTGTCTATGCCGTCGCCAACAACGTCCTTATAAACTTTCTTTATCCACGTATCGACGGGAAACACGTCTTGCTTATGATAACCAAAGAGCAATATGCAATCTGCGACTTTGCTACCCACTCCCATAAGCGCACACAACTTCTTATTAGCCGAATTACCGTCCATACTCTCTATGGCGTTGAGGTCAAAGCCGTCGGCGACTTGTCTTGAAGTAACAGCCAGATACTTTGCCCTATACCCTGCGCCAATCGCCTTATAAAAATCTTCGTCCTTGCTAGCCATAGCCTCGGGCGTAGGGAAAGCGTAATAATCTCCCATAAATTTGCCTAGATTTGCGCACAGTCTGCTTATAATGCCCTTGATACGCGGAATATGATTGTTGGCAGAGATAATAAAACTAATGAGCATCTCCCACTTGTCTTGGTTGAGTATCCTTATGCCGTGGCCGTATTCTATGGCCTCGTCCATAAACGGCTTGCCCTTAAGTTTTTGCTTTATCTCCCCGTAATCCCTTTGCAAGTCGAAATACTTGACGAAGTACTCTACGTCGTCACTCTCGATAACGGCTTTGGCGTCGCTTTGCGTGACCAAGCAAGTTTTGTCTTTTGAGTATACTCTATACTGTCCTTCGTTCAATTTTTCATATCTGAAAATCTGACCGCAATCAAGTATATGCCTGATATCAAAGTCTTTAAGTTCAGTTATTATTATATTATTCTTTTGTATAAGCATTTTTGCACCTTTTGAATCGTTTTGTCTAATTTTATCATAATTTAGCAAACTTATCAATACTTTTTGATTTAACAACCCGAATACGAATGTAAAATGACATTATAAAGTCTTTTGAGCAATTGTTATATCCAATAATTATATAATTGGAAAATATGTCATTAGCTTATCTATCGGTATCAAAGTTGACATAACTCAATTAAAATTGTATAATTATACTATAATAAGGAGAGTTAATTTTGAAAGAATTCGGTCCAAATCCAAACGCTAAGTTTCCAAATGAAAAAATCCCCAGTCTTTGCTATATCAAAAACGTCATTACCCGACCTAATATTATAGTAGGAGATTATACCTATTACGATGACCCGGACGGCGCGGAAAATTTTGAGAAGCATGTCACTCATCACTATGAGTTCAACGGTGATAAACTCATTATCGGCAAGTTTTGCGCCATTGCAAAAGGCGTGGAATTTATTATGAACGGCGCGAACCACCGTATGTGTTCTCTCACTACTTACCCATTTAACATAATGGGACACGGTTGGGAAAAAGCTACTCCGACAATGGACGACTTGCCACTCAAAGGTGATACCGTCATTGGCAACGACGTTTGGATAGGTCAAAACGTGACGATTTTGCCGGGCGTACATATAGGCGACGGAGCAATCATAGGAGCTAATTCGGTAGTGGCAAAAGATGTAGAGCCATACCATATAGTTGCCGGCAATCCCATAAAAGTAATTCGCAAACGCTTTGACGATGCTACTATTGAGTATTTGTTGAAACTAAAGTGGTGGGATTGGTCAAAAGAAAAAATTTTTGATAGTTTAGACGCTTTGTGTAGCGGTGACTTGGATAAAATCAAGAATCTGAAGTAAATCTACCTTCTTAATATTTTAATTATATTATAAGTTTTTTGGTTGACAATAAATTATAATTATGGTAACATACTTGTTGAGCCGCATGAGTAGGGTCGCAAAGTGTCTAAGACCACCCGTTTCAGCGAGACTGGTAAGAGGAGGTATCAAATGTACGCAATAGTTTTGACAGGTGGCAAACAATACAAGGTAGCCAAGGACGAAATCATCAAAGTCGAGAAAATCGACAAAGAGATCGGCGCTAAGGTAGAACTTGACGTTGTTATGCTTAACAATGACGGTAAAATCGCTTGTGGCAAGGAAGTAGCAAATTCCAAGGTAGTTGCTGAAGTGGTTGCTCAGGACAAGGCTAAGAAAATCGTTGTTTTCAAGTATAAGTCCAAGAAAAATGAGCGCAAGCGTCAAGGTCATAGACAACCGTTTACTGCTTTGAAGATAGCAGAAATCAAGGCATAATGACCAAAATATTCGTAACAAGACAAAACAATAGCATTGTTGAGATAGAATGCGAGGGACACACCGGTTACGGAGTGCAAGGAGAAGATATAGTTTGCTCCGCCCTATCGTCAATAGTTCAGACGGCAATTTTGGGACTGTTTAGCGTGGCAGGCGTCAATGTAGATTACAAGACTGACGATAAAAGAGGTTATCTCAAAGCCACTCTCCCCCAAGACCTCGACAAAGCGACAAGGCATGACTGCGACGTAATACTCAATACGATGATGTTGGGAATTGCAGATTTGCACGAAGGCTTTTCTGATTTTATAGAATTGGAGGTAAAATAATATGTTTATAAATATTCAGCTCTTCGCTCACAAGAAAGGTGTAGGTAGCTCCAGAAACGGTAGAGATTCCGAATCAAAGCGTCTTGGACCAAAGAGATCTGACGGTCAATTCGTTTTGGCCGGAAATATCTTGGTTAGACAAAGAGGTACCAAGTTCCACGTAGGCAACAACGTTGGTATCGGCAAGGACGACACTCTCTATGCGCTTATCGATGGCGTAGTTAAGTTCGAGCGCAAAGGCAAAGATAAAAAGCAAGTTAGCGTTTACGCAAAAGAAGTGTAAAAATCAACGCAAAAATTTATACGCTACTCAATAAAGAGTAGCGTATTTTTTTAGATTATTTTTCCCATTTGCCTAGCCTTACTCTGGCTAAACGCATCAATAAAGCATCTTTGCTTTATCCGGCAAATCCAGTATTGCGCCGTGCAAAACTTTAATATCTATCTTCTCAATATGCATTCTATCGTCCGGGTTTAGATAAATTCTTTTATCGCGCCACTCTACTGCGCATTCCTTTTCTAAAAGTCTATACGAGAATATCTTGTGAAATACGCTTGGCGCAACCGTAACCAGCACCGACTTGTTATCTTCGCATGCAAAGACATCGTTAAGTTTGTTTTTTATATGGCTCGCCATAACTTCGTCTGATAAGACGTAAGCATTACCGTTACAGTAAGGACAAGTCTGCAACATAACGCTTTCAAGCATACTTCTCGTCTTTTTGCGTGTTAATTCTACTAGCCCCAAAGGCGTCATACCTACGAGCGAAGTCTTCGTCCTGTCCAAAGCAAGCGCCTCTTGCAAAACTTCAAGCACCTTTTGATTATGCTCCGGATTATCCATATCTATGAAGTCAATTACGACTATACCGCCTATATTGCGAACGCGAAGTTGACGGGCAATCTCTTTAGCGGCAATGCAGTTGGTTTCAAATACAGTCTGCTCCAAATTTTTCTCGCCCACATATTTACCTGTGTTTACGTCTATGACTGTCAATGCTTCTGTGCGGTCAATTATTAGATAAGCGCCGTTGGCGAGTACTACTTTACGTTGCAAAAGGTCCTCTACTTGTTTTGTCAAGCCAAAATTCTTTTGCATACTCTCCTTGCCCTCGTAAAGCACAAATAAATCGGGTTTTTTCTCATTGAGCGCTGAAAAGGCAATTTTGAATTCTTCAAGTAATTTCCTGTCGTTGATTATTATATGGTCTACGTCGTCGCGAAGCATATCTCGCACTGCGCGAATGGCTACGCCCTCTTCTTTATAAATTAGAGAACCTGCCGGCTTTGTCATATTAGCTTCTTTTATTTTCTGCCACCGAGCTACAAGTTCTTGAATTTCTTCCTGAATCTCCTCTTTACTACAGTCCACCGATTGAGTGCGAAGAATAATGCCGTAACCGTTAGGCTTGATAGAATTTACAAAGTCTACAAGTTCTTGCTTGACTTTCTCGTCGGTAATCTTACGGCTCACGCCGACGTAATCTATCTGAGGCATAAGTACGACGGACCTACCCGGTAGCGTAACGTTCATAGTTATTCTTGCGCCTTTTGAACCAAACTGCTCTTTGGTAACTTGACAAAGAATATTATCTCCCGCCTTTAGATTAAGTTTTTTCTCCGTTACGTCTTTAAGTATCTCACCGTATTCAAGAGTATCACCGGCATATAAGAAAGCATTGCGCTCCAAGCCTATATTGACAAAAGCGGCTTGCATACCGTTGAGCACGTTCTGCACCTTACCCTTGTAGATATTGCCTACCAATCTCGTTATATTTTTCCGCTCGACCCAAAACTCGACAAGCTCGCCGTCAGATACGATACTCACCTGCGTATCGCTGGGATTTACGCTGATCAATATGTCTTTCATTTGAGCAATTCCTCCACGTCGATAAATTTTCCGTCTACTCCGACTAACTGAGCTACGCGACATATATCGTTGATTTTGATATTCAAGCCGAACTTTTCATTGATATGATTGACAAAACTGTCAGCGCGCAAATTAGCGTTACCGCTTGCAAGTCGCATAAACAGGTGATTGCCGTCTACTCGCAATGCGTATATCAAAGACGCAATGTCTTTCTCCACGACTTCGCCTTTTTTACTTGTCGGTATTACGTAGTTTTGACAATCTGCTATACGTTCAATCTCTTTTGGCAAAACGTCCGCGCTCTTAGCTACATAATCGCTCGCGGTAACAATACCGGCAAGATTAGGATTTTTATTTTTGTAAAAACTTGCGACAGCGCGCATACCGAAAGGCATAGATTGGTTGTATCTTACAAGCATTTCAACTTTGTCCACTTCTCCGTTAAGCTCAAAAGCGAAATACTCGGCTGTAGACTGTACTCCAAGCGGTACGGGAGTAGTTGTATACGTCAGCATATGAGGAACGTAGCCTTGCGAATACTTGACGTCAACACCCGCTCTTTTAAGTCCTCTTTGTAATACTCTCAAAATATCTTTATGCGACACGTAACTCACGTCGTCGACTTTGTAATGCTTGAGTATTATCATATACGACACCTCTCAAGTCTATTAGCTCCGCAACCGTTGCATTTCTTAAGGCAGTTGGGAGTACATTTGCCTTCATATGCCTTATGTCTTTCTTTAAGAAGATACGCCTTCGTTACGCCGTTGTCTATAATATCCCAAGGCAATTCCTCGTCCTCGGAAAATCCGTCAAGGAACTTCTGATAATTCACACCGCTGAGTTCAAAAGCCTTAAGCCACTTATCGTAGTCGAAGTTCTCGCTCCAAGAATCAAATACACAACCAAGCTCATACGCTTTGACGATTGCCTTTGCAAGCGACTTATCTCCCCTTGCAAATATCGCCTCGATAATAGACGATTCAGCGCCGTGCCAAGAATACTTGACGTTTTTCATACGCAAGTTTTCTCTCATAAACGCTTGTTTATCCAGCATCTCTTGCATAGAAATCTGACGTTCCCATTGGAATGGCGTAAGCGGTTTGGGAATGAATATAGAAGTTGAAACCGTGATATTGAGCAATTTGGAAGTACCGTACTCTGCGTGCAACTTTTTGATAAGGCGCACTATGTCCACGATACCCTGCAAATCCTCTTCTTGCTCTGTGGGCAATCCCATAATGAAGTATAATTTGACGTTCTTTACTCCATACTTCATGGCTGTAGTCAGAGATGAAAGTATATCCTTTTCGTTGATATTCTTATTGATTACGTCACGCAATCTCTGCGTACCCGCTTCGGGCGCAAACGTTAATGACGCGCCTTGAATCTCTTCATATATTTCCGCCTCGAAACTATCAAGTCTTAGCGACGGTAAAGCAACTTTTACCTTGCGTTTATCCGCTTCAACTTTTATTCTATCAACAAGCTCTTTAAGTCCCGAATAGTCGCTGGTACTCAAACTCAAAAGTCCGAGTTCATCATAACCTGTGTTGTCCATTAGCTGACATGCTTGAGTTACCAATGTATCAACCGAACGCTCTCTAATGGGGCGATAATAAAAACCCGCTTGACAAAATCTGCATCCGTTAGCGCAACCTCTGAACAACTCTATTGACGATCTATCGTGCACAATATCGCAATTCGGCACTAATATCTTAGTGGGATAGTACGCTTCGTCCAAATCCTTGACTACGGCTCTCTTAGTCGGATTGTGGAGAGCAGGGACATATACTCCGTCGAGTTTGCTTGCCCTTTGTAAAAACTCTCGCTTTGATACCCCCTCTTCTTTGCACTGCATATGCAAAAGAGTGAGTTCTTTGAGATTCTTCTCGCCTTCACCTATTAGCACCGCGTCAAAAAATGGCGCAAATGGCATAGGATTGACTACGCACGGACCTCCCGCAACGATAGGAGGATATTCCTCGCCCCTCTCGCTTGCAAAGTAAGGAATGCCCATTAAATCAAGCATGTATACGATATTAGTAAATTGTAATTCAAATTGAACGGAAAAACCTATAAGATCAAAGGCTTTTGCATCGCGTTTAGTTTCGATTGAAAATAAAGGAAGATTGTTCTTTCTCAAGAGGTCCGCCATATCTAAATCAGGCGCGTAACAACGCTCGCATACTATATCGGGCATATCGTTGAGCATATGGTAGAGTATTCTCGTACCTATATTACTCATGCCCACTTCGTATTTGTCGCTAAAGCACAATAAGACGCGCTCCTTACAGGGCTTGTCCATATCAGGCAAATTATATTCTCCACCCACATACCGCGCGGGCTTTTGCACTTGTAATAAGATATCCTTTAACTTATCCCACATATTACATCACTAGCGCCGCCGCGCCCATATATCCCGCGTCATTGCCAAGGCTTGCGCCCACAACGTCGACGTAAGGATAAAAACCGTTGTTGTCTATATACTCGTTGAGCAAATGCTTGACAGGCAAAATAAGGTCTACGCCCTCATTGGCAATACCGCCACCAAGTACAAATGCTTGCGGGTGCAGTATATTCGTCAAACCTATCAAGCCGTAAGTTAGGTAATTGATATATTTTTCTACTACGTCTTTGGCTACGCTATCGCCCTCTCTTGCGCCTATAAACGCCGACTTACCGCTGATACCGTCTTTACAAATCTCGACAAGCAAACTTTCAGGATTATTCTCAATAGCGTGCTTTGTCTGCTCTATTAAAGCCTTTGCAGAAATAAATTCTTCCCAACAGCCTTTGTTTCCGCAACTGCACTTGTCACCGTTTACCTGTATACCCATGTGCCCCGCTTCTGCGCCGGCGCAACCAAGTCCCTCGAAAAGATTTCCGTCAATGATTATTCCCGAGCCTACTCCCGTGCCGAGAGTGATAAAAACTAGATTTTTGAAATTCTTTCCGCTTCCAAAACGTTGTTCGCCAAGAGCCGCGCAGTTTGCGTCATTGCAGACTTTACACTCTTTGCCGGTCAAATTCTTGACATCGCCCGCGAGGTCTACGCCCTTCCAATTTAGATTGGCGCACGACATTACCAGTCCTGCGCGCGAGTTGACAATTCCCGGGACGCCAATACCTATACCTGACAGTTCGCTTATATCGAACCCCGCCTCTTCGCATAGCGAATTGATATTACTTATCATTTCAAGCAAAATGGCATCATACCCTCTTTCTTTTTGAGTCTTGTATGTCGTAGATGACACCACGTTTCCGAAATCGTCAACAATGCCCATTTTAATATTTTTACCGCCAATATCAACACCTGCGTAATACATCTCAACCTCTGTAATTAATTATTTGTTCCCCTTAAAATTACATAATGCCACAAATAGCATAATTACACAAAATATTATAACAAAAATACCTTGATTTTGCAAGGTATTTTGTACAAATGGCATTAATACGCCGTATTTATTTAATTTAACATTAATCTGCCGTAGAATTCAAGTCTTTCAGAGCTTCAAATATACTCACGCTCAACTCGTGCGACATACACAACTTCTCTAAAGTACGTTCTTCTACAACGCATACTCTGTCGCCTTTGCCGTCGATGACGATAAACTTACAAATCTTATCTCTGCCTAAGTAGCGCAAAAACTTGAAAAGTTGGCTATCTCCGGAGATATACACCACTTCCTCCTTCAGTCCTTGCGTATAATCTTTGACAAAAGGACGGGAATTGGCTAAGTGATAATAACTCTGTCCTTTACTTGTAAAAATCCCGCTCAATATTAAAAATAATCCAAACACAGGTAACGTTACGTTGAAAGTAAAGAATATCAATACTATACCGCCAATCAGCATAAGTCCGCCGACAACAATAGTAATCCATTTGAGAATATTGACTGCCTTAATCTTATTTCTAACAAGCGATATTACTACACGGCTTCCGTCGAGGGGATAAAGTGGCAAAAGATTGATAAGTCCCAAAGAGAGATTGGCAAAACATAGCTCGCGAGTATAATTATACACGTCCGGCATGAGCCACCAAAGTGCCACTATAAATGTTGCAACAGCTAGATTAAACAGTGGCGCTGATAGCGCGATAAGAATATTGTCGCTGTCATTATAATCTTCTGAGCATTCCAACGACCCGCCATAAGGCATTATCGTAATAACGCCCATGCCATAGCCTCTGAGCTTTGCCATACGGTTGTGAGCGACTTCATGCGCGACGATACTGACGAGATACCCGCACAACAGCTCAAACTGTCCCAATACGAGGAATACACCCGCAAGCAGACAAAATAGCGGATGCAGTTTTATTTTCACGCCCTAAAAACCCAATTCGATTATACGCGAAATCAATACTCCGCAACTTATACCAACGCAAATGATAGCTTGAACAATAAATACGTCCAGCACGTTGACCTTTTTCTTCTTTTTTGGCATAGCCTTAGAACGCGTGATATTTTGGTTGGGGATACTTACGCTCTCCGTGATTTTGTAATCGTCGTATTTCATAACAAACTCCTATACATAAGATAGTATAGCATATTTGTCTTATAGGGAAAATATGACTTAAATTTGAAAATTTTCAGATAATATTTGGAGCATTGATGTTGTCAGCTTTGGCGGAAATGTTAATCTGGTATTCTCCATTATCTACTATATCTATATTGATACTAACGTCACCGCATAGCGTCATATAACATCCGAGCAAAAGTCTAAGGTCGCTCTCAAGCGCTCTCGTTAAGCCCTCATAAGCGTTGATTTTATCCTGCATAAGCACTTTTTTTAGGCGTCTTTCCATAATTTTGCTCTCGTTCATATTTACCTACCCGACACCAGTCTTTTTAATTTGCCAATTATTCCTCTATAGCCTTTCGTAACGTCGTATAATTTGAAAGTATTATTAAGCACGTTGCAAGCAATCATATCAATTGCATCGCGAGAGGAAGACGTATTCATACCTATTCTGCCAAGTTGAGAATAAACGGTAATAGCGTCGTCCTCGGGAACTACTCCGATAAGCGGACATCTAAGTAGCTTGGATATTTCTCCGCCGTTCATCATCTTGCCTGATACGACGAAGTCACCGCGTACCCTATTGACGATAAGACTGATAGAATTGAGCTTATAACTGCGAAGAAGTCCCAGTACCTTATCGCAATCTCTTATGGCGGGAATATGCGGAGTCGTCACGGCAATGGCTTCGTCACAACAGCTTACGGCGCGGTGAAAACCGCCGTCAATGCCCGCAGGACAGTCGATCAGAATAAAGTCGAACATACTCTCGATACGCGCAATTAACTGTCCAAAAACTGCGCTAGTCAGCTTCTCGCTACTGTAAGCGTGCGCAGACGGCAACAAATACAGTCCCATTCCCTCTTCTTGCAAAAGCGCTTGATTAATATGGCACTTATTGTCGATAACGTCTGCCATATCGTATACTACGCGATTTTCCATACCCATTACAACGTCGAGATTGTTAAGTCCGACGTCGCCGTCGATCATAAGTACACTTTTGCCACGCGTGGCAAGGCATATGCCAAGGCTTGCAAGCACACTCGTCTTACCTACTCCGCCTTTACCCGACGTAACGACTATTTTTCTTGCCATAAAACTCTCCTTCTATGGCATTATAAAGTAAAACCGTTAGATAGAATTAGCGTATAAAATAAAATATAGACTATTTTTGTCGAATACTAAGCGATATAAATTTCAAAACTGCACTTGGCTAAGTTAGAAATCACTTAGAAATAAATAATACAGTCTTTGACTTCGCTTAAAATACAACTTATTGAAAATAAAAAAGACGGAGAGAAATCTCCGTCTTTTATGATTATTAATGGATAATTATTTATCCTCGTCAGAAGCTACTTCGTCCTCAGCGTCTTTTTCTTTGAACGAGAAGTGTTGAGCTACGAAAGAGTTACCCTTCACGTGTACGTTGGTGACAAGTCCCTTCTCCATCAATTCCTCAGTACTCTCGTAAGCCAAATCTGACGTATAGTCGGTATCAATAATATCACGCTTATGAACTACGCCCATATTTACCATAGTCGCGTCAATCAATTCCATTGCGTACTTTAGACGGCGCGGGTTTTTGAGCTTGATTGCAAGAGGAGTGTCTGCGACTGACTTAACGTGCGAGAAGTCCTCTACTATGTACTTAGTATCTACGTAGTCTGCCGGATTAAGCGCAAGGTACAGTCTTAAGGTCTTTCCTCTAATTGCCATGCGGGCAACGCAAACTCTACCAAAGCGATAGGTCTCGCGCTTTTTGCTCAATCTATCATGAATCTTCTTGTAAGAAAGCAAGTGATTCTTTACCTTAGAATAGTACTCTTTGACAGCATCGTCAGACTGAATAAGTTTTGCCTTAAAGGTCTTTTGCGCAAAGTCAAATCCCTTATCCTCCGGAACCTTACCCTTGACAAATCTACGAGTGATAAGATCTCTTTCAATCAATGGCTCGGTCTCTTCGTAAGGATACATTGCCGTATAGTTGACAGGCTCAATCTCTTGTTTTACCGCTCCTACTTTTTCCATGAGCGTAGCAATCAACTCTTTTGCATACTTAAGACGGCGATCATTCTTGATCCTATACATAAGCGGAGTATCTGCAAGCGACTTGGTCTGCGATGTATCTTCAACTATATACTTGGTTTCTGCATAATCGTTAGCGTCGAGAGCAAGGTGTAATCTAAGCGTCTTACCTCTTATCGACAGACGCGCCAAGCACGTACGACCGAAGTTGAAACTCTCACGCTTTTTGCTCATTCTTGCATGAACTTTGTTGTAAGAAAGCAATTCATTCTTCAACTCAGTGTAATAATCTTTGACGTACTCGTCAGACTGAATAAGTTTTGCCGTAAAAGTCTTGGTGAGAAGTATGTACCAACCGTCGTCCGTAGGATTGAACAGGAATCTATCGTCTTTCATCATGTATGAAACATTGTCAATAACGACAGCTCTCTCTCTTGGTTTAGGCTCTCTCTTGACAGGAGCGGGCTTAGGCTTCTCCTCAACAACAGGTTGCTCTTCCACAACAGGCTCTTCTTCAGCAACAGCCGGCTCTGCTTCCGCTACTATCGGCTCTTCTTCAGCAACAGCCTCTTCTTCTGCAGGTTGCTCTTCTTGAACTTCTTCAACAGCTTCTGCGGTGAGTTCCTCTTCTGCGATTTCTTCTTCGACAGGTTTTTCCTCAACTACAGGTTCTTGCGATACTTTTTCTTCAGCTACAGGTTCTTCAGTTTCTTTCATTGGCTCTTCTTCAGGCTTTTTAACTATAGTCGGGTCTTTAGCCGGCACGTCCTCTTCAAGCTCGTCTAAACCATGCTTTAGATTTTGAGAGAATATTACTGCCGTAGCAAATACAGCTACTGCAAGCGCTACCGCTATACCTATCAATACGTACAAGAAACCTCTCAAAGTCATAGCTGTTGTGGTTGCGCCCCACATGAAAAGCGGAGCGAAAGCAAATGCCTTTGTAGCGTCAGCTACGCTGTCTTGCTTTTCTTCAGAGACTACTTCTTCGCTTTCTTTCTCATTTGTCGAAGTTTCTTCTTCAACAACCTTATCTTGCTCTTTAGATACAACTTGGTTTTCAGTTTCATTTGCTACAGCTTTATCCTCAGCTTTTTCGTCTTGCTTATCTTCGGACGCTTCTACTGCCGTATTTTCGACAGTATTTACTTCTGCATGCTCTTGTGACAAATCTATAGCCGTCACAGGCTTGCTATTCGCCAACTCTGCATCTCTCTTATCTTCCTTTGCTTTCTTAATGAGAGCTTGCTTATAATTCTTTTTCCATTTAACAAGCATAACCAATGCCAACACTTCTACGGCGATAAGCACTACGAAAACTGCAATGCTTATGCCGATTTTTGCCGTAAGGTTAAGCGCACTTATCAAGGTTATCATTATTCAGCGCCTCCTTCTTCTTGTTTATTCTTTTTGCCGGACTTATTGGTAGTAAGAACTACTATCAAAGCGCCTGCGAGCAATAGTACCGATGCAACAGAAGCCAAGATAATGATTGCTATATTCAAGTTACCTTGAACTTCAACTTCAAATACTTGATAGAAGTCGTCATAGTTTTCAGTACCTGCTACGAATACCGTAACCCAGTATTTACCTTCGCCAGCTTTATCAATATTCGTTACTTCTTTAGTCAAATTCTTGTCAGAATAGTACTTGACAACAAGGTTATCTTGACCGAACTTAACTTCAGGAGCGCTGTCTATCCAAGGCAATTTATCAAGAATTGCAGGAAGTTTGAATCCTTCTTCCTTGAATCCGTTGACGCCCTTGCCGATTGAGAACGTAACAGTCGCAACAGCGGTCTGGCTATCCCAGTCGATTACGTAGTTAGCGTTGCCCTTTATGCCGGTCACCGTAGCAATATAATCTTTACCGACGTTCTCTTGCATACCGTCGAATGCAAACTCGACTTCATCTCCCGCAACTAAGCCTATAGCATTGGGTCTAGGAGCTTGAGGAGCGCCGATATATATAAGGTTGGTATTAGTGCCATCCCAATTGAAGGTGATAGCCTTAGGAGCTATGTTGAACGCTGTGGAAGCGCTACTTGATACGACAGCATAGTTAGGATTGTCTATAGTAGCCGTAGCGACGTAATTACCGCTGGTCTTAACGTTCCTTTGAGCGCCTTCTACGGTAATGTTGCAAACGTCACCTGCAACAAGCTGATTGCCTTCTATCATAGCCTTTGGAGCTTGAAGCTCGCCATTGTAATACAATACGTCATCGCTCCAAGTGATATAAATCATAGCCTTCTTGATTTCAAACTCGAAGGTAGCAGTAGCTTTTTTTACAACATAGTTTGGATTAGTGCTACTAGCCTCAGCCATATGCTTACCTGCATAGATTCTATCGTCCCACTCAACGTTGACGTTAATTCCGCAAACGTCACCTGCAACCAAATCGCTTGTCTTAGCGGCAGCCATCTTTTGAATAGCGCTGGTATGAGGAGCGCCGTTGTAGGTAAAGTCACCTGCGGTCCACTCAACGTCTATCTCTTTTGGCCATATTCTCCATTCAAGCGTCGACGTAGAGTCTAGCTCGTAGTTGCTACTGTCCTCACCGATAAGTCCCTGAGCGGAAGCTTTATAAGTACCTGCATTAACTGCCGACGCATTATTGTAGTAGCCAATCTTAACATCATCATCGCTGATAACGCCATTGAATACAGCTTCTACGCGATGTCCACTGCCGTTGTATACAAACTTGGTATTTTCATCATAATTCCATACGAACGAGATTGCTTTTGGAGTTACTTCGTATACGCCGATTACATTGTTGTTTAATCTTATGTTATACAAAGCCTTGTAACTCTCATCTAACCACTCGTAAGTTAAAGAATACGAACCTCTGTTAAGCAACCTATCGCTGTAAGTATCGTCAACATTTACAGAGAGTCTGATAATCGAATCAAGCTTGACAGTAGTCAAAGTCGAATTGTCTGTATCCAAAGTTACGTACTTGAACAATTGAGCTGACGAGAGCACTTTGCTACCATATACGCTACTTGCGCCCTTGGTAACATTGGCTACAAGTAATGCTTGCGTTACCGCAATCTCAATCGTGCCTTTGATATCTACGTGGTTGGCAAGTTTAATTGTATATTCTACTTCTTTAGTGCCAATGCCCTGTATGGTCGCGTCTGCAACGTTATACGTTACTGTTGCGTCATTCCAAGTCATATCTCCGGCAAGCGTATAATAGTTGCCGTCAATCAAAAGTTGCTTAACGTTGGCAACAAAGTCACCGCCGTTGTAAGGTTGAGAGTGCGACTTCTCATTGTTGTTATTGATGTCAGCGGGAGTTATTGTCAGCGTTCCCGTTGTGAACTCTACTTTATAGTTATCAGAGTTACATTTACCTTGAATGGTATAAGTCGTTGCGCCAAGATACTCTTTAGTGGTCGAAGCGTTGACAAACAATCTGATAGGCGAACCTATTAATTGAGTATCGGAAGTAAATCTATTAACGTCGTTCAAATCTACCCAGAAACTACGCTTAGATTCTTCTTGTCCATAGCCAACGCTAAGGTCATTGATTGTAACTTTAACGCTCTTAGGTAGGATTTCATAATTGAACGTATCACCAATGAAGTTGTAATTGTTCATCCACAAATTATCTGCATTAGTCTTATCTACCGATACTTTTGCCGTACCTGCGCCAACATTGGTATTTCTACCGGTAGCGTCAAGTTGTTTCTCTTGATTATCAGCAATATCCGTTACGTACGGAGCAAGCACGATTGGCGCGCCTGTGTATTCCGGCTTAAAGTTGCCACTTACAACAACCTCACTGTCCGACTTCCAAGTAACTTGAGCGTCTCTTGGAACGATGCGATAAGCATTAGCGTTACACTTAAAGGTTGCGCCTGCCTTTTGCTCGAAGTCGAATGAATAGTTGCCGTTGAGCTTATCAATATTGACATATACTCTGTACGTGCCAACGTTGTGACTAGTACCAGGCACAAGTTGGGTCACGCCTGTAAGATTATCAGGATCGACAGCGCTGTCAATTACTATGAATTCAAAGTCTTCGTTGATGCCTTCAATCGTACCTGTGTAGCTGAGTTTGATATTACACTTCTTCTTCAGCCAATCGTTCAAAGTGCTTGTAGAACTCAAACCAGCCTTGTTAAGCATATCAGCGAGGGTATCGCCGTAAGTCTTATCGGTTTGGGTCATAGAAATTTTAACGACAGCTTGCTGAATCGTGAAGTTGATTCCAGTAATGGTTTGCACTTCGTGATCCGGAGCTTCTATCTTTATGTCAACTGTGTAAGTCTTTGCGTCCTTTACGCTGAGGTTCTCAGTGAAGTCCGTATCGCCTTGCAATCTGCAATAGAACTTAATTGCTTGATATGCGTTGAGCAATTTAACGCCGTCGCCAATCAACGTTATACGGTCTAAAATATCATCTTGAATGAGCGAGAAGTTCTTGCCGTTGTACGTCACGTTATTGAGTTGAGCTTGAGTGTAGTGCACGTTGTCAGCCGAAGCTTTATTTATCTTAAACGTACCCTCTTGGAACGTAATGTCATAGTTAGGATTGACAAAGCTCTTATCGTAGGTAATTGTATAATCGCCTGCGTGCAAGTAGGTATAACCGCTTTCTAGCGTAAAGTCGAGAGCGAACCTAAACACGTCTGTAACAGTATCGTCATATGCAAAGGTATCACCGTTAAGTATGTTATAACGCGTGATTCCTGCAACTTGCACATTGAGGAAATTATTTATATTGTCTTTAGTAGCATTTGGAGCACCATAACTCAAATCATTGCGATCCATTAACTTAATAGTCAACGACTTTTTGGTTATTTCGAACTTTTGCTCAAGCCAGTTTCCGTCTCCAGTCGGTACCTCGTAATTGTCGTGAGATACTGCGGTAACTCTTGCAAGATACTCGCCTACTTCAAGCGTGTGCTCGCCTTGAGGTAATGGTACCCATACTCCATTTTCTTTCTTAAGATACGTTACGGTTACACGAACGTTATCTCCGGGCATTGGATTTTTAACGCTATAGATGTGACTTGCGCTTGGATCGGTCAACGAGTCGCTGTGAGCGCCGTAAACTTCGTCCATGCTTCCGTCCTTGCCCCAATTCATTTGGACGACTCTCTTACCAACGTGATATTTGTTGATATTAGTCGTAGGTTTATCAGTACCCGACTCGTTCTTCTCGTCCAAGAAACGGAAATAAGTATTCAGACTGCTATCCAACACTTTAATAAAGATTGAATAGTCGCCAAAGTCACCATTGGTCGTCATTTGGGTAATCGTATCGCCCATACCTACGAAGAACTCAATCTGATTGTTGTTTACGTATTCTTCGAGTTTTTTCAAAGCGTAGTCACGGTCAGCTTCTTGATTTGTTTCAGTATTCACAATTCCGCCAATATAAGTGATTTGTTCCTTCAACTCTTGGAAAATTGCAGAGGAAGAATGCGTCGTTTCACCGTAACTAGCCTTGATACCGTCGCCAATGATAGTAATGGATACCCAATCGGTTTGGATATTTACTTCTATCTTGGAGTAGAACGTCTCATAGTTGGTTTCGTGCGTGATCTTAACAAATAGATAATATAGACCAACGGCTGTCGCAGGGGCTGTCTCCTCAATTTCATTCCAACCAAGAGTATCACCGTACGTACCGTCCACGCCATCAAGTTCTGCGGTCCAAGGAACCAAATTAGTCATCTCAATATTAAATTCGCTTGTAGGAGTACCTACAGTCGTAGATATTCTTGCTCTTACTTGATTTTGAGTAACGTAATTTTTTTCAGTATTATTAGACGTATCCGCGAAGTCATATTTGATATTGAACTGTCTACCGGTGTAGTGAATAGTAGCGCGAGTAATGCTAAACGTAGCATTGAAACCACTCTCGCCCTCTACGCCGTCTTTTACGATTTCAAAGGTGTAGTTTTGATCTGCTTGGCTACCTTTGGTCACAGCCTCAACAATAATATCATAATCGCCTACATCAACGTATTTTGCTTCGCCTGTCGGATTTTGCGCGTCGGAAGTAAGTTTGAAGTTGGTATACTCACCGTTTACAAACTGAAGCGATCCGCTATCGTAGCCCCAAAGCGCGTCAGCGCTGTCAGGATTGATTAAGGAAGTTCCCAACGGTACAGTGCTAGCATTGCCGTAAGTAGCCGTTTGGTTCTTGATTCGAACTTTAATAGTTCTTGGAATTATAGTAAATTCCTGCGTTGGGTTGACTATAGTATATTTTTCTCTGTTAAGTTGCGTAGACAGAGAAGTCGTAGCCTTATAAGTTCCTACATTACCGCCCGATTTATCCCAAGTAGGTTCAGCAGGAGTGATGGAATCTCCCGATACTATATCTGCAGGATCAGCAACAGGTTCTACCGAAAGCGCGTGACCGTTGTATGTAAATGTCAAGCCGTCGCTCTCCCAGCCTGCGCCTGTTTGTTTCCATATAATATGCAATTCCTTTTGCTTTATAGTATATACGTTAATATTGCTGTCCGCGCCATTTCTGCTCGTATAGCGAACATTGTAATTTTCAACAACTGCGTCACGAACGTAAGACGCGCTGTAAGAACCCGGTGTTACTTTGTCGCCGTAAAGCGTGTCGTCACCGCCACCACCGCCGAGCAATCTGACAGATATCTCGTCAGCAAATGCAAATTCGCTTGCCTTATCAGCCGATGAATAGAACTTGACTTTGAGTAAGCTCTTCAACGTATCGGAATCAGGTATTGCATCGCCGTAACGAGCGCCGTCATAAGGAGTAAAATCAATATAGACGTCTACGGCATTGATTTGTATTCTAACGCTACCCTCTCTAACCTCATGGTTAGGAGCAGTAATCTTATAGCTTATTTCATAAGTAGTAGCTTGTTTTAACTTCAAATCGGTAGTATATCCGCTTGTTGCATAAGCAGACGGAGCGTCTACCTTGTACTCAGCCTTGATCGCGCCGTTGGCAAAAAGCGTGTCATAGTTGGCTTTTTCGTAACCGCTCATTCTCGCTTTCAACTTATCATTGTCGATGGCAATCGTTTGCTCTGCGCCGTTGTAAGACTTAGACTCCAAGCTGGTTTCTGTAAATAGAATTTTAGCAGGATGAACGTAGAGTTTAGCGCTAACGCTGTTTACCAATACGTAATTACTGTTGTCACTGTCGATAAGTTCTATGGTCAAAACATAACCCGTATTTTCGTTAACCTTGAAATATCTATCAGAGGCTACAAATGTCGGATCAGCGCTGTCACCCGAAGTATAGTCGTCCGCAGTAGTACCGATACTCAACTTAAATATAGAGGACGCAAGGTCTACGAGAGGAGCTTTGCCATCGTTCAAACCATTAGCTAAAACAGTTGAAAATACTCCGTCAACGTCGATAGTAGAATCGAAATTTTTAAGATAATTACTCCAAGTTACGCTTGCAGAATCGCCTTCTCCGTACGTTCTATTGCGGTCGAATAAAGTCACCGAGATAGGACGAGGATTGATTGTAAATGCGCCGTTCGCAAGCTCTTCGTCAGTGCAAGTATAATTACTATTATGAAAATCTACTTTTACGTCATAAGTGCCGGCTGAAACTACCGAACCGCCGTCTTTGAGGCTTACCGTCGGCGTAAGCGTCAAGTTGTTTGCCTGGTCTTTAGCCACCAATTCGCTCGTAGCGACGTTCGCAACCGATCTATGACCGGTCTGACCGTCGTAGTAAGACGAGGTATTAGACCAAGTGATATGAACAGGTTTAGCATTTACTACATATGCGCCGATGTTGTTGTCATCTTTGTATTTTACGGTAGCCGATACTCTATTCTGCCATTCTGTGTTGACAACAGCGAGAATATCGTATTTGCCGGCATCCAAGTATTCTTTGCCATTATAAACAGTGCCTGACGCGCCGACACGCAAAGTAAAGATTTGACTAAGTAGCGCGTTTGCCCAAGTAGTATCTTCCGTGGAGTTGGCTTCGCACGAAACCTTGCCTGTAGCAACGATGTCACCGGCATCCATCTTGGCATCGCCGTAAATCTGCGAAACTTCGCTAAAAGACAAAGTCAACTCAGCCGGCTTGATTGATACGGTAAATTGACCGTAAACAGGATCGTAGTTAGGGTCGGAAGAGACTTCGTAATATACTATCGTATCTCCTATGTTTTGCATTTGAACCAATTCACTATTATAGTTGGTTCCGTCTAAAGATAACTTAACTTTAGCTACGTTGCCATCATACAAATTAGGGAAATACTTATTTTTTTCGCCACCGGAAGCAGTTCCGCTACCGTTATAGTTTACGTCCGGCGCTATCGATGCAAAAGTAATACTGTAGTTGGAATTCTTGTAAGGCAATTCTACAGTAGCCATTACGTTAGAGACGACCAACTTAACATTGCCGACCATCAAAGAGCCTATTGAAATATACTCATACTGATCGCCGTCGCCGGTCCAACAGAATTTCCACTGCGCACCGTTAATCATAATAGCTTCTTTCTTAGGAGAAACTTGAATAACGTAAGTGCCTACTTTGTTGATATACTCTACCTCGTTATATGTAGTGCTATCTCCATTCTCAACTACGAACAAAAATTTGATATTGAAATACTTAGAATCAAATCTTTCCCAGCCTTCAATAGTCTTAATATCTTCTGCGCGGATTGTACTATCGTCATAAATCTTTGACATATTCTGAATCTCGGATTCTTGAACTCTTTCAAGTTCAAATATATATTCATTGAGTTTTGCAGTAGCGCTGTTTATAACTTCTTGAGAAACTTCTCTCGTCGTGAAAACAGACTTTGCATCCTCAAATGCTTTTTTACCTTCAGCAATAAGCCACGCTTGAGCTCTATCGTAAGCGGAATTATTTCCTCCGTTCAATTCGGAGAGTAAAGCTTTATTTTCGAATTTTTTGATTGTAGCGAATAACTCGGACTTATCGTAAATACATACGTTAATTTCAGGATACTTAACGTACATATTGTCATCTTCAAAAGAAGGTACGACTATACCCGTAGAGGCAGATGTACCGCCGTTAAAAGCGCCGGAGCCTTTAGCGCCACCGTTATGCTCCCAATCACCGAAATAATCTTGAGTCATGACGGTAGGCCAACTACCAAAATTCTTATATTTTGTGAAACCTAAGGTATATGAATTATCTCCATGTCTAAAGGTGCCTGTTTTACCTGTCGTACTATAATCGGCATCCGCGCCACCTGCTTGATACTTATCTGCCGGTTTTCCGCTAAGTGTTACTATAGTGGTAATGCGCTTATCTCTAGCTTCTATTTCGGTTACTGAATTGTTAGTTTTTACTCCTGATGGTCCTGTAGCCGTCCACGACAATACCGAATCCGGCGACCCAAATATAGCCTCTCTAATACCTGTTCCGTAACCGTCAAACATTCTATGCATAGTATTTACGTCATCGTTTTCACCGGGTTTTGTTGTACCAGTAAAAAGACCAAAGAGGTTATCAAAGAGTTCTACCCTATCTCCGTCGTGATTATTTGACTTTGCGTAAGTATCGTAAGCAATATAATACTGCGCGTCTGACAAGTTCTCCGACTTATCTATATAGATGGTATTGGGGATAAGCATTCTCGCATAACCATAGTCATAAGTTTTAATTAAATTACCGCTTTGTTTATAAAAATCTATATAAACTATCGATGAGTTAGACGAAGTATAACTTGCCTTAGCAATTTTAAGATTATCATCACCGATTGCCGTGCTTATCGGCGCTACAAAATCCGGTGCCTCATATGTATTATTGGGTGATACCCCCCCAATAGGCACCGCCAATAAGCATGCCGTAGTAACTACTGCGACGAGCATAATTGACAACGTGACAAACGCTGTAACCTTGCGTCCTTTAGTTAATTTCATAAATCCCCCTCCTGAATGTTTGAGAAAATCTAATATAAATAAATTTATACAATCTTAATTTAACATACAAAACTTAGTATTGTCAATGTAATTTTTAATTTTCTTGCACCAAAATTTGGAAATTTGTAAAAATAACGCTAAAATTTGATAAAAAATTAACAATCATTATAAGAATAAGTTTGAGATTTCTCCATTCCGCTACACTTCAGTCGAAATGAATAGGTGGTTTGAGGATTACAATACTTTAGATAAAAAGTCTTTAAGTCTTTCGTTCTGCGGATTGTTAAAGAGTTCTTCGGGGGTATTCTCTTCTACGATATTTCCGCCGTCGAGGAAAAGCACTCTATTGGCGACCTCTTTTGCAAAGCCCATTTCGTGAGTGACGATAACCATTGTCATTCCTTCGTTTGCCAAATCCTTGATAAGAGCAAGCACTTCCCCGACCATTTCGGGATCGAGCGCGGAAGTAGGTTCGTCAAATAGCATTACTTCGGGGTCCATAACGAGAGCTCTGGCAATAGCCACTCTCTGCTTTTGACCGCCGGAAAGTTTGGACGGGTATTCGTCTTTCTTGTCAAGAAGTCCTATTCTCTCCAATAGCTTCAACGCTTTTTGCGTAGCCTCTTCTTTACTCTTGAGTTTAAGCCCGACCGGAGAGAGAATCATATTTTGCAATATCGTTAGGTTGTTGAAAAGATTAAAGTGTTGGAATACCATACCAACGCGCTGTCTTGCCTTGTTGATATTCACGCCGTATCTAGCGCGATAAGCCTTGATAGCTTTGTTAAATGCTACGCCCTCGCGTTTTTTGAGCATATCTTGCGACTTAATTTGCTCCAAGACCTTGTAGGAAAGTTCTTCAAGGGTATCTCTATCAACGCTCTTGATTGCTTCCTCATATTTGAGCTTGTCTTTTTCGGACTTGTTGAGTATCTTCTTAATCTCTTCGACAATGAGCTTTTTATACGTATTGGAAGCTGTAAGTATACTCTTATGAAGATACGGGTCAACTGGAGTAATTATACTGTCGTCAAGCCATACCTCGCCGAAAGTAGGTTCTTCAAGTAAGTTCATACATCTGAGCAAAGTACTCTTACCGCTACCCGACGGACCTATAATCGCCACTTTCTCGCCCTTCTTGATTGAGCAGGAGATGCCGTTGAGCACCTTAAGAGCTCCAAAGTACTTGTAGATATTCTGCACGTCTATTACTACGCCGATGCCCACGTTGACTATATCGTCGGACACGTAGACAAGTTCTTTAGGCATAACTTGTTTATCTTCTGTCACTTGCTCTCATTCTCCTTTCAATCAATTTTACGACAAGCGTAATTATATAGACTATTACCAAATAACAAAGCGCAAGCACTATGTAAGGTATGAAGTACTCATATGTAGCCGAGCCGATTTGCTGGAATGATTTTGTCAAATCGATTACGGTGATAAAAGAAACCACAGACGTTTCTTTGACAAGGGATATAAATTCATTGCCAAGCGTGGGAAGTATATTCTTGACGGCTTGAGGTATAACTACTTTTAGCATAGTTCTGCCGTAACTCATACCCAAGGCTCTGCCGGCTTCCATTTGACCTTTGTCAACGGATAGTATACCGCTACGCATTATCTCGCAGACGTATGCACCGCTGTTCATACCGAAAGCCATAATTGCCACTGTAAGCGCGGGAATTTTGGCAAGTCCTATGAGCGGAAACAGTACGTAGTACATTACAAGTAATTGAACTACCATAGGCGTGCCTCTGAATAGCCCAACGTAGATATCAGTCAAGTGAGAAAAAACTTTTGCGCTTTTGCTCTTCTGCGGTATAACCTTTGTGACGGCAAGTACCGTACCCAAGACTATACCGATAATAAGTCCCAAGACGGCAATAATGAGGGTGCTTTGCAATCCGCTCAACACCCTCGTATATCCGCGATTAACTACGAATTCAGTGTGGAATATCTCCCACGATTCTTTCAAATCTATCGACATTATTCTTGTCCGCTAACAGTTTCGTTTTTTGCGCCCGTAGCAAGAATTTTCAATATCTTCTCTACGTCATCTTTTGTCTTGCAATTATCAAATGTAGTGTCACCTTTCAAGCAGATAATTACTTGCGTTGCGTCATAATAAGAATTAGAGAATTTTACGCTTTTTGCTCTATCTTCATTCCAAGTCATTGCTGCCGCGCCTATATCTGACTTTCCTTGATTTACGTCCAGTACGATTGCCTCAAATTCCATATTGTTGATTACCAAATCAAATCCGTACGCTTCGCAGAACATAGCCATAACTTCAAGGTCGTATCCCTCATAGCCGTCTCCGCTTACGTTCTCAAACGGTGGGAAGTCTGCGCTTGTTGCGACAGTCAAAGGATTGGTAGGATTCTTTGCCGAATAGATAATCTTTTTCTCATTGGTACCTTGGATATACTTATTTTGAAGTTCTTTTAATTTATTGGCATTATCGCTTAAGAACTTGTTAAGTTTCTCCTTAATACCCTTAGTATCGTTGGGGTTGATTGCAAAGCAGTACTCTTCTTCAGTCAATCCGATGTCTATTACTTTAACTTTCTTTTTCATACTTCTTGTGGAAGCAATGGCCTTTGCGGGAGCAATATCGGTTATGACGTAATCTATTCTGCCGTTGACCATATCTTGTACGGCAAGCATTGCGTTGGTATAGTCCTTAGGAGTTAAATTATCATACTCCTCTGTGTAGAACTGTCCTGTCGTACCGGTCTGGTATCCGACTTTGATTTCACTCTTGTTAAGATTATCGAACTCTTTTCCATTGCCGTCGCAACCTGCGAATGCCATACAGCTTACGCCTACGATTGCAATTACTAAAAGAGCTATTAAAACTTTCTTTTTCATAATATAAACCTCTTATAAATTTATCGTATTCTTATTCTAACACCGATTTGTTAAGCATGCAAGTATTTTTATACACAAATTTTTGTTTTTTTCGCTATTTTTATGCTTTATATCGATAATTTTTGCATAAATTTTCATTTATATGTATATTTATGCATATTATGCAATTTCAAGCGTATAATTGAATATTTATTCGCAAAAAGTGAATTTTATGCAAACCTTATTCCTATCCCTGAATTGAAAGTTCTTCGCCTTCTATATCTATTTTACCTCTTAGGAGCGCCAAGGCTTCGTCAAACCTGCGTATCATCGCCTCTCCCAACTTGGTAAAACCGAGCAACTTGGCAAGCATTCGATAAAGTCCCATTCTGTCCACAGTGATATTCTTGCAAATAACCTTATACATTCCGTCAGCAAGTTCTTCAGGCGCGATATATTTTATTTCGCGGACAAAGTTACCGCCGGGTAAGCGAAGCTCCACTGCTCTGTTTTTGAGATACATAAATCCGCTCTTACGGAATATACCCTCGCTTTGGCATCTTGAAGTAAGTCTGTTGAATTTCTCCCATACCGCGTCGGTAAGTTTTTCTCTATCGAAGTCGCGTATCGTCCTCTTCAAAAAGAGTTCTTCGGATAGCGGAGCTTCCTTTTCCAGTACCAATCGCAAGTATTTGAGATAATCGCCCCTGCTTATCTTTTTGGCTGACGGAATATCCGCTGTTTCGTAATCGGAGAATTTGAAGTCTACGCTCAGTTTCTCCTCCTCGAACATGTCGATATTAACGTCGAATGAATTAACTTCCTGCGAGATGTGGTTACCAGGAGCTTGCAAGGCTTCTTCCAGCGCTTTGAGAAGTCTGTCCTTTTCGTCCTTATTGTTTTTTATCCAATCGATAGCCCATACTCTGTGATAATGCCAACCCATTCTCTGCAAAATACTTGCGCGAAGTCTATCTCTGTCGCGAGTGTTCTTTGCGCTCTTGTATGACCTGCCGTCGCACTCGACCGCCAATACGTAGTCGTCACCGCCCGTCGCCTTGACGCCTATATCCACGCTTCCCGCCGATGCGCCTATCTTGACGTCGACTTCGTATCCCTTGCTCCTTAAGAACTGGGCTACTTGCATCTCAAAGTCAAATGCTTGGCAATCTTCACTTTCCGCCATATCTTGAACAAAGTCCGTAGAACCGTTCTGCGCAAACTCGATATAATCTCTTAGAAGTCTTGCGCCCAAAGAGTTGGAATTCTTGAGATTGATATCATAACTGTGAATCGACGCTACAAGTTGAACGTTGAGCTTAGCTCTCGTAAAAGCTACGTTAAGACGGCGCTCTCCGCCCATTTTATTGATAGGTCCGAAGTTTTGCGACATCTTGCCGTCTTTATCCTTACCGTATGCTACGCTGAAAATAATGGTGTCTCTCTCGTCGCCTTGCACCGTTTCCAAATTCTTGATAAAGAACGGTTCGACTTTGTCGCCGGCAAAGAACTCTTCGTATTTGCTATCTTGCAATCTTCTCTTTGCCAAGAGCCGTTCTATCAAGTCTTGTTGGGATATACTGAACGCGACTACGCCAAGACTTCTGTCGGGATACTTCTCTATATTCTCAAAGATTAAGTCCACAATATACTCCGCCTCGGCTCTGTTGGTACGGCTCTTATGGTCAAAGACACCGCCCTCGACATACTTGAAATCTACGCCTATGCCCTCTCTGTCAATTTTGGACGAAGGGAAAGTAACAAGGTCGCCTTCATAGAAATTCTTGTTGGAAAACTCTATAAGCTGTTCGTATCTGCTACGATAGTGCCATTTAAGCCTAAGTTGAGGCATGACGGTGGAGCACAAATCAAGTACGGATTCAAAGTCCTTTACGTCCTCGTCGTCCTCCATGTCGTCAACTTCTACCACCGACGTAAAGAAATTGCTAGGTGGCATCTGCTTACTGTCGCCTACGACTATAAGCTGTCTGCCTCTGTAAATTGCGCCGATTGCGTCTTGCGGGAATATCTGCGAAGCCTCGTCGAATACTACTACGTCGAACTTAACGTCGGGCGTCAAGAACGTGCTTACGCTTAGAGGCGACATCAAAAAGCACGGTTTAAGATTCTGCGCAAGTTCTCTTATCTGCGACATCAAAGTCCTTATAGGCTTCTGTCTGCGCTTCTTACCGCCCTCGTTGAGAAGATTAGCTACAGCGCTACCCGGCGCAACTAGGCTCAAGTCGGGACGCAACGCCGACAGTTTAGCTCTTACTTTGGCTTTGCTTATCTCAAAACCGCGTATATCCTTATCGCAAAAGATACCCACTGTCTTGTCGTGCGCAACTCTTGGCAGAACGCGCAAAAACTCTTCTCTTTGAATAATCACGTCTATCCATTGAGAGTAGAATATCTTTTTGAATACTGCCGACATATCCGCAGGCAGAACGTCTTCCTTTACCGCTACGTCAATATACTTAGTCAGGTCCTTTTCGTTCATGGACCTCAATACGCTAATAAATCCGCTCCAACTATCAAGCGTGTCAAAGTTCTGTATACAGCTTTTGAGTTTTTTATCAACGTCTTCAAATGGAGTTGAATTAATATCGAACACGTCTTTATCAAAACACTGGACAACTTCTTCGCCGTCAACGCTAGAGAGTAAGTCGCTCATTTCTTTTGCAAGACTTGCAAATTCTTCTGTGTAGTAAGAATAATCTTCTCCGTCCAATGCATTGATAAGATTGCCGAAATCGTCAATCTTGACTAGCAAATCTCTCAGCGTAGCAAGTTCTTTGTCAAGCTCCTGCCAGTCGGTATTTACTCCGTGGTAGCTTGACGAAAGTTTTTCTTTGACACCCTCTTCTATCTTTCTAAACTGCGACATCTTGTCGTTATATTCCGTCAAAAGTTTTATCAAAACCAACGCGTCTTTGTAACTTGCCTTGCCATTTTTGCTATCGGCTTTGATCTCGTTCAAAAGGCTCTTGTAGTCTTTTGAAAATAATCTTGCAAATGCACCGCTGTTCTTTTGCAAAACTTTACTTGCTTGCGTAGCGTCAAGTTTGAATATTCCATCGTTGTAGTCTGTCTTAATTGCATCCCCGACAGTCTTTATTTCGTCGGCAATAGGACGTAATTTTATTACCTTGTCGATTACGCTTCTCAAAGCCTTTTTGTCAAGAAGATTTCCCGTGAGATATTGACAAGCTCCAAGTAACTCCAACAGTTTAGCGTACAAACCGAGTTCTTGCAAAGTTTTGATATTCTCTACGCCGTACTCTTTAGCGAGTTTTTGCGCATACGTATTGCATTGCGCTATCTTTTTGGATAGGCTTTCCAAAGACGATTGCGTCTTGAATTTTTGTTGATACGAATTATCTTCATTTATGTAGCCGTACCAAGGATTGTTCTTATAATCATAGCCTATTGACGAAGTGTATTCCGCATAACTATCTATCATATCAACGGCGGACTTAATAAAGTTCTCGCCTTTATTTTCTATATCGTCGACAAAGAAATTCAGCCTTGTCATTTCCTCGTCCGCGCAAACTTCTTCGACAAGTTCGTAAAGCGACTTGCCTATCACGTCGTTTTGACGGTGTAATACGTCTACGTAATTGTCTAGTATAATATGAGATTTATTTAATCTATCTTCCTCTTCGCTAGCCTTGGAAGATACTCCGCTCTTGCTGAGGCGCATGGTACGGCATAGCTCTTGGATAAAATCTCGCTTATTTGCTTTATGCGAGTGAAGTTGCAAACAAAAATCTTCAAGTCCCGCTTGCTTAAGTTTGTTGTATACGACGTCGAGTGCGGCGAGCTTCTCAGATACGAAAAGCACCTTTTTGCCGTCGCCCATACATTCGGCTATAATATTGGTAATAGTTTGGCTCTTTCCTGTCCCCGGAGGACCTTGAAGAACAAAACTCTCGCCTGCCTTTGCCATTTCTATTGCGCGAAGTTGCGACGAGTCGGCATCGACTACGTTGAATTGCGCTTCTTGAAGTTTCTGCTCAAAGGTAGCGTTTCTTCCCTCTCCCAACAAAGACCTGACGTTGGTATTTTGCAATACTGCGTCGACATTGTCCTTTAGGTCCATATACATATTGATTTTCAAGAAAGAGAAAAGACCTATCTTGCACGTCTTGGATACTTGCCATTTGAGCTTGCTAACCGTTTCCTCGATTTTTTGCAAGTATTCGTCTATGCCCTCGTCATCGTATTCGGGTAAGTCTATCTTGTAATCGCTTTGCAACTTGTAGGCAAAGGTGGGATTAAGTAAAATATCGTCGCCGGCAACTTTTACGCGATACGGTTCGACGCTCGACGACTTGGACAGACTTATCGGAGCAAGCAATATCGGAGCATCGTATTTCACATCGGGATATTGTTCTTCATACCAAGTTATGAAGCCGAACGCCATATACGCAATGTTTACGCCAGTTTCTTCAATGGCAGTCTTTGCCCTCTTCTCAACGTTACGCATTGCCTTGATCGGAGTAACGTTCCTATTATAGACAAGAATTTGATTTGCCTTTTTTATTTTCTTGCAGTAATTATCTATGTACTGCGACTTATCCTTTAACTTCTCTTTGAGCTTTGCCTCGCTCATTCTGTCCTCAAATTCGTCCACATCGATTTGAGGATCAAATACTTCAAAGACAACGTTGCCGTCAGCTTTGTGAAAGAGCGTTTTGAAATCGGGATAAACCACCTCTAAAGTATTACTTTTATTGTCCCTGAAATTTATGAGATTGTTGCGCTTGCCTGTATCTAGCAACATCTCCGTCAATTTTGCAAGTTTTTCTTTCATATCTTTCCTTTGAAATATACTTTATAATGTAAGTTTATCATTTGCGACCTTTGATTGTCAAGAAGCATAATAAATAAAAATACGAGCTTCTTAAGCCCGTATCTTTGTGATTTCAATTACTTAATTATCTTTGGAATAATCATTCTTGCGAAAAATCGTCTTTTCCTACTCCGCATAACGGACAGGAAAAATCATCTTCGATATCTTCCCACTTCGTGCCTGGAGCTATGCCGAGTTCTTCGCTTCCTACTTCCTCATCATATTCCCATCCGCAAACGCTACAAACGTATTTCATATCGCTACCTCCTATTGGTTTATATTATTATTCTATCCAATTATTTACTTTTTGTAAATACATTTTTGATTTTATTTTGACTTATAGTATATTTTTATAGTACTATTTAGATATGACAAAGCTAAGACTTGACGATTTGCAATGCAACGGACTTAAAATACTTCAAGACCCAGACGGATATTGCTTTACTTCCGACGCCGTGCTTCTTGCCAATAACGTAAGATGTAAAAGCGGAGATACTATAGTCGATTTCGGTTGTGGCAGTGGCGTAATATCTTTGCTTCTCACCGCAAAGACGCCTTGCAAAAAAGTAATAGGTATCGAGTTGCAAAACGACGTGGCAAACCTTGCTAAGCAAAACGTCGAACTCAACAACTTGCAAGATAAAGTGGAAATTATCAACGGCGATATAGCCAACGCTCCCGATATACTCGGCAAAGAAAGCGTTCAAGTCGTGGTCTGCAATCCGCCGTATTTCTCTGCCCAAAGCGGTGAAAAACGCGAAAGCCCTCAAATTGCGCTGTCCAGACACGAAAGCGCATGTACTATTGAAGATATAATCGCTAGCGCGTCAAAGATACTTAAATTCGGCGGAGCTTTTTATATAATCCACAAGACAAGCCGTATGGCTGAAGTGATAACGTATTGCTCGCAAAACAAACTCATACCCAAGACCTTAACGCTGATATACCCCAAAATATCCAAAAAAGCCGATACCTTCGTTCTTATTTGCAAAAAATGCGGTAAGCACTCTTTAGACGTAGAAAGACTCGTGGTCTATGAAGAAGACGGTAATATGACGGACGAAGCTAAAGCACTGTATAATAAAAGGTATTAAGCAAATCATTACTTAATACCTTTTTATTTCTTTTATACATTTATAATCAATCTATCTAAATGCTCTTACTGTCGTCGTCCTTAAGACCAAGCATATAATCCGTCGTCTTTCCAAATAAGTTGCTAAGGTCTATCAACGCTTGATAGCTTGGTTCTTTTACTCCTCTCTCCCAGTTGCTGATAGAAACTTGAGATACTTGCATGTACTTAGCCAAATATTCTTGGTTATAACCGTTGATAAGTCTTTGTTCCTTTAATCTTTCTGCGAATTTCATTATGCATACCTCCTAAATTTAGAATCAAAATCAGCTTGCGCCAATCTAATCCTTTTTATAAATGCTAGATTAGCTTGCGCCAATCTACGCCTTTTTTGTCAAAATTGACAAGCCCTTCCATAAGCAAATCTATGTCAATATAGTCTTTTGTGCCCGCTTGACTGGCGCGCCGTTTTAATCTCGCCTTAACTTCATTTATGACGTCCATCATATCGAGCTTAAAACAAGCAAGCAACCTATATACAAAGTAATAACTATCGTAATACTGTCCCGCGCTGTTCATGAGCGCAAAAGCTATTGCGCTTGCCACGTCCTCATACGGCATACCTTCGTCTACTTTCAAAAAGTCTACCCCCACTACTCTGCCGTCCTTAACAACGTAATTATTGAAGTCAACCTCTTTAATAGCTTTTTCGGTAAAAGAATATATGATTTGTAAAAATATTGACAGTCGAGTTGCCAAAAGCTCCATCGTCTCAACGTCGTCAGTCATTGTTGCAAGGCGGAATGCTTCGCAAAAATTCTCACCCTCAATATATTCGTACATCACCAAATTATCTTGGTGGTCTAATACCTTTGGCGCATAACCTGTCAAAGCTACCTGATTGGCAATTTGCATTTCTTTTTCTGCATCCTCAACTTTTTCATATTCTTTGAGTATACAGACTTCGCCTTGACTTTCCACCTTATATACTTTTTTGCGTTTAGAGGGCAGTGTAGAAATTATTTTATAACTTCTCATACATTCTGGTATATTATAACCTATTATTTTTATCCCAGTCAACCTATCTCGGCATATTTGCCAACATTTTACTTTCGCGCCTTAAATTCATAAATACTATGTCTACCATAAATAAAAGCGGGAGAAATTCTCCCGCTTTATAACGCTTGTATGGCGAAAACTAAAGTACCGATATTCCTAACATAACAGTCTGTTTCTCGCAATTATTCCATACCGAATGAGGAATAGTTCCGTCAACCAAAAAACTCTCGCCTTGTTTGAGTATAACGAATTGTTCTCCAACAACTATCTTCGCCTCACCCTCAAGCACCGAAAAAAGGTGATTATGAAAGTGAGTATGCTTTTCGACAGGTCCTCCACCGTTAGGCTCTAGGTACGCTACCGCTCCGTCGATAATCTTTCCGCTCTCGCCAAAGAGCTTGACGGCTTTGAAGCCGATATGATTGGGCGGTGTCATATATTGCATATTCTCTCTCCTTTATGAATTTTAAGCGTTATTGCCGTGCAAATATATACCTTCTTACTTATCGCTAAACGGCAACGATGCAAAGCCTTTCTGCAAATCCTCGTCGGTTGGAATATAGTCAGTCATCTTGCCCTCGAGATACTCAGAATATGCTTTCATATCAAAATATCCCGTACCTGTCAAACCAAAGAGAATAGTCTTTGCTTCTCCGCTTTCCTTGCACTTCAAAGCCTCGTCTATAGCGCCTCTAATTGCGTGAGAAGACTCGGGAGCAGGCAATATCGTTTCGCACTTAGCAAAAAGCACCGCCGACTCAAAGACCTTTGTCTGCTCATAAGATACCGCCTCCATATAACCGTCGTGATAGAGTTTGGAAAGTATAGGCGACATACCGTGGTATCTCAAACCGCCTGCGTGATTGGCAGAGGGAATAAAACCGCTACCAAGCGTATACATCTTTGCAAGAGGCGTAGTCTTTCCGGTATCGCAGTAATCGTAAGCGTACTTACCTCTCGTAAACGACGGGCAGGACGCGGGCTCAACCGCAACAAATCTCGTATTTTTCTTACCAAGAAGTTTATCTTGCATGAACGGAGATATAAGTCCTCCAAGGTTGGAACCACCGCCTGCGCAACCTACTACCACGTCAGGATATTCGCCAAGCATTTCCATAGCCTTTTTACTCTCTAAACCTATGATTGATTGGTGAAGAAGCACTTGATTGAGCACGCTACCCAACACATATCTGCAATTTGAAGTAGTCACTGCTTTTTCTACCGCTTCTGCGATAGCGCATCCCAAAGAACCGCCGGTGTTGGGATTTTCTGACAAAATCTTCTTACCTATCTGCGTAGTCGTAGACGGAGATGGAACCACGTTGCCGTCAAATACCTGCATAACAGCTTTACGGAACGGTTTCTGTTCGTAAGACACTTTTACCATAAATATGTCGAGCGGTAGTCCGAAATAGGCGCACGCTTCAGACAAAGCGGTACCCCATTGACCGGCGCCGGTCTCCGTAGTAAGCGAAGTTACTCCTTGCTTCTTGGCGTAGTATGCCTGAGCGATTGCCGAGTTAAGTTTGTGACTTCCCGACGTATTATTACCCTCGAACTTATAATAAATCTTTGCCGGTGTGCCGAGAGCTTTTTCAAGATTGTAAGCTCTGCAAAGCGGAGAGGGTCTATATATCTTGTACATTTCCAAAATTTCTTCCGGTATATCAACGTATCTGGTCGTAGCGTCCATTTCTTGATGAGCAAGTTCTTCACAGAAAATAGGATATAAATCTTTCTCCTCTATAGGTTTGCCTGTTGCCGGATTCAGCATTGGTTCCGGTTGCTCCTTCATATCTGCTCTAAGATTATACCATTGCGTTGGCATCTGTTCCTCTGTCAAATAAAATCTGTGCGGTATTTTTGTCATTTCAACATCCTCCTATATACCTTAGTAAAAAAATTAGCCTTGCCCCGATAAATTGGGACAAGACCGCAGTATCTTGTTTTTATGCCACCCTAATGCGCCATCACGCATCTTCCCACTAACGAGGGGATTCCGTCAGACATTACTCTGCCCTCAAAAGTCCATTCGCTATCCGACAACTCATTGCATCTCACCATTTGCAACTCTCTGTAAAGTTCTCTACCGATAGGTACTCTTCTTTCTCAACGGTTTGTGTTTGTATTAAGTTATTTACATATTACGCTATACTTAATGATTTGTCAACAGTTTTTTTAATTTTTTCACAAATTTAATTTCTATTCACTATGTTTCGCCGGCTAGAAGAGAGCTAGACAAGAAAAGCAAGTATTTTCCGACGGAAGCGTACTTTCAAAGTACAGCGACGCTTACAGTCGGCGACGTAACAAAGGAGCAATAACCTACATATATTGTAGTGACAAAATTTAGGAGGTAAAAATGAAAAAAACTATTTGCATCGTACTTACCTTGGCTGTCATATTAGTGGCTTGCCTTGGCTGTATGGCAGGTTGCAATCAAGACGATGGCAACACAATCAAACTTATTGAAGTAACTCATTCCGTATTCTATGCTCCGCTATACGTAGCTATAGACGGCGGATATTTCAAAGAGGAAGGTATAAATATACAACTTTCCAACGGCGGTGGCGCAGACAAATGTATGACGTCAATAATCGCAGGACAGTCGGATATTGGTCTTATGGGCCCGGAAGCCGCAATATATATTGCTAACGAAGGCAGAAAGGATTACCCCGTTATCTTTGCCCAACTCACCAAAAAAGACGGCTCTTTCCTTATGGCTAGAAAGCCTAACGCAAACTTCTCTTGGTCTGACCTCGCCGGCAAAAACGTAATCGGCGGTAGAAAAGGCGGTGTGCCTGCTATGGCGCTCGAATATGCTATAAAAAAAGCCGGACTTGTTGACGGAAAGGATTATACCTTAAATTTCGACGTACAGTATGACCTTATCGGTGCCGCATTCGAGGGCGGTACAGGCGATTACTGCACTATGTTCGAGCCTTCCGCTTCGGCTATGCAAAGCGCCGGAAAGGGTTACATCGTTGCTTCCGTCGGAGAACAAGCCGGCGATATGCCTTTCACCGCTTTTATGGCAACTAGTAGCTATATGAAAAAACACGCAGACAAGGTCGAGAAGTTTACCAGAGCTTTAATAAAAGCAATGGATTTCGTCAACACCCATACTGCGCAAGAAGTAGCCAAAGTGCTTGCTCCGTCATTTGTAGGCACGAGCGAAGAAGCGCTTACTACTGCAATTCAGGCGTATAAGGATATCGACGCTTATTCCACTACGCCGATAATGAAAGAAGAAGATCTTAATTTATTGCAAGACATTATAATCGGATCGGGAATCATGACTGAAAAAGTTGCGTTCTCCAAAATATTCGACGGTAGCGTTGCGCAAAAAATACTCAACGAATAGAGGTAAAAATGAAAGCAATCTTACAAATGCAAAACGTCCATCTGACGTACCATACGCCCAAAAACGAAACGCTTGCAGTTCAAGACTTGTCTTTTGAATGCTATGAAGGCGAACTACTTGGTATCGTAGGTCCCAGCGGATGCGGAAAAACAACCATCCTGTCACTAATGTCCGGCATTCTCACTCCTACTCGGGGTGAGGTGCTGATAGACGGGCAAAAAGCCAATGCCCGTTCAGGTTTGACGGGATATATGTTGCAAAAAGACGAACTAATGCCTTGGAGAACGATATTGAGCAACGTCACTTTGGGGCTTGAAATCAAAAAGCAAAAAACTCCGCAAAAGGTAGAATTTGCAAAAGAATTGCTCAAAAAATATAATCTATATGATTTCAAAGACTTCTATCCCAACCAACTCTCGGGAGGTATGAAGCAAAGAGTTGCTTTGATACGCACGCTGGTAATGGAGCCTCAACTGATGTTGTTAGACGAGCCTTTTTCCGCATTGGACTTCCAGACTCGCCTTAATGTAGTCGAGGACGTATATACAATACTTAAAAGCGAACATAAGAGCGCCGTCTTTGTCACGCATGACATAAACGAAGCCATATCGCTGTGCGACAGGGTGATAGTTCTCACCCAAAGACCAAGCCGAATTAAGGCGATAATCGATATCGCTCCGCTCAATGAACTGACTCCACTAAAACGACGGGAAAGCTCAAGTTTCGGAAGCTACTTCGACTTGATATGGAGCAACTTACAAACACATTCGGAGAAAAGTAATGAAACACCTGACACGCAAAAATAGTTCCCCCGTGGCGTACACGCCCGAGCATATCTCGTACGTAAAAAATCTGCGCAAACGCAACGCAGTAATTACGCTGTCAAGGGTGGGACTTCTCTTGATTTTTCTATTGCTGTGGGAACTGCTTGCAAAGTTCGAAATAATAGACAGTTTTATCTCGTCAAGTCCGTCGAGAATGATGGACTGTTTCGCCGAACTTGTCAAAGGCGGTGACCTTGGCAAACACGTTGGAATAACGCTACTCGAAACCGTCGTGAGCTTTTTCCTTGCGACAATCTTGGGTACGCTTATAGCAATCATATTGTGGTGGTTTGAGAGCGTGAGAAGGGTCTTAGAGCCTTATATCGTCGTTCTCAACGCGCTACCTAAAATTGCGCTGGGTCCGATCATCATCATTTGGATGGGTACGGATATGTCAGCGATAATAACTATGGCTCTCGCAATCTCGCTCTTTGTGACGATACTCAATACTTTGAGCGGATTCTTGAGCGTAGAAAAAAGCAAACTAATGCTTATGCAGACGCTTGGAGCAACCAAGTGGCAAACGCTAACGAAATTGGTCTTACCGTCAAATATCCCCAATATAATCGACGCTCTTAAAATCAACGTGGGTATGTGTTGGGTAGGTACGATTATGGGAGAATACCTCGTATCTCACGCAGGACTGGGCTATCTCATTATTTACGGCGGTCAGATATTCAAACTCGACCTTGTCATGACAAGTACGGTAATACTCTGCTTCCTTGCAGGCGGTATGTACTATCTTGTGGCTTTGCTTCAAAAAATCGTCAGCAAAAAACTCAACATCGAAAAATAATCTTAATGTATATATAATTCACAAAGTCCCGAATATTCGGGACTTTGCTTTATACTAACGTAATTGAATCGGCCTTGAGTGAATTAAAGTAATATGAACTATTTTATTTACATGTAAGTTTACGGTTTTTTATTGAGAACGTAACCTGTAAAATAATCATAAAACACGTATAGACTATTCCTACATAGCCAATAATCGGATAGCAATAACCAACCATCGTAGAAAAGTCGAATTTGAGAGCCAATAAGGCGAATAATATCAAAAAGCATACGCTAAAAATGCGCGGAATTTTGACTGCGGAATTTTCTTGACAAATTAACTTACTGCAACCTATAAGAGTTGAAAAAATTGCCAAATATATTATCAAACCGCTAAGCGAAGACATCCCATGCTCTTTTGCAAATTCCCATATCGGCATTGACGCGTCGATATACTTTATCGACACCGCATACACCATTGCTATGCAAAGAGCAAATATGATACCGCTGACAGCGCTTATGAATATAATCTGTTTAGCATTAAAACTCTCTTCTTGCTCGGCTACGATATATCCTCCCATCATTATATTCATTCCGCAATATCCTATCACGCTCTTGACGTCTAATTGTAAATCCACTGCTTTCTCACCTTGCGCAAAAAGAACTATCAAAAGCAGTATAATCAACGGCACGATTATCGTATTGAGCTTGCGAGTTACGCTCATTTCGCATATACCCAAAAAGCAGACTAATATTCCCGTCCATAATCCTACGTTGGCTATACCGTAAGTCTTGGATATTATCTCCTCGCAACCGCTTACCATACACACAAAACTTGCCAAAGTGCATATCCATAGCGCGACTTTGATAAGCGTGCAAACTCCTCTCCAAAACAGTCGCTTGCTTTTCTTAAGCCTTGCAAAAGACTTCGCCGACCATAAGAAAAGTCCGCATAATACTCCCATTAAAATACCTGCGACTATACCGCTTAAAATACCGTTTCCGCCAAAGTACAGCATTATCTCCCGCCCCGTAGCGAAACCCGCTCCAATTATCGAACCGATATAAATAAAGCAAATTTGCAGACATTTGGATACTTTCATACTATAAAAATATTAAAGCGAAGCCACAAGTATGACTTCGCTTTATATAACTGTATTTTCTCAATATTAATTCGTCAATAAGAACATTAAGACAAACAATATCGTGATTATCCAAGTAACGATTGATATCTCTTTTGCTTTGCCTGTAAATATCTTGATGATTACGCAAGAAATAAGACCTATGCCGATACCAAAAGAAATCGAATAACCAAATGCCATAACCGCTATTGTCAAGAAAGCAGGCAAAGCGTTCGCAGGATTGCTCCACTCGATATTCTTAACCGATGACATCATCAACACTCCTACCCATATCAATGCAGATGAAGTTGCGCTAGACGGTATGATTTGAGCTATCGGACTTAAGAAAGTCGCAACTATAAAGCATAGTCCGGTGACAAATGCCGTAAAGCCAGTCTTTCCTCCTGCCACAACGCCGGAAGAAGCCTCAACGTAAGTTGTTACTGTCGTAGCTCCGCATACGGAACCTACGCAAGTTGCTATAGCGTCGGAAAGCATACACTGATTCATACGCAAAGGATTACCCTCTTTGTCAAGCAAACCGCCTTTGGCGCACGCGCCGTATAACGTGCCTATCGTATCGAACATATCTATCATACAAAGCGACAACGCCGACGTAAGTATAAGTATTACGAGCGAACCTGCGTTATTTCCGTCTACCTTCAAATATTCTGAGAAATTAAAACCGTTGGCAAAAACCTGTCCCACAGATTCCTTGCCCCAACTCGCAAAAGCTGAGAAAGGATTTTCTATAGAAAAATTCTTAAATAGCGCAAGACAAGCCTCGTCTTTCCAAGCGCAACCCAATCCTGCGAAGATATAGTACAACGCCGTCGCTCCAAGCATACCCCACAATATTCCGCCTTTAACGTTCTTCTTGCTAAGTATTGCTATCGTAATTACGCCAATCAACGTGATTACCGCAGACGTCGTGCTCAAATACGACAATTTACCGCTCAAAACGTTAAATGACGTAAAGCCTACGCCTGAGTCAGAGAATTTGACAAGTCCTGCGTTGCTAAAACCTATAAAAGCAATAAACAGACCAATACCTACAGGTATAGAGATTTTTACCTCTTCGGGAATAGACTTCAATATCTTCTTTCTTAAACCCGTAGCCGTCAATAGAATAAATATTACGCCGTCTATAAGCACGAAAATCATTGCATTGGCGTACGTCAGTCCCATTCCGCTAGCCAATAGCGTACCTGTCACGTATGCCGTAGCGCCGAGACCCGACGCCTGCGCAAGTGGCATTTTGGCAAGAAAAGCCATTAGCATAGTGCCCACGATTGCGCCCAAAGCCGTAGCTATGTACACAGCGCCGAAAGTAACGCTTTCTCCGTACATACCTGGCACTACGAGTAAAGCGTAGACCATTGACATAAAAGTCGTAAGTCCTGCGATAATCTCAGTCCTAAAAGTCGAACCGCTCTTGGTTATACCAAAGAACTTGTCAAGTTTGTTCTTCTCTTTTAACGGCTCTTGCTGAACTGAAACTTCGCCGTCAGCCAAAACCGTGTCTGTCGTCACTTCTGCTTCTTGAGTATCTTCAAAAGCAGTCTTGCTTTCTTCTTCCATAGTGTTGCTCCTAAAGTTTTTTTCTTTATTATAGCATTGCATATGCAAATTTTCTACAAATTTTGCGCTATAAATAAATTTTAACGTCATTTCGACCGCAGTAGAGAAATCTCAACCGCATAAAAGCAAAAGGCAGAACTCCCGTTCTGCCTTATTTCGCTCCTCCCCGTATTTTTTTTATCTCTTATTTCTTATCTCTTATCTAATCCCCCTTATATCCCCATACCACAGGAATATTGCTAGAGTTCCAATAACTATTCCAACCGCTTGGCTGGCTTTCCGCCTCGCAATAGATTGTCAAACTACTACAGCCTTCAAATGCCTCTTCGCCTATACTTGTTACACTGCTCGGTATTACTATGCTTGTCAAACTGCAGTTATAGAATGCTCTGGAGCCTATTCTTGTCACACCCTCGGGAATTGCTATCTCTGCAACTGATTGGTTGTTGAGATATAGTTCGTTTGCAAAGTATAATGGATTCGACCATTCATTCTCAAAGTCTATTGCACACCACCTTGCTATATCTGTTATGTATACTGCTGTCAATTCGACACAATTAGCGAAAGCCGTGGAGCCTATACTTGTTACACTGCTTGGTATTACTACACTTGTCAAACTGAAACAGTTATAGAATGCTCTGGAGCCTATTCTTGTTACACTGCTTGGTATTACTACACTTGTCAAACTGCGACAGTCTTCGAATGCTCTCTTATCTATTTCTTTTATACCATTGGGTATTACTATATCTGTCCCAAGTTTACTTTTATATAAGCTACCATCTTTGTATTTTGTTCTGTAATATTTATCACTTCCTTCTACTTTGAATTTCTTCGCAATTTTATCTTCATTTTTATTATTACATTTATTTGTATCCAAGAATACAGACGTTACCTTTCTATCGCTGTCAAAGTCTACGCATATATATTTATACGTCAAATTGTTAAGTTGTTCTTCAAGTTTTGTAAGTTGCTCAAGGTTGCCAAATAAATCTTCTTCAAGTCTTTTGCCTTTTTCGTCGATTTCAATATAGTCATTGCTGTAATACTCGTATCTATAGTCGCTTTTTTCGTACGGCTCGCCAAGTATCTTTATTACTTGCTCTTGGCTATCGCCTATATTTATCTTGTCTACCTTGCCTACACGGAAAATATTATTTGCCCACACAACTGTCGGAACTATTACCGCAATCAATACAGCTACAGTAACTACTGGTATTACTATTGCCATAATCTGCTTCTTGGCGAGTTTCTTACGCTCTTTCTTCTCGGTGTATTTTGCTAACTTCTCCTCGCTAAGTCCCGTATCTTCCAACTTGAATAGCTTAAGTTCGTAAAATATTCTTGCGCCTAAGAATAGCAAGCCGGATACGCCCATTACTATGACCATTGCAAAGCCTGAACCTAGCTTGGCTTCCATAAGTTCTTCGGAGTTTGTCTGTTGAGCCACCATTGCGCCTAGTATAATAAGTATAAGAGATATTGCTCCGTCTACTCCCCAAAATACGAACTTCTTTTTGCCGACAATAGTACTATAAGGATTTTTAATAGCAAAGAATAGCTGTACTCCGCCGTATACCAACGCAAGCAATGACACTACCAACAACGTTATACTGGCATTGACCGCTTTGCTTGGTACGTCTACTTGCTTTCCGCTAATGGCTTGAAAACCTGTGCAAAGATTGTTGACTTCGCCCAAAAAGTCTTCCTTTAGTATCGGAGCAGTTAGACACAATAGCGCTACTATACCTACTAACAACATTCCACCAGCCAATAGCCATCTGTATATCTTGGCAAATATACTCAAGACCTTGTTTGGCTTAGTCTCGCCCATGCTCTCCGCTTCGCCCTGTGGATACTGCGTCAACTCTTGTTGAGTGTCTTCCACCTTTGTTCCGCACTCGGGACAAAACTTGCCGTCAAATTCTTTACCACAATTTTTACAAACCATATTTCACTCCTTCTTATACTTTCGACAAAATTCTAAAAAAAGTATACTTTTACTGAATGGATAATTTGACATGTAAATATATATGAATTATAATAAATAATAGAAAAACCTATGTTTTCGTATTA
>JAIDUT010000064.1 GCA_029060065.1 Clostridia bacterium | reverse complement strand
AATCCGTTGCTTGTATCGCTTGCTACAAACTCCCAATTATCCCACTTCGGTATTAGCGTAGCTTTGTCTATCGTCCAGTTGAGTGTTACGTTGCCTGTACTTCCGTCTGCCCAATTCCCGTCCGTCAACTGGATTGTTACGGTATATCTTCCTACTGCCGTTCCCGTTACGTCGCCCACTATCTTCATATAGTCGCTGTCGAAATCATTGAGATAGTCCTCTATGTTCTTCTCCGTTCCGTCATACGTTACTCCGCCTATGAACGTAGGCTTCTCTAACGCTGTCGGTCTGGATATCTTCAACGTTGCTTGCATTGGCTCCGCATAGTAGTCCGCTGAACTCGTCTTAAACTGCGCAGTTACTATCCATGTGCCTACTCCGTGAACTTCTGACGGGTCTACGTCTACACCGTTCTTGGTGTATAAATATGTTACGTCCTCTATTTCGTCAGGCAACTTGCCTTTTACCGGATCCATTGTTACCACTGTATCAGTTCCGTCATAGATTACTGTCTTATCTGCAAAGGTAAGTTTACTTGTATTGACTGATATAGGCAATACGTCGATATTCACACTGTCGCTCTCGGTGTGTGAGTTGTACGTGTAATTTACAGTTACTTTATATCCGTCCTTTGTTACGTGCAACATCTTATCTGTCGTTGCGTATGTTATTCCACTCGAGAACTGCGACCATGTCAATACTACAGGTTGCTTTATATTAGGGTCTTCCTTTGACCCGTATACCGCTGTTACGATTAAGTCACCCTCTTGCAATTGCGACAACGCTATAAATTTACTCGTCGGATTGACTTCCGCGGATATGGATATAAGCGTGTCAGCGCTTATCCACTTTGCCGTCAACGTCACCGCTCTAGTTACTCTGTCTTGCGGTATATCTCCTACCGAGTTAAATCTCCATGCTCTGTTTTCCGTCTTTTCGTTTCCGTTGTCGTCTATAACAACGTCATCAAAATACCAGCCTACAAATAACTTATCTCCGTTGACCGGGTCTGTAGGTTTCTTTAAGAACTGTCCGTACTTGTACGTATCTTGCGTTGGTTGCGTTGCTCCACCGTTGTTAGGATTAAATACTACCTCATATGACGCGTCATTGAACGTCACCTCTATTGTGTGTATCTCATTGATTCCATTGTATTCTGTGTCGAACTTACTTGCGTTGGTATCTCCCTCTACCAATGCCTTGCCGTCTAAGTACGGCGCTTTGCTCTCTACTACGCGAATCGTTGCAGTATCCCAAGTAGATAATGCTTTTAAGTACGCCTGCTCAAACAGATAGATTATCTCATTCGCTCCGTAATTCTGTCCGTACTCTACTTCTACCTCTATCTCTTTACTTATCTGCTCCATGTGGAATACTATTACCAACGCTTGCGATTCAAACTCTACTAAGAATTCGTATGAAGTTTTATAGTTGTCCGTATCCGCAGGATAGATTACTATCTTCTTATCGTTGTTTGTTCCTTGCGCTACTTTATCTATCTCAATTTGCCATTTATACGGCGTTTCTGTCGCTAGTTCTACTTCTTTGTTGGCTTTGTTGTACATCTTGACGCTAAAGTCTACGTCTTTCAATTCTTTACCGTAATACGGTACTGTTGACGAAGAAATCTTAAAGTCCTTTATGGTCATATGCTCCAACTTGCCTTTCTCTATGGTGATAGTCTTTTCTTCAGAACTTGCGCATTCGCCGTCATAAAACCATAACGGCTCTAGACCGTCTGTAAGTCTATACTTAAATGAATACTTTCCGCTGTCTTTTACTGTCTTGACAGATAGGACACCGCTTGATTTAACATTAGCGGAAGTTGTCTTATCCTCTCCGTCTTGCATAAAGTAGTATGTAGGCTTCGGATTGGTCATTGAACCACTCGACGGAGCGGTATGCGTAACTTTAGCGGTTAGAGTTATGCTCTCTACGCTGTCGTATTCTATGGTATTTTTATCTACACCAAGACTTGTCTTTATGTTTGATGTTACGTAACTGTCAGGTAATCCCCATACAGCGTACAGCGTTACGTCACCGAAAAAGCCTGACGGCAATTCTGTAAACGGCTCGCTTTCGCCTTTAGGGTCGTCCGTCCAACCTTTGAATATGTGATTATTAGTTTTTTTATTGTTTAGATAAGTAAGGAAGCTACCCGTAGCTGTATTTTCAATTGGAAGAGCGTCGCCTACGACGTAAGGATTTCCGTCCTCAAGTCCTACTTTCTCTTCATTATTACCGCTGTTGTTCAAATTGCGGAAATTTATAAACGCCATAAGGTAATTACGAACAGGTGAATTATCTGGATCATAAGTACCGCCTATTTTGCTTGTATCCCATATTTGTGGATAACTTGCTCCATAGAAAGCCTTAGCATCGGAAAGCATTGAAGCATTTGGGTCAGTATAGTTTGCCGTTGAGTATTCTTTCCATTCAGTTGACCCTGTAAATGCGTTTATAGCCTGACTACTATTTCCATTTGTAGCGTAATTGGTAGTCGTTTTAATAGTATTTACGTTTTGTAATTTTGTCATAGATGAGCCTCTATTACGAATAAACGGATACATTGTATTCTTTGCTCCTGATGCACCAGTAAACCCAGACCCATAACAATTAATCATACTACATTTTGGCCCCTCCCAAATACTGCCCAGCGCGCCTGCATCACTGAGCACGGTAGATGTTATATCTACAGAAGAAACGGCATTTTCTATTGTTAAAGTGCAAACTCCATTCCAAGCAAGTCCAACTAAACCGCCAATATGCTGATGCCTAGATGTTTTAACCGTTGCCGTTATATTTGCAACACAGTCATAAATCGTAATAACACCTGTAGCACTTGACGTACCACCAAAAATGCCACCTGAAAATTGACAATAAGTAGTATTCGCGTAATTAATTTCAGTAACTAATTCTGCCGAACAACGATAAATCAAAAGAGTTGTGGCATTATTTATCTTCAGGCCAACTATTCCGCTTGCAGATATATAAGATCCGGAGTACGCTATGTTAGGTGACTTAATCTCACCCGACACATGGCAATTAAGTATGCAATCATCACCAGATGTAAGTCCAACAATACCCGCTGTCGTCATACCCATAGTACTACCCGAAGAATAGTTGGGCATATCTTGGTAGCTAAAATCCTCTAATATTAAGTCGGTAATCATTGCTCCAGTAGTTCTACCAAATAGACCGTAACCCAATGGTGCGCCGGTTCCTGTCGTAGGTATCGTAACGTACGATGAACCATTCCAATATAGCCAATCATTCTTAGTTACAGTAATATTTTTTAGAGAATGTCCCATTCCATGAAAATACCCGTTGAAAAACCTAATAGGATAGAAAGTCTTGCCATCGAAATCTATATCGCTTGCCAATACAAAATATTTACCGCTTCCGTAACTAGCTATTGATCCGTCGTCTAGATTTTTTGCAAATCTAGTCCAATCGTCTACGCTTGCAATTACAAATGGATTCTCTTGCGTACCTCTCGCTTGCGTTTTATCTACTTCTACAATAGATATATCATAAGGAGTATTGGCATCGCCTGCCCTATAACTGTCAATTAAAGCCTTATCTGTATAGACGTAAGAAAATCCGTTGTTAAACTCACCTAATCCGTCGCTTGTATTCTGCGTAATATTCATAGCTGTATCGCTGATTGCATTGTCTTTCAATTCAGGTACTGAAATATTAAACGGCAAGCATGCGCTTATCGCTCCCAATAAAAAGCAAATAGATATTATCAATATCGCAGATTTTAGATACTTTGCTTTAATTGTTCTTGAATTCATACATCTTCCTCATTGTGTATACTTTTTTAAGCGGTTGAGATATTCGACTTCGCTTACGCTTCGCTCAATATGACATTTAGATGTCTTTGACGCTTTTATTTGTCACCTTGAGCAAAGTCGATTTTCGTCTATTCAAAATGGCTTTTCCCACGCTTTCCAAGA
>JAIDUT010000063.1 GCA_029060065.1 Clostridia bacterium | reverse complement strand
AAAGAGCAAAAGAAGTACTTTGACGGACTTAAAGAATACGTATTGACGAAGTATAAGTGCAAAGAGAAGAAGTCTACGTACTTTGTAGTATACGGACAGACGACTACCAATCCATTGCTTAAGTTGACGGTAAAGAAAGATACGACGGTTGCATTACTCAAAATGGAAGACGAGTATATGAAAGACTTGCGCCGCGACGCAACAGGCGACGGAACAAAGGTTAAAGTCAAAGAAACGGAAGTTTTGGTAAGCGATGCGCAAGCTTTTGATACTGCAAAGAAGATGGTAGACTTGAGATATGACCAAATCGAGAGATACCAGGATTTGCTAAGAGAGCAACGCGCAATGAAGAAGTAATGGGCGAAAAAGTCCTGTTCGGACAATTTCGCAAAGCGAAATGCGCACCAATCTCTGCGGTTGTAAGGAGCGTAGCGACGGCATAGCGACGGCATAGCGACGGCATAGCGAGCAAGCGGTATCGCGACCCGTGCTAGCGTCAATGATATTTACACCCCTCACGCCAATTAGGCGTGAGGTTTTATATTTGCTATTGAAATTGAATAAATATTATGTTATTATAATTATATTGAATAAAACATATTTAAGTTTTATATTCAAAAAATGATATTAATTTATTTACTGGGAATTTATGGAATTTGAATCGCAAAACGTTGTTAAGGGGATAGAAATCAACGGCAGTAAAATCGTCGGGGCTTACGTTGTCAACAAAGTCACGGGTAAGAGAATAAATCAAGCGGGATATGAGTGCGGAGTATCGTATTTTGTAAAAAGCGGTATTATGCGCAAAAAGGCTTTTTTTGACAGTACGCTAATGAGCGTAATTTCTACAGAAGAAAATGCGGTTGAGTTGGCAATTACTCACGGCGGTATGGAATGGAATATCCGTATTGAATACATTGCCGACGCGCAGTCGGGAGTGTTGAGAAAGACTATTCACATAAAGGTGTCTAATCCGCAGGTAATAATTGACTTTATTGACCTTGACAGTTTTGACGTAAGCGATATGAATTTTAAGTGGAGTATACCTAAGGCAAAAAAGAGAGTAATGATACCTGCGTATATTACGACTATGGGACAGCCTTATTACGTTGGGGATATGTTCTTCGGCGGAGAATTTCCCGTAGCTGATAACAGAATTGAAAATGACGTAGCATATAGCAGATATCATGTAGGCAGGAAGTTTGCCGAGATTGCAAAGGACGGGATATATACATCGGTACCGTTTGTAATAGGTGGCGGTAAGCAGGCGACGTTTCATTCGATGCGCGCAGACTTTTTTGATTATATTTCTACTATTGTCGCTCAACCTGCAAAATTTAGGCTTCAATTCAACAGTTGGTACGACAATATGCTTGATATTGACAGCGATAAGATAGCCAAATCGTTTACGGAGATTGCAGACGGCTTTAAGGATGCGGGGCTTCGCCCGCTCGATTGCTACGTCGTAGACGACGGTTGGATTGATTATGAAAGCGCAAAATTTTGGGAATTCGATAAGAATAAATTTCCCGACGAATTTTATAAAGAGAGCAAGCTGACAAAAAATCTGGGCTCAACTTTCGGAGTATGGTTCGGACCGCGTGGCGGATATACTTCACAAACTTATAAATATGCTAAATTACTTGAGGGTATAGGGTATCCCAAGTGTAATCAATCTCATGATATCTGTACATGTAATCCAAAGTATATCAAAGATTTATGCGCCAAGATGTCGGAATTTTGCGTTAAATACAACGTCAGCTACTTTAAGATCGACGGCTTTGCAATCACGCCTTGCAAAGCAAAAAATCACGGCCACCCAAAAGGCGTGGGCGACGGCCTGTATTTTTATACTTTTCTATGGGAGGAATGGACAAAGGGCTTTGAAGTAATTCGTAAGTCGCGTCCCGACGTTTTCCTCAATGTAACTTCGTATGCGCACTGTTCGCCTTGGTTTTTGAAGTGGTGCGACGCAATTTGGCTCAACAACTGCGCGGATATGGGATACGCAGGCAAGGGAGATAATCTTTCGCAATGTCTTAACTACCGCGACGGCAAATACCGCGATTTTTTCGAGGTAAGACAGTTGCAATTCCCGATATCCAATCTCTATAATCATGAGCCGTGCTATGCTCAGCGTAATTGTAATCCGCCCATGACGAGCAACTTGCAAAATCCCGGGGTGGCGCATCCCACGGTGGTATATGATATTGAACAGTTTAAGAAGTATCTTTATATGTGTATGATGAGAGGTACTGGGTTTGTGGAGTTATATTTTTCACCTCAAATGTTTGATAAACAAAGATATGAAGTTGCTACTAAAGTTTTGCAGTGGGCAGAAGAGAACTTTGACGTTATTCGTCATAGTGTATTTTTTGGCGACGCTCCCGAAGACGGAGGAGTATACGGATATTACGCTTATTATGACGGAAAGGGGTTACTTGCAATCCGTAATTCTTCCCACAAGCCGATGAAGTATGTTTTTGACCACAAAGCGTTGAGTTTTGACGACAGTCAATATAAGATATCAAGATTTTATCCCAACGAAGGAGATGAGCAAATAGTTAAAAGCGGAAATAAATTCGATATCGAATTGCAACCTTTTGAAATAATACTGTATAATATAAAGAGCATGTAGCGAATCTTAGACATAAACTTTAGAATAGCATACAACAGTTTCGATACTTAAAAATTAATGGACAATAGTATATTTTATATGTTATACTCATATATATAAACGCAAAACAGGGAAATTATGAAAAAAGAAAAAACTATTTCGCAAAAAAGCGATACTTTGAGGCTTGACTACAAGAGAACCATCCTTGTGGGGTTTGCATTTTTCGGCATAATGTGTTTTTGGGAAGTATACGATTACATAATGCCACTTATACTCAATACGCGTTTTGGTCTTAATTCTTGGCAATACGGTTTGATAATGGGACTTGACAATTTGCTGGCAATATTCTTGTTGCCACTTTTCGGCACATTGTCGGATAAGTCCGTTAATGCCAAAATGGGCAGACGAACTAAGTTTATTTTTTGGGGATCTATATCGGCATCGGTGGCTGTAATAGTACTTGCAGTGTTTGAAGTTATACAATTCAATAAATTAATTGAAGCAGGATATAGCGACGTGTCAAGACTTATTGAAGTCAACCCAAACCTAGCGACTGCAATCACAGGCGCAGGATTAGATTTGAATACGGGTTATGCCGACCTTATGGCAAGCAATAATGCGGATATACTTTCGGCGATAAAGCAGGCGCAAATAGCAATGGGAGCTCAAATAGCTAAAGACAACGTGTGGATTATAGTAATGTTTATAATTGCGCTCTTGCTACTCTTGGTATCTATGTCGTCTTATCGTTCTCCGGCAGTTTCGCTAATGCCTGACGTCACGCCAAAACCGTTGCGTTCGCAAGCTAATGCGCTTATCACGTTTATGGGCGGAGCAGGCGGACTTGTGGCGATTGTGCTTTATAAGATTTTTGCCAATAAGGAAACGCAAAATTATTTGTGGCTGTTTATTGCGGTAGCGGTAGTGCTTTTGTTGATACTTCTAGTTTATATGCTTACCGTAAAGGAAAAGAAGTTTGTTGAATTGCGAGAAGCGGAAGAAGAGAAGTACCAAGTCGTCGATGAAGAAGAGGCGGAGGGTACCGATAAATTGCCGAAGGCAAAACTTGTGTCGCTTTTCTTGATACTATTTACGGTATTCTTGTGGTTTATGGGTTACAATGCCGTAAAATCGCACCTATCGACTTACGCAACGCAAACTTTGCTCTTTGAGCAAGGCTTTGTGGGTACGATATCAATACTCAACGGAGCAGGCGGAGCAATAGCGCTTTTGCCGGTTGCGCTACTTGCTAACAAACTTGGCAGAAAAAAGACGATAATTATAGGCGTAATCGTTGCGGCGCTTGCGTTTATTCCTTGCTTCTTTATGAAGTCCACAACGTCGGGTGTTAAGGCGCTTTTTCCGATTTGCTTCTTGCTTGCAGGCTTTGGTATGGTGTGCGTCAACGTTAATACTTTGCCAATGGTTACAGAACTTTCAAGGGGCAGTACAGTGGGGAAATATACCGGATATTATTACGCTTTTTCAATGTCGGCTCAAGCAGTAACGCCGGCATTCGCGGGTATTTTTATGGATAAGATTAGTCAAAGCACCGTATTTATTTATGCATCAGTTTTCATTGGTTTGGCTTTAGTGACGACATTATTCATAAAGCACGGCGACAATAAACCGCCTAAAAAGAAAAAAATGTTGGAATACTTCTCTGACGAAGATTGATTACGGAAGATAGATTAAAGGAGTCGATATGGCAACTAAGAAGCCCGTTAATTCTAAAAATCAATACAGTAAGAATAATACGTCTAAGAAAAAGAAGCGTGCAAACAACAAGCCACTTATTATAGCTTTGACGATAATAGTTGTAATTATTTTGATAATAGCAATTATACTCATCAGTATAAAAGGAATATGGAACGAAGTCATTCAACTCATTAAGAGCTTGCTCAATGCTGACGATTTGCCGTCAGGCGATCTACCAAGCGGTAGTATATCAAGCGGAAACGTATCCAATAAACCTATGCCGAGCGGTATTGCCGAACTTCACGGAGATATACTTGAAATGCGCGTGCTTGACATAGGTCAAGGCGACTGCATACTTTTGCTTTTCCCAGACGGTCAAGTTATGGTAATGGACATAGGTAGCGAAGTGGGTAAACCTTCGCCTTGGAACGTCATACACGGAGCATTGCAGGAGTTGGAGATTACTACCATAGATTATCTTTTCCTAACGCATACCGACTACGACCATATAAGAGAAACTAAAAAATTAATAGACAATTATCAAATAAAGAATTTTTATCTGCCGAGAGCAGATTTAGACCTCGGCAAGACTTGGCGTGAAGCATATAATTTTGCGTTGAGCGAAACTTATATAGAGGACGGGAATACTAAACAGGCCGTAATAAACGAAAATGTCGGCGCGTACGAAATAAGCGGTGAAAATTGGATAATGAAGTGCTATTCTTTCGACGAGGCAGATTATCCTGTAATTAAAAACGGCGCGTCCGCTACTAACAAAAACGCCGTATCTCCTATATGTTTGCTAGAGTATTCAGGCAGAACTATAGTTTTGACGGGCGATTCCAACGAAAAGAACGAACCGTATCTTATCAGCAAAGGCTATTTTGACGACGTGGATGCAGACGTACTCAAAGTTGCGCATCATGGCTCTAGGACGTCAACAAGTATGGACTTCCTCAACAAAGTCGATTGCGAATACGCTATAATTTCCTGCGGAGCCGATAATGATTACGGACATCCGACGCCCGAGGCATTGGATAGATTGAATACGTATATTGACTTAGTTCCCGATGACGATTACATAGGCTACGCGCAAGTATACCGCACCGACCAAGACGGAACCGTAACGGTGCAGATAGACGAGGACGGCGTAATGAATCTTATTGCAGACGAGAATGAAAGCAAAAATACCACGACAGGTACGCCGATAGGCGAAACGGAGAGTGGAGAAGTAGCGTCGGGAGAAGTGGTACTATTTTGCGTTAAGCAAAATGACAGTTGGCTTTGCGTAGCATAACCTTTCACTGTAAAGCCGACTTAAAGTATATGATTTAGTAAGATTAAAGTACACAATAAAAGGGATAAATATAAAGAGGTTGCAATATGAAATTTGATATAGAACTTGTGGGAAAAGTCGGGTCTATGGCGCTTGTAAATAAGGCGTGGGGCGATATAGACTACAACGCTATCGCGAGAATTAGCAGGGAGCTTAAGGCAGGGTATATTTGGGTATCCAGCGGAGCTACGGAGATTGGCAGAATAGACTATATACGACGTAACGGCAGTGAGATTGACGGAGATTATAACGATGTTAAGGTGGATTACTCTGCTCAAGGTCAGACAATTCTTATGAACAACTACCGTCAATATATAGACCCAAAGTATTCCGTAAGACAAATACTAGTCGAACATAGACACTTCAACGACCCTGCCAAGAAAGAAAATCTCAAGAAGTTGCTTTTGAGATGTCCCGCGCAAGGAGCTATACCTATTATAAATTACAACGACCCGCTTTCGTCCGAAGAGATTGACAAAGTTGAGTTGCAAGAACTTTCCAAGAGCAGAAAAGACATTGTGCATTGTATGGACAACGACGAAACGGCATCGCAGATTGCTTGTCTTGTCAAATGCAAAACTTTGCTAATTTATACGTCTACGCTTGGCATTTACGCAGATCCTAGCGATGAAAATACTTTGATAAGAAATATCACAGGTAAGGATAGCTATGAGGTTATTGACGCGGTTTGTGACGCGCAAGGTAAGTGCAAAGGCTCGTCGAGAGTAGGCGCTAACGGAGCAGTCGCAAAACTCGAGTATATCAAAGAACCTCTTAAGAACGGCAGTGAGGTATATATCGCAAATCCGCGTTATTCAATATCGGAAGTGTTGAGCGGACAAGCTCCTTGTACGAAGATATTCATAAGTAAATAATATGATTTATTCTTTTAAGCCGATTTATGATAAGAATAGCCGTGTATTGATACTCGGCTCTATGGCGTCAGTAAAATCCCTTGAGAAGGGATTTTATTATATGCACCCGCGCAATAGATTTTGGAGTACTATATCCAAGGTTGCAGGCGAGCATGTTCCAGAAGATATCGAGGGCAAAAAGCAGTGGCTTTTAGACAATAATATTGCGCTCATGGATATTATATATTCCTGTAATCGCAAAGGTTCGCTGGATAGCGATATTACCGACGTTACGCCCAACGATATAGAACAGGTTTTGAATACCGCCAATATACGCGCGATATTTTGCAACGGTCGTAAGTCTTTCGATACGGCGCAAAAGACATATCCAAGTTTAACATTCCAATACTTGCCGTCTACTTCGCCTGCCAACGCAGGGAAGTGGAATGAGGAAGAGTGGCTTAAAATAAAACAGTATTTATAAAAATGGGCTGTCTTAATGCGACAGCCCATTTTGTTTTATAAGCATTTATTACAATAACAGTCTTAGTTGTTTTCAGTTTCCGACAACTTTTTGTAGCCTGCGTATCTGTCCTTTGCTTCTTTTTCGTTGATAGCGAAGAGCTTTTCTGCAACTTGCGGTTTAGCCTTAGCAAGTTGAGCGTATCTGTTTTCGCCAAGGAGGAATTCCTTGTAGTCTGCAGTAGCTTCTTTGCTGTCGAGCGTGAACGGATTCTTGCCTTGCTCTGCGAGAGCAGGATTGAATCTGTACAACTGCCAGTAACCTGCCTCAACAGCTCTCTTTTCTTCGAGTTGCGAGTTAGACATATTGATACCGTGGTTGATACAAGGAGCGTAGCAGATGATGAGCGACGGTCCGTCGTATTCCTCAGCTTCTTTCAAAGCCTTTACGTATTGATTCATATTAGCGCCCATAGCCACTTGCGCTACGTATACGTAGCCGTAACTCATAGCCATTTTGCCGAGGTCTTTCTTCTTTGTCATTTTACCGCCTGCGGCGAACTTAGCTACAGCGCCGGTAGGGGAGGACTTAGAAGCCTGACCGCCGGTGTTGGAGTATACTTCGGTGTCAAGGACTACGACGTTGATATTTTGTCCTTGAGCGAGTACGTGGTCAAGACCGCCGTAACCGATATCGTAAGCCCAACCGTCACCGCCGAATGCCCATACAGATTTCTTGACAAGACAGTCGGTATTCTTTGCGATATTGGTAAGCAAGGCTTTCTTTTCGGCGTCTTTCTCGGATTTAGCTACTTTTGCGATTACGTCTTTGATATCTTGACTTGCTTTCTTATTTGCTATTGCGTCGTTGTATGTACTCATCCAAGCGTTGAACTTGCTAGCAAGGTCGGAATCTACGCCGAGAGCCATAACGGCTTCCATATCTTCCATAAGTTTGACTCTGCGTTGATTGGTAGCGGTGAGCATACCGAAGCCGAATTCCGCGTTGTCCTCAAACAAGCTGTTTGCCCAAGCAGGACCTTCGCCCTTCTTGTTTTTGCTGTAAGGACAGGTAGGAGCAGAACCGCCGTAGATAGAGGAGCAACCTGTTGCGTTTGCTACTATCATTCTATCGCCGTAAAGCTGGGTGATGACCTTGAGGTAAGGAGTTTCGCCACAGCCTGCGCAAGCGCCCGAGAATTCAAAGAGCGAACGGTTGAATTGGCTTCCGATTACGCTATCTCTTGCGATTGGTACATCGGACTCGTCAAGTTTGTCTGCGAATTCCCAGTTCTTGCTTTCACCGTTTGCAAGAGCGTCAGCAAGCGGTTCCATAACCAAAGCCTTATTCTTTGCAGGACAGATATTTGCGCAGTTACCGCAACCCGAACAGTCGAGAGGCGATACTTGAACTCTGAAGTTGTAATCCTTTGCCTTTGGATTCTTCATAGGCACGGTTTCGAAAGTCTTTGGAGCTTTTGCAAGCGCCTCGTCCTTTTGAGCCACAGGAATAATACAAGCGTGCGGACATACGAAAGAGCATTGGTTACATTGCAAGCAGTTTTCCTTTATCCAATGTGGAACTTTAACTGCGATACCTCTCTTTTCGTACTTGGTCGTACCCGTTGGGACAGAACCGTCTGCGCTATCCATGAATGCCGATACTGGGAGTTTTTGTCCCTCTTGAGCGAGTATAGGAGCAATGATATTGTTGAAGTATGGGTCCTTAGTGACAGGCTTCGTAACTGCTCCGTCGGTCGTGGTTGCCCAAGACTCGGGGTAGTTTACTTCCTCGATATTTGCTATAGCGTTGTCGATAGCGGAGAAGTTCATGTTGACAATCTTTTCGCCTTTCTTGGAGAAAGATTTAACAACAAATTCTTTCATATGCTTTTCAGCGTCTTCATAAGGAATGACGTTAGCGAGTTTGAAGAAGCAAGCTTGCATCGTCGTGGATATACGGTTGCCAAGTCCAATCTCGGTTACTACCTTGATAGCGTCGATGTTATAGAACTTGATATGCTTTTTAGCAATCATATTTTTCATGCTCGCAGGTAATTGCTTTTCCATTTCCTTTAAGCTCCAAGGGGAGTTGAGCAAGAATGTACCGCCGTCTTTAAGGTCGGAAATCATATCGTACTTAACTACGTAAGACGGATTGTGGCAAGCTACAAAGTCCGCTTGGTCTATGAGGTAGGAACTTCTGATAGGAGTATCGCCGAATCTCAAGTGAGATACCGTAATACCGCCTGACTTTTTGGAGTCGTATGCAAAGTATGCTTGAGCGTACTTCTCGGTATAGTCGCCGATAATCTTGATAGAGTTCTTGTTGCTACCTACGGTACCGTCGGAGCCAAGTCCGAAGAACTTGCAGGAGATAGCGCCCTTTGCGGAAGCGTCGATAGTTTCCGTAACGTCGATTGAAGTACCTGTTACGTCGTCTACGATACCGACCGTGAAGTGATTTTTAGCGTTGGCGCTTTCCATATTCTTATAGATAGCGTTGACCATAGACGGAGTAAATTCTTTGCTACCAAGACCGTATCTACCGCCCGTTACGACGATATCTTTTCTATTGGTTTCGTGTAGAGCAGTGATTACGTCGAGATATAATGGCTCGCCTGCGCTACCGCTTTCTTTAACTCTGTCGAGAACAGCGATTCTCTTTACGCTTGCGGGTATAGCGTCTGCAAACATCTTTGCCGAGAACGGACGGTAAAGTCTGACTTTGAGTACGCCGTACTTTCCGCCTCTAGCGTTTAGGTAGTCAACGGTTTCGCTTACAGCTTCAGCGCCACTACCCATAATTACGATAATCGATTCTGCGTTGTCTGCGCCGTAATATTGATAAGGCTTATACTCGCGACCGGTGATAGCCTTGACGTCAGCCATAGCCTCTTCGACGATTTGCGGAACAGCGTCGTAATAGCTGTTGCAAGCTTCTCTGTTTTGGAAATATATATCGGGGTTTTGCGCCGTACCCTTTTGAACAGGGTGTTCAGGGTTGAGCGAACGCTTGCGGAACGCATCGATATAAGGCATATACTTTTTATCGACGGTATTTTTAATATCTACATAGTCGATGACTTCTATCTTGGACACTTCGTGAGAAGTTCTGAATCCATCGAAGAAATGAACGAACGGAACTTGCGACTTAAGCGTAGCAAGGTGAGCTACCAAAGCAAGGTCCATAACTTCCTGTACGGAATTGGAGCAGAGCATTGCAAATCCCGTCTGACGGCAAGCCATTACGTCAGAGTGGTCGCCGAAAATATTTAGCGCGTGATAAGCCAAAGCTCTAGCACTTACGTGGAATACGCAAGGCGTCAATTCGCCTGCAATCTTATACATATTAGGTATCATCAGGAGAAGACCTTGGCTTGCAGTAAAGGTAGTCGTCAAAGCGCCTGCCATAAGCGAGCCGTGTACAGCGCCTGCTGCGCCTGCTTCCGATTGCATTTCCGCAAGTTTGAGAACTTGTCCAAAGATATTCTTTCTTCCGGCATTAGCCCATTCGTCACAGTTTTCTGCCATTGGAGAAGAAGGGGTGATAGGGTAAATAGCGGCTACTTCACTCATCGCATACGCGACGTGAGCGGCTGCGGTATTACCGTCAATTGTCATTTTCTTACTCATTAAAATTTTACCTCCGTTTAGGAATGATTGTTTAATCTAGTAAATTATAATACTTATATTTATTTTAAGTCAATAATTTTTTGCATTTTTCTTATTTGTCTATCGCGGAATAGAGCAAAGCGGGGTATTTAGATAATTTTATTAATTTTTGCGATATGCTTGACACTATCTCCTACCCCCAGATATAATGACAATAGAAAACATTATAAGGAGGTAAGACTAATGAAAAAGAAATTAGTTCTTTCAATCAGCGTAGTTCTTTTGCTTGTTATGGTTGTAGTTGCATGCGTAGCTTGTACTCCGAATGCCGACAAAGTTGAAAAGAAACTTAAGGATAAAGGCTATTCCGTAAACGTTGAAGATATATCTGCAGATGGTTCGGGGCAATACGCGTCTCTGGGCGTAACTAAAGTTATTAGCGCAAGCAAAAGCGAAGACGATTACGTAATTGTTCTTTGGTTCAAAGATTCTGATAAGCTTAACGAAGCTTATGAAAAGGCAAAAGCTGAATTTGACGAGTGGAAGCAAGCTTATGAAGAAATGGGCAGAGAATTCAATATGAAGCTTGTTAAGAAAGGCAAAGCTATCGTACAAGGATCAGCTAACGCAGTAAAACTTGTCGGTTAATGACACCCCACACAAACGCCGTATAGCTTTTACGGCGTTTGCTTGGTTGGGTAAATAATTTGATTTTTCTATTTCCAATTTAATCTTTATAATCAATAATTAAAAGCCATTTGAAAAAATATCGGTATATATTTGTATTATTTTGTTTTCTATGATATAATATACAAAATATTTTGCGACGGAATGAAGGCAAATGGCTGTTTTATTAGACAACGTTACTTATTCTTATAATACCGACGATACGCGCCGTATCGATGCGGTTAAGCAACTTTCTTTGCATATCGAAGAGGGGACTTTCGTCGCGCTTGTAGGACACAACGGTAGCGGTAAGAGTACTCTTGCCAAACTTCTCAACGGGCTTTTGTTGCCCACTAGCGGTGAAGTTAAGATATTCGGCAATTCCACGCTTGACCCCAACTCGATATACGAGATAAGAAAAGACGTGGGTATGGTTTTTCAAAATCCCGATAATCAAATGATTGCTTCCATAGTCGAGGACGACGTGGCTTTCGGTCCGGAAAATCTCGGCATTGAGCGAGAAGAAATCATTCGCAGAGTGGAATGGGCGCTATCCAAGGTGGACATGCTTGAGTATCGCAAGCGTACTCCTTTCAAAATGAGCGGAGGTCAAAAACAACGCTTGGCTATTGCAGGCGTACTTGCTATCAAACCTAAAATTTTGGTGCTTGACGAGTCTACGGCAATGCTCGACCCGCAAGGAAGAAGCGAAGTGCTTAAAGTTGCGCATGAACTCAATAAGCAAGACGGAATTACCGTCATTCATATCACGCACTTTATGGAAGAGGCTTTGGACGCGGATAGATTGATTGTAATGAACGACGGACGTATTACTTTCGACGGTACGCCTAGAGAAGTTTTCAAGCATTATGAAGAACTTAAGACAATAAAACTTGCCGTGCCATGGGAAACGCAAATGGCTATTTCCCTGCAAAAAGCAGGTATTGATATGGGAGAGGGAATAGTAAACGAAGAGGAGCTTGTAGAAAGATTATGTCAATTATTATAAAGCACCTATCATTTACTTACAGCGCAAACACTCCTTATGAAAAAAAAGCGCTTAAAAATATCAATCTTGAAATAAATGAAGGCGATTTCCTTGGTATCATAGGACATACTGGAAGCGGTAAATCAACTTTTATTCAGCATATTAACGGATTGATTAAACCTCAGCAGGGAGAGATAGAGATTTTTGATTTGAAACTTACTCCGGCTAAGAAACCAAAAGTTAATTTGAGAGCGTTGAGAAGCAAAGTAGGCATGGTATTCCAATATCCTGAATATCAGCTTTTTGCCGATACCGTAGAAAAAGACGTGGCTTTCGGTCCAAAGAACTTGGGACTTAGCGCGGAAGAAGTGGCAAAGAGAGTCAAGACAGCTATTGAAATGGTCGGTCTTGATTATGAAGCCGTCAAGGATAGAGCGCCCTTTGAACTTTCGGGCGGTCAAAAGCGCAGAGTAGCTATTGCGGGCATTATCGCTATGCAACCTAAAGTGCTTATTCTCGACGAGCCTACCGCAGGACTTGACCCATACGGCAAAGAACAGATACTAAATTTAATAAAATACCTAAAGACGCATTGCTCTCCGACAATAATCGTCATATCTCACGATATTGACGAAATCACGCGTTTTGCCAATAGAATCGTCGTATTCAACGATTCTCAAATTGCGTATGACGAGCCGATGCAACAGCTCTTCAAACATTCTCGTCAGCTTCAAAAAATGGGTCTGGATATTCCAAGAGCCGTAAAAGTCGTCAATAATCTACGCGCGAGAGGAGTAGACCTCGGCGACGATATCGTCACGGCGGAGGACTTGCTTAAAGCAATCATTGCAAGATATAATGAAAAGCATTCTACTCAAATCGACGAGAGCGCTTGTATGTTCGATATGTACGATTTTTCGCAAAAATGGCTGACTAGCGAAGAGAGAGAAAAATTAGGACTTATTACTAAAATTGAAGAAGAGCAAAAGCCTAAAAGCAAGTCGCGTAAGATAAATAAAAAGTCGGTAAGTAAGAACGAAAAGATCGAGAAAAAAACCAAATCGCGTAAGACGAAGACTGAGGAGGATAAACAATGAGAGATATATCTTTTGGACAGTATTATCCCGTCAAATCTTTTGTTCACAATATAGACGCGAGAATAAAAATTTTCGTAACTTTGCTCTATATGATATCGGTATTCTTTATAGTATCATATACGACTTTCGTCTGTATGTTTGCGCTCTTGATGATAATAATCGCAATTTCGCACGTGCCGTACAGAATAGTATTTAGAAGTATTAGAGGACTTATTTTTCTATTGATTTTTACGGCAATAATCAATATCTTTTTCACGTCATCAGGCAACGTGCTTTTGCCTATCAAAATTGGCAAACTCGTCATAAATATAACTGACCAAGGAATCAATTTTGCAATCAAAATGGCGTTGAGATTTACTTTGCTCGTCTTGGGGTCTTCGATATTGACTTTCACCACGACGCCGACGGAACTTACCGACGCTTTGGAAGTAATATTAAAACCTTTAACTTATATCAAGATTCCCGTTCACGATTTGGCTATAATTATGTCGATTGCGTTGAGATTTATCCCGGGGCTTATGGAAGAAACGGATAAGATTATGATGGCTCAAAAGGCACGAGGCGCCAATCTCGATAGCGGTAATTTTTTCAAAAAAATCAAGGCAATGTTGCCGGTGCTTATACCGCTGTTTGTCAGCGCGTTTAGAAGAGCCGACGAGCTTGCCGACGCTTTGGACGCAAGATGTTACAATGCATCGGGAAAACGCACTAAAATGAAAGTCTTTAAGTTGAAAGCCACTGACTTAATATCGTTTTTCGCGTTTGTTGCGCTTGTCGTTTTGATTTTCTTGGATAAGTATTATATCGGTGCAGTGGTAGCATCTCCTGATCTTGGAGGATTTGAAGTTCAAGGTCTTGATATTTTCGTATACAGACTAATTATGATAATTACAGGTTGAGTATGGCGAGATATAAGTTGACGGTGTGCTATGATGGTAGCGATTATTACGGTTTTCAAAGACAAAACGGCTTGCCTACCGTTCAGCAAAAACTTGAAGAAGCTCTTTCTACGCGTTTTCAACAACCTATATCCGTACATCCAAGCGGAAGAACCGACGCAGGAGTGCACGCGATAGCTCAAGTCGTTCACTTTGATGTGGACAGCGAGATTAAAACTTCAAGTTTCGGATATAGTATAAATACGCTACTGCCAAAGGATATAGCCGTCACTTCATGTGAAAAAGTAAGTCAAGATTTTCATGCCCAGTTCGGAGCAAAACGCAAGACTTATCTATATAAAATTTGCCTTTGTAAAATTCACAGTCCGCTTAAACGCAAGTATTTTCATATTTGTTTTTATGATTTGGATATTGTCAAAATGCAAGACGCTTGCAAGTATTTTGTAGGAGAACATGATTTTAGAGCCTTTATGCTTGCCAATGACGAAAAAGAAAATACCGTTCGCACAATATATAATTTGAGCGTGGAGAAGTTTGACGACGAGATACATATCAGAGTAACGGGCAACGGCTTTTTGCATAATATGGTACGTATTATCGCAGGTACGCTTGTAGATGTAGGGAGGGGGAGAATATCCCCTCAGGATATTGAAAAAATAATTGCCTCGAAAAGACACGTGGGGACAGGAAAGACGTTAGACCCGCAGGGGCTATATTTGGAAAGCGTAGAATATGTTTAGTTCGCTTCAAAGTGAGGTTAGTCAATCTTTTGACACAAGCGTTACAATTAAACGGCATAATGTCATTTCGCTAGAGCGTAGCGGAGTGGAGAAATCTCAACCGATTAAAAGGATTAGATAGCTATCTCAACATTATAAAAGGAAAAATAAAAATGCATAAAATAATGTTTGTATGTCACGGCAATATATGCCGTTCGCCAATGGCGGAATTTGTATTAAAAGATATAGTTAAAAGTGCGGGGAGAGAAAACGACTTTGTAATTTGTTCTTCTGCAACCAGCAATGAAGAAATAGGCAATCCCGTGCACTACGGCACTGTCAGAAAGCTATCGCAATACGGAATTAGTTGCGCAGGAAAACGCGCCGTTAGATTGACAAAGGAAGACTATAATAAGTACGATATGTTTATCGGAATGGATAGTTATAATTTAATCAATATGCTCAAGATATTCGGCAGTGATTTCGACGGCAAAATTCATTCTATGCTTGAATTTGTCGGCTTGGACAGAGATGTCGCAGATCCTTGGTACACCGGTGACTTTGACAAGACTTACGACGATATCAAAGCAGGTTGCGAAGCGCTATTTAGAAGTCTTTAATAGTCGTTAGAATTATTAATCTGTACGAGAGTATCAAAAATTAATTTACTAATAAAATAAATATTTCAACATTTTTTAATAATTACAAAAAATCAGTTGACAATGTTTTTCATTTATATTATATTGTAAAAGCGTAATTTAATATGGCTCCATGGTCAAGCGGTCAAGACATA
>JAIDUT010000062.1 GCA_029060065.1 Clostridia bacterium | reverse complement strand
GATACAAGCAACGGATTTGCGCCTGTAATCTCCGATATGGCAAGCGGACTTGCAAGCGGAGATAGCGTAGACTACGCTACAGACTTTACGTACAAGATATATGACGAAGAGGGTAACCCACTGAGCGAAAGCGAAGTTAGCGAAGTAGGTTCATACAAGATAGTGGCAAGCATAAATGCAAGCAGTGATTTGTATAAGAACTACCAATTCGACGGAGCAAGCAACGAGTGGTACTTTGTAGTAGTACCTCAATCAGGTATGGAAGTCTTGACGATAGAGTGGAGCGATACAGAGTTCCTACATGACGGCAAGAAACATATCCCAACGTACGTAGTAAAGGACAGAAACGGCAACGTATTGGACAACGCAAGCGTAAAACAGATACTGACCTTTGATAATTACGAAGAAAAGACAGAGATAGCAACGTACACAGTAAAAGTAACTGTAAAGGATAGCGATAGATACTTTATCCGAAGCGGAGCGATATGCAAGTTTAAGATAGTAGAGGAATTAGGGGACGAACCTCCTGCAGAGGGCGAAGAACCTGTAACACCGCCGAGCGGAGATAATCCGGGCGGAGGCTTTGGCTCACTAGATGAACTATTGAAGAAACTCAAAGAGTATCCAATATGGCAGTTGATAGCCAGTGTAATAAGCATAATCTTGATAATGATATTCCTATCTAAGACGGCGGGATACAACAGCAAGAGAAAGAAGTTCAACAAGAAAGCCGAGAAGTTTGATACGGTATACGCAGGAGTATTCTTGGGAATGGCAATGACAGCCTGGACAGCAATAGCGTGCGTACTTATGGGCTTGGCGGTAGTATCTCTTGTAATAATGATAATAGCTAAGAAGAGATGTAACAGCGCGGAAGAAGAGTACGAAGAGCGTTTTGAAGAATATAACCGCAATAAGGCAGACTTTGAAAACCGTAAGAGAGCTGAAGAGAAAGAAGACATGAAGATGATGTTCATGAGCATGATGGGCGGAAATGCAGGCGCCGGACAAGGCGGACCTCAAGGCGCATATATGGGCGGTTACGGGCTTGGCGTAGAAGAAATGCGCGGACTAATCTCCGAGACGGTAACGGCAATGCTTCCTGGCGTGCAACAGCTCTTACCGCAACAGGCGTCATTAAATAACGAGCTAGTGGAAAAACTTATTGAAGAAAATGCTAAAAGTCAAGAGACGATTCAAGACTTGATGCATAAGCTATCTGAAAAGCCAAGAGAGAATTCTAGCCAAAACGACGAAGTAATAAAAAAACTTGCAGAGAATCAAGAATTTCTGATGAAGAAAATGGCGGACGGAGCGACAGAAAGAGTTGTTGAAAGAGAAGTCGCTGTGGCAAGCGTCAATGATGAAACCATAAAGCAAATGATGAAAAATCAAGAAAAACTTATGGAAAAGATATTGGAATTGTCTGCTAATCAAGCTCAAACGCAAGTCGTAGAAAAGGAAGTGGTGAAAGAAGTCCCTGTTGAAAAGATAGTGGAAAAAGTGGTCGAAGTACCTGTAGAAGTGGAGAAGATTGTAGAAAAAGAGGTGGTAAAAGAAGTCAAGGTAGAAGTTCCGGTAAAAGCCGAGCCGAAGCCTAAGAAAGAAGTAGCTCCAAGACTTACTCTTGACGAGGCGTACGCGCTCCTTACTAAAGAGCAAAAGAAGTACTTTGACGGACTTAAAGAATATGTGTTGACTAAATACAAGTGCAAAGAGAAGAAGTCTACGTACTTCGTAGTCTACGGACAGACGACAACCAATCCGCTTTTGAAGTTGACTGTAAAGAAAGATACGACTGTTGCACTTTTGAAAATGGAAGACGAGTACATGAAAGACTTGCGACGAGATGCAACGGGCGACGGAACGAAGGTCAAAGTCAAGGAAACTGAAGTTTTGGTGAGCGATGCGCAAGCCTTTGATACGGCGAAGAAGATGGTAGACTTGAGATACGACCAAATTGAGAGATACCAAGATTTGTTGAGAGAGCAAAGAAGTATGAAAAAGTAAAGCAAAAGCACGAGCGAGGAGATTCCCTCGCTCGTGTCATTTCGAGCGAAGTCGAAGAATCTTTACGTCTTGTGCGAGATTAATAATCTTTTCTCTCAAGGGTTAGAGAGCCAAGAAATATCTTGAAAGTATTGACGAATAGAGTTATAATGTGCTAAAATCTTGATACAGCTTAGCAATCAAGCTACGGAGAATTATATGAACTATTTGTCCAAGATTTGCAGAACTACTCATCCTTACGTGGCAGGTGAACAACCGCAAGATAGAAGTTACGTCAAACTTAATACTAACGAAAACCCATATCCGCCTTGTAAGGGGGTAAAGGAGTTTGTAAAGAATTTTGATATTGACAGACTTAAACTTTATCCTGACCCGCAAAACACTGCGCTTGCAGAGGAAATCGCTAAAAAACACGGTTTGGATAAAGAAAACGTTTTTATCGGCAACGGTAGCGATGAAGTGCTTGCAATGTGTTTTCCTACTTTTTTTGATAAGGACGGGGACGGAGTAGCTTATGCTGACGTGACGTATTCGTTTTATAAAGTATGGGCAAAGTTGAACGAGATTCCCTCTTGTGTTATTCCGCTTTTGGACGACTTTAAGTTGGACGTTTCCAAGTTTAAGCAGACTAAGTGCCAAGGTATGATTATCTGCAATCCCAACGCGCCGACCGGACTAATCGTCAACAGACTTGATTTAATGGCTATCATTGAAGCCAATCCGGAAAAGATAATAATTATTGACGAAGCGTATGCAGATTTTTGCAACTGTTCTATGGCGAATTACGTCAGCAAATATCCCAATCTTTTGATAGTACGCACATTTTCCAAGTCTTATTCTTTGGCAGGAGCAAGGTGCGGATATGCTCTTGGTAATACGGCGTTAATCAATGGACTTAAGACGATAAAGGATTCGTTCAATAGCTATACTGTCAACGCGCTCACCGAGGGTATAGCGATAAGAGCTTTGCAAGATACCGAGTATTTCAATTCTTGCGTAGATAAGATAATTGCTACGAGAGATAAAGTCGCAGACGAGTTGAGAGGTCTTGGGTTCGAGGTATTGCAGTCCAGCTCCAATTTCTTGTTTGTAAAGCACAAAGAGCGTCCTGCAAGCGAGGTGTATTACCAACTCAAAAAACACGGCGTACTGGTAAGACATTTCAGTTATGGAAGGATAGATAATTATCTTCGTATCACTGTCGGTTCGCCGAAAGAAATGGCGAGTCTAGTATCGGCTTTAGACGACATTCTCAAAGTCGAGTTTAACAAGAGCGAATCTGAAGAAGAATAAAGAATACTTTCGACAAAACTAGACATTTTTATAGAGAATTTTCAAAGATACTGCTTTCAAAAAGTGGTATCTTTATTGTATGGAAAATTTTTTGACGCAAGTAAGTGAAAATCTATCTTCCGACGTGGCAAAGGTTGTTACAGACGTTATGCCAATGGGTCATATATGCGTGTGCTATTTGAGCAAGGACAAAGAGCTTGTCCAAAAGGCTATTAAGGAAATAAGCGAATTTGAGTACAAGATTACTTACGTCGAATATCCCGACGGGGTGGTTTGCGACGGCGAAAGCGCAAAAGATATTATAGAATGCGCCGACGACGTAAGATTGTTCTTAGGAGTAGGGGGAAGAGAGATTGCAAATCTTCTTTGTATGGCATGCGAGAAAAGACCGTTGTTATACGCTCTTATTACCGATTCTCCCTTTTTGTACGGCGTGGGATATGCGCTTAAAGGCGCAACTCCCATCAAACTTTTAATAGATAGAGCAGGCAAAAATAATTTTGAAGATTATGCTAAATGCGTCGGCGCGATTTTGGCGCACCGAGTTGCTCTTTGGGAAAAGAAATATATCCATTATATGGTCGGTATTCAAGATTATGCCAAACTAAAACGCGAGCGAGATTTGCTAGACGGCATTATCGGCGACGGAAATATGTTAGACGCGGACAAGCTCTTTAGCGGGATATTAGAGTACGCGCAGATATTTGACGCGCCCTATAAGTCCTCAGTGGAAATACTTGCCGAGCTTATAGAGAATATCAATCTTACGAATGACAGGGGCGAAAGCATGTTGCTTGCAGGAATAGCGCTCGTCAAGTATTTTAAGGCGATTATGTCTATTGAGGAGTGTATGTTGATACCGCCGTCGGACGTATCTTCGCGTTGTCGCGCGCTTGCAAAAATCTTGGGGATAGACGTAAGCGACGTCATAAATTTAGTCAAGGATAGAAAGTTCCAAAGTAAATGGCTGTATATTCACAATGAATACAGAGAGGATATGCTCAAAGAGATAGAGGAGCTTGATTCCAAATTGCCTAATATCATTAAAAGCGCCAAGAGATTCATGCTAGACGTAGGCTACCATTTGGGAGAAGATTACGAGTGTAATAGCATTATTCAACTGATTTACAATCTTTCTCCTATCGTTCACGAGTGTTCGCCTATAGCAATGGCTGAAGTGTTACTCGGCGAGTGACGAGTTAGAATACAAATTAAATATTATAAATATATAATAATTTTAAAATCAAATTAAATATCAAATAAATTTAAGAGCGTACTTGTGGTGCGCTCTTTTTCATCGACACAAATCTTCATTTTTTGCATTTGTATACGAGTATAAAAGTCTTTTTGCTGGCAAAAATCAAAGTAACATATCAATCGGAGAAATTATGAAATCAATAGCGGTATACATATTGGCAATCATATTTTTGTCGGCAGTGGCGCTGGGACTATCCTATCAAGTAAAGTTACCCGAGGGCGCACAAGAAATGCAGGTGTACTCGCTCACCACACCGCCGGTAGGCAAATGCGAGCAAGTGGACATGATGACGAATTTTAATATTTATCATTATTACGACAAATTTGTGAGTATAAAAGATAGCAAGCTGGACAATACTTTGGGTGTTGCTTACGTATATCCCAAAGACAGTATGAGCGAGCAACTGCTAATGAAAAAACTTTCGATAGACGTGAAGTTTACTCAAGACCTTGAGGACGGCGTAACTTATTACGGCAAAAGCAGGGCGGGCGGTAGAAGCGTATATATCGACGGACAGGAAATAAACGTACAAATCGTAAACAATAAAAATTATATTATCGTGGGCTTTCCGCTGATCATGGGAAGTTACTAATTGGAGGTAGTAAAATGTCAAAGCAAACGAAACGCACCAAAGAAAAAAGACAAGGCGCGCCCAGTCAGACAGGAGTAAAAGTGGCGCAGTTTTTCAAAAAGAATATCTACGTAATTTTGATGATTGTATGTATTCTGGCAATTGCGACTATGATAACCTTAGCCGTAGTACTCAATAATAACAACAATGCAGACACGGTTTTGAAGCCTATCGGATCGGGGGATAATAACTCCGGAAATATTCCGCCGGTGATTCAACCGGGCACCGATGATCCCGACGACGATAATATCAAACCGCCGACAAAGTTGGATTTTATTATGTCAGATCCGTTGGATGAGTATACGCTCGGAAAAACTTACTCTGAAGAACACGTATTCAACCCAACTCTAAACCACTGGCATCCGCACGAAGGTCTTGACTTTTTAGCGAAAAAGGGTAGCAACGTTAAGTGCGTATTTGACGGCACGGTAAAGGAAGTCGTCAACAACGGATATAGCGGAACCATTGTCAAGATTGAGCACCAAGACGGGTTCACTACCGTATACAAACTTCTTGACAACGTTACTGTGAAAGCAGGAGACAAGGTGTCCAAGGGCGACGTAATCGGTAAGGTTTCCGATACTGCCGAGGAAGAAATGGCTGAAGGAGCTCATATACACTTGGAACTTTATAAAGACGGTAAAAGAATCAATCCGCTTGATTATTTGTTGTCCGGTGATAAATAAGAATGATAAAAAAGACTACTCTTATCGAGTAGTCTTTTTGTTTTTGATTATAACGATATTTCTTATTTCTTATCTCTTATTTTATGCCTTTACTCCGGCTTTACGTCTATTCTAATGGTAGCGCTTACATTGGTATACACTTTAATTTCCACGTCAAATACGCCTGCAGTCTTGATAGAATCTTTGAGATTGATTTTCTTTTTATCGATATCGTAGCCAAGTTTTGCGAGTTCACCGGATATTTCTTTTGAAGTAACAGCGCCGAATGACTTGCCGTTGTCGCCGAACTTGATTACTACGTCAATTACTTTTCCGTTAAGTTCTTTTGCCATAGCAACGGCATCTTCATATTCTTTTTGTTTTTGTCTTGCCAAAGACGCGTTCTTTTGGTTGGTTTCGTTAATAACCCCCGCGGTGGCTTGTTGCGCCAAATTCTTTTTAATTAAAAAGTTACGAGCGTATCCGTCGCTTACGTCGACTATTTCGCCTTTTTTGCCTACGCTTTTTACGTCCTTTAACAGTAAAACTTTCATATTTCACCTCTCTTGTTTTTTTATTTTAACACATAATTCTCAACATAGCAATAGGAAATCGACAAATAGAATAAATCGGCAAGATTTGCCTATAATACTAGTAAAAAAGGAGGAAGATATGTCGGGACTTAAATGCACAACTCACAACTGTGAGCACAATACGAATTGTCATTGCAATGCAGGAGTGATATGTATCAGCAAAAACGGCGTCTGCAAAACCAAAGTAAAGCGTGAGTATGGAGTATTGGAACAAGAGAAAGCCAATATCGAAGCAAGTAAAGACTTTGATTTTGACGACAATTCACAGGTATTTATTCAATGTGACTCAACTAAGTGTTGTTATAACCACAACAACGCTTGCTGTTCTCAAATCGTCAATGTATGCGATGGCATGATGCGTACTAAGTGTTTTACCAAAAACGTGAAAGAGTAGGGCAAGACTAAGAAATTTATCTATTTCTATTATTGCGATTCCTTGCGCTTAAAAGTAAGAGCAGTATTCTTGCGACTTGCGCAAGCGATATGAAGAAAGAAATCAAATAGGTTTTAGCCGCGCTACTCAATACCTTTGAAGCAGTTTTTACCTCGTCGGGTGTGAGTATACCGCACTCGACGAGCTGTTTTTTTGCCCTCGAACTGGCATTGTATTCGCAAGGAAGAGTAACGAAAGTAAATAGGGCGTATAATACATAACATATTAAAGCGCCAAAATATAAGTATATCGAAATTCTTGAGCCGTTAATTGCAATAAACTCAAATATTATTCCCAATATCAAAAGCGGAGATATCATTCTTGACACTACGTTGACGATAGGGACAAGCGCGCCTCTCAACTTTATTGGGGCGTAGCCCTCTGCGTGTTGAATTGCGTGGCCTACTTCGTGCGCGGCGACAGCAATGCCAGCGACTGACGTCGAGTTGATAGTCGACGCAGAGAGATAGACTGTATTATTTCGCGGGTCGTAATGGTCTGACAACATTCCCGCGCATTTGCAGATATTGACTTCAAAAAGTCCATTGACGTCAAGTATTTTTCTTGCTACTTGCTCGGCGCTCATACCGCAACTTGCCGGTATCACGTTGTATTTTGAAAAGGTTATTCGTACCGATATGCTTGCAAAAATCATCCACAGGAACAGTGGTATGGACGAATACGCTATAATGAGGACTATCAATTCAAACATGTTGTTCTCCGCTAATATATGAAAATATATTATATATATTAATTATAATAAATTATACCATATCATTAGGAAGATATGCAATGTTATGCTGAATTTATTACGACAATTTTACGATAATCTTATTTTCAGGATTTTACCGTGTTCTACTTCAAACCTAAAGGTCTTAGTATATAGTCCTTCGCAGTCGGAGTACAATAGAGTTATTTCAAAAGGCTTGTATTCTAAGCAGTCGCATATCCCTACGAAGTTCCCTAACACGTCTTTTAAGTCGCAATCGCGTAAAATATTAGATAGACATCTTCGCGCGTAATCGTCGTCGCCGTAATATACGCTCTCCGCAAAGGCGTAAGGCACTATTTCATCTATATAATTATGCGAGCAGTGATTCTCGAAGTGACGGCTTTTTTCGACAAAACACTCTTTGCAAAAACTCAACTTGCGTACGCATTTGCGGTTTAGAGTATCGTGTAAACAATCGCATACTCTAAGACCGTCCTCTTCAGCGCACACTTCGTCGCAACATATATCAAGGAGCAGAGTATAGTCGTCTTGATAATGTAGTACACTCACGTAGGTTTTGCCATTCTCAAGTAAGGCAAAAATGGAAAGAAGTTGACCGCTGGATATCGGAATGCAAGAAAACTTAACGTCGCATACTTTGCATGGAGTGTTGAGCATGATAAATTCGTTTTGCGTTTCTACGCTGATTTTGTAACATTCATCTATAAGACAAGTTAAGCAGTGCGCTGTCCCCGAGTTGGGTTCAAGGACTTTTTGGATATAAGTTTCACTTTGGACATTGCGCGGTTTTCTTTTTGGACAAAATCTTACAATATAATCTTTGCCGTGACGTATAAAAAGCGCGTCGTCGCAAACTTTGCCCTTTCCGTTTACCGCGCAAATTATCGGTAAATAGTTGTCGTCGTAAGGAATGTATTGAATACAGAAACTTCCGTCTGTACGGGCGGTAGGGGTATTGCACTTCACGCCGTCGATAAGTATCACGCCTTGGGGATTGTCAAAGTATAGTTTCGTCATAGCTTCCTCTTTTCAATATATGTGCGTAATACAAAGATATGTGCTAAGCTCGCGACTTACTATAAAAATTTCTACAATTTAGAAAATCTCTTTGTCATTTCCAAAAAAAGTATACTTTTACTGACCCTAATATATTGCAAATTATTTTTACGTGAAGTATAATGTATTTGAGAAAATATGCCTTTTCAGGCGATTACAAGAAAAG
>JAIDUT010000061.1 GCA_029060065.1 Clostridia bacterium | reverse complement strand
AAATTGTATCTATTGTATTGCAAAAACTATCAACGATTACTTTCGCCGTATCGCTGGGATAAAAATTATTCAAATTTTTACTATGTGAATCCATATAGCCTCACTAAAAAATCGGTAAATTGCCCAAATTCGAGCCTTTACATTCATATATTAACATAAAAAATTACAGAAATCAAGCGGTTACGCTATCTATTGTTGACAATATTGTTTGAATTTATTAGGTCAACTTTTATACATTCTCTACAAATTAACAAGAGCGAGGATAGTCCTCGCTCTTTTAATACGTTATTTTTTCATTGCGCGTTGCTCTCTCAGCAAATCTTGGTATCTCTCGATTTGGTCGTATCTCAAGTCTACCATCTTCTTCGCTGTATCAAAGGCTTGCGCATCAGATACCAATACTTCCGTTTCCTTGACTTTGACCTTTGTTCCGTCGCCTGTTGCGTCGCGTCGTAAGTCTTTCATATACTCGTCTTCCATCTTGAGCAATGCTACAGTCGTATCTTTCTTTACCGTCAACTTGAGCAATGGATTGGTCGTCGTCTGTCCGTATACTACAAAGTACGTAGATTTCTTCTCTTTGCACTTATACTTCGTCAATACATATTCTCTAAGTCCGTCAAAGTACTTCTTCTGCTCTTTGGTAAGCAAAGCGTACGCTTCGTCAAGAGTAAGTCTTGGAGCTACTTCCTTTTTAGGTTTCGGCGGTGCTACTACAGGTACTTCTTTCTCAACAATCTTTTCTACTTCGACTATCTTCTCGACCTCTACAGGAACCTCGACGATTTTCTCTACCGGCACTTCCTTGACTACTTCTTTCTCTACTATTTTTTCCACCTCAATCGGTACTTCTACTTTAACTTCCTTTTCGACTATCTTCTCCACTTCTACAGGAACTTCGACTACTTTCTCCACTATCTTCTCGACAGGTACTTCTTTCTCTACTACCTTTTCTACGATTTGAGGAACATTGTCTTTCTCTAAAAGTCTTTCTATTAACGATTCTTGCGTCTTCATCATTTGCTCTATACGGGCGTCACTTTGTTCCATCAACTTTTGGATATTCTTATCGTTCTTATCAATCAGCTTTTGGATAGTTTCGTCATTTAAGCTAGCTGACGCAACTTCTCGCTCAAACCTTTCGGAGTTTTGCTTAGTAAGTTGTTTCAGCAATGTTCGCATTTCATCTTCGTTCTTTTGCGACTTTTCAAGTAGTCTTTCTACAAGTTCGTTATTTACCGACGCTTGTTGCGGTAAGAGCTGTTGTACGCCCGGAAGCATTGTCGTCATTGTTTCCGACACTATTCCGCGTATCTCTTCTGCGCCAAGTCCCTGTTGAACAGCGTATCCACCCTGCGCCATACCTTGCGCGCCTCCGCCTGCATTTCCGCCCATCATACTCATGAACATCATTTGCATGCTTTCGTCGCGTTTTCTCGCCTCTTCCTCTCTGCGTTTTGCATCAAAGTCGGCTTTGTTGCGTTGGTACTCCTCAAAACGCTCTTCGTAATCCTCTTCAGCGTTGTTACATCTCTTCTTAGCTATTATCATTATTATGAAAGATACAACCGCCAAGCCCATAAGTACGCACGCTATAGCTGTCCAGGCTGTCATTGCCATTCCCAAGAATACGCCTGCGTATACTGTGTCTAACTTCTCGGCTTTCTTGTTGTACTTCTTTCTCTTGCTGTTATACCCAGCCGTCTTAGATAGGAATATCATTATCAAGATTATGCTTATTACACTGGCT
>JAIDUT010000060.1 GCA_029060065.1 Clostridia bacterium | reverse complement strand
GTAATCTCTCCGACACCGTCCTTTAGAGTTAAACTGGTACTTATTCGAGAAGAAACGTAATCGTCAGGCAAAGTCCATACGGCGTACAAAGTTACGTCACCGAAAAAGCCTGAGGGTAGTTCCGTAAACGGCTCGCTTTCGCCTGTGGGGTCGTCCGTCCAACCCACGAACTCGTGCTTGGTAGTAGCTTTAGTATTGAGAAAACTAAGAAAATCACTAAAATCTGCTGAGTCGCTATTCTCGTTAGGCAATACATCTCCTACTACATAACCTACTCTATCCTCAATACCTACTTCTATATCAGTGTTACCGCTATTTTCCAAGTTACGGAAATTAATAAACGCCAAAAGATAATTGCGGACAGGAGAATTGTCCGGGTCATAACTAACGCCTATTTTCTCTGTGTCCCAAATATGTGAATAGTTTTTGCCAAAGTAAGCCTTAGCGGAAGAAAACATTTCGTTAGAAGTACCATACTCCGTTTGACCGCTTAATTTTATGCCATAATAATTATGATATGTTGAAAAATATGATACATCACTCTCTCTCACAATGTTGATATTACTTATATTATTACCGTCAACCGTAATTTGAATTGCTCCTCCTACACCTGCATAAGGAGATTTAGTTGTATCAACACGTCCATAATATCCTTCAACGTAACAGTTCTTCAATAAAGATACCGAAGAACCGTCATAAGTCCCAATTATAGAACCCGAACCTGCAACCGTTGTGGTATTAACGTCTATATAGCCCATATAGTTTTCCATATACAAAGTAGATCCATCATGTAAGACGCCGATAGCCGAGGAGAAAGAAGTATGGGTACTTGCTTCCGCAGATACAATACATTTTGCTAAACAGTCATAAATATATATTTTATTTGCGCGTATACCATCCCCCATCAAAGCTCCAATTCCAGGATAAGACCCTGCGTTGGTTATATCTATAGTAACATAAGACGTACAACGATATAATATGATAGAAGAGCCGTTTGTTATCATATAGCGTAAACCCACTAATCCACCCGCTGAAGACTGAGTATAAGAACTGGCACATCTAATTTCTCCAACCAGATGACAATTTAGTATTGCATCACTATTACTAGTAGAAAAGCCTATAAGTCCGCCTACGGCTAACGTAGATCTACCGTTTGAGCTAGTCTGAACTAATGATTGATAGTTGAAGTTCTCTACAATTAAGTCGGTGATTGTAGACCCAATTGACTTACAAAAAATGCCATAACCAAGTGGAGCATCACTTCCAGAGGTTGGTATTTGCGCGTAAGCCGAGCCGTTCCAATATTGCCATTCTGTTCCGCTTAGTGAAATATTTTGGAGCTTATGTCCCATTCCGTAGAAAGTGCCGTTAAAAAAACGAATGGGACGAAATATTGTACCGTCAAAATCAATATCGTTTGCTAAAACAAAATATTTTCCGCTTCCGTAACTTGCAATTGATCCGTCGTCTAAATTCTTTGCAAATCTTGTCCAATCTTCCACACTTGCAATAACGTATGGATTGTCTTGAGCACCTCTCGCTTGCGTTTTGTCTACCTTTACAGCAGATATATCATAAGGCGTATTTGGATCGTCTGCCCTATATTTGTCAATCAATTCTTTATCAGTATAGACATAAGAATACCCGTCGTTAAACTCACCTAAACCATCAGTTGAATTTTGAGTAATAGTCATTGCCGTATCGCTTAACGTATTGTCTTCCAACGTAGGTATTGATATATTCGGCAGGCATGCGCTTATCGCTCCCAATATTAGACATAACGATATGATTAATATCGCAGATTTCAAATACTTTGCTCTAAATGTCTTTGAGTTCATTTGTTTTCCTCTTTGCGTATACTTTTACGGTCTTTCGACACGCGAATTTTGTCGAACTTCAACGCGTGTACAAAAATTCCAAAAAAAGTATACTTTT
>JAIDUT010000006.1 GCA_029060065.1 Clostridia bacterium | reverse complement strand
GACTACTTAGACGGATATGACAGCGACTATATGAAGATAGTAGGTGACGTAACGGGAACGGCAGTAGGAAGATATACTGTAACAATTCAGTTGACGGACGGGAATTGGGCAGACGGAAGTACAGGCAACGTAACACTCAACTGGACAATAGACAAAGCTACGCTAATACCTAAGTGGGATAACTGGGAGTTTGTAGCAAGCGATACAAGCAACGGATTTGCGCCTGTAATCTCCGATATGGCAAGCGGACTTGCAAGCGGAGATAGTGTAGACTACGCTAAAGACTTTACGTACAAGATATATGACGAAGATGGCAACGCGCTGAGCGAAAGCGAAGTTAGCGAAGTAGGATCATACAAGATAGTGGCAAGTATAAATGCAAGCAGTGGTTTGTATAAGAATTACCAATTCGACGGAGCAAGCAACGAGTGGTACTTCGTAGTAGTACCTCAAGCGGGCATGGAAGTCTTGACGATAGAGTGGAGCGATACCGAGTTCTTATATGACAAAGAGAAGCATATCCCGACATACGTAGTAAAGGACAGAAACGGCAACGTATTGGACAACGCAAGCGTTAAACAGATACTGACCTTTGATAATTACGAAGAGAAGACGGAGATAGCAACGTACACGGTAAAAGTAACTGTAAAGGATAGCGATAGATACTTTATCCGAAGCGGAGCGATATGCAAGTTTAAGATAGTAGAAGAATTGGGGGACGAACCTCCTGCAGAGGGCGAAGAGCCTGTAACACCGCCGAGCGGAGAGAACCCGAGCGGAGGCTTTGGCTCGCTAGACGAGTTATTGAAGAAGCTCAAAGAGTATCCTATATGGCAGTTGATAGCCAGTGTAATAAGCATAATCTTGATAATGATATTCCTATCTAAGACGGCTGGGTATAACAGCAAGAGAAAGAAGTTCAACAAGAAAGCCGAGAAACTAGACACAGTATACGCGGGAGTATTCTTGGGAATGGCAATGACAGCCTGGACTGCTATAGCGTGCGTACTCATGGGCTTAGCGGTAGTATCTCTTGTAATAATGATAATAGCTAAGAAGAAATGCAACAATGCTGAAGAAGAATACGAGGAAAGAAAATCAGAATACGACCGTAATATGATTTATCGTATGATGGGCAACAATATGGGCGGAATGGGTCAAGGTATGCAAGGCGGATATACTATCCAACAAGGCATAGGCGTAGAAGAAATGCGCGGACTAATCTCCGAAACGGTTACGGCAATGCTTCCGGGCGTACAACAAATGCTTCCGCAACAAGCGTCTACCAATGACGAACTCGTGCAAAAACTTATTGATGAGAATGCCAGAAGTCAAGAGACCATACAAGACTTAATGAAAAAACTTTCAGATCAACCTGCTGAGAGGGTAGTCGAGAGAGAGGTCGCATCGTCCAGTGTCAATGACGAAGCTATTAAGAGTTTGATTGAGGGACAGAGAATTATCATGGAAAAACTCGCCAATCAGTCTATAGTACTACCTCAACAACCGCAAGTAGTAGAAAAGGTAATTGAGAAAGAAGTACCTGTCGAGAAGATAGTAGAGAAGGTAGTCGAAGTCCCTGTGGAAGTGGAGAAGATAGTCGAAAAGGAAGTAGTCAAGGAGGTGCCCGTTGAGAAAATCGTAGAGGTACCCGTAGAAGTCGAGAAGATTGTCGAGAAAGAGGTCGTAAAGGAAGTCAAGGTAGAAGTACCCGTAAAAGCCGAGCCTAAGCCTAAAAAGGAAGTAGCACCAAGACTTACTCTTGACGAAGCGTACGCTTTGCTTACCAAAGAGCAGAAGAAGTACTTTGACGGACTCAAGCAGTACGTTCTCGACAAGTATAAGTGCAA
>JAIDUT010000059.1 GCA_029060065.1 Clostridia bacterium | reverse complement strand
TCGCATTTTCGCGAAAAATGAAAAATATTCAGTAAAAGTATACTTTTTTTAGAAAAATTAAAAATTGATTGCAATTTCTAGAATATATAGTAGTAAAATGAAAAACACGCAAAAAATTGCGTGTTTTTTAGCAGTTGAGATTTCTCCATTCCGCTTCGCTCCAGTCGAAATGACGTGGGGAGAAATCTATTCCGCTTTTACTATACAATTAAGATTTCTGACTTTTACATCAATAACTCGCCTTCGTCGCTGTCGATGACCTGCATAACTTTAACTTCCTTACCGGTCTGCGCGTCTACGAAGATATAGAAATTATATTCGTCGATATTACCAAATACCTCATAGGTCAATACTTCTTTGCCACCGGTGAGCGGTATCAAAGCTAGTCGAATTGATTTAATAGACATACCGCCAAAATCCATATTGCGGACTTCTCCCTCGGTGACGGTAGGCGTATCAACCTCTCTTTGCGTATGATTATAGATATAATTAAGTCCCTCAAATCCTACGATTTTGCCATCGTCCAAAGATACTTTGACCTTAATCATATCGGGATAATATATTACATCATTCTCGACGTAGCACATATTGACGAAAAGTATTCCGTCCGTAACGGTAGCATATACGCCTTTCATACTCTCTATGCCCATTTTAGAGATATATTGCTCGGCAAGCAACGTCCCCTCCTCAATGGTAAGCTTAGGCTCTTTGGCGTCGAAAGAAGTATCCCACATTACTACGCTTCCGCCTTTCTTGGCAAGTTGAACGCTTGCTATTTGACCTCCGTCAAGAGTAATTTGATAGAGATAACTATCAAAGCCATTGGAATTTTCTCCAATAAAGTTGACGCTCTTTACCTTATAGTCGCTGAGAATTTTCTTTATTCTCTCCTCTTGATTCTCGCTTGAGATATCCTCTCCGCTTAGACCTTTAGCTTCTCTATCAGTGAGCGAGTCACTAAACGCTCCGTCATAGATCAATGACGGGTACTCTAAAGAACCGTCAACAAGCCCCTCGGCAATGCTGACAAAATTAGCGTTGAGTTTGTTAAGACCGTCGACAATTTTACCGCCCGAAACAAGGCTTTCTTTGACGCTACCAAGCATTTTAGAGAGTCTGTACGTAGATTGATAAAGTCCGTCAAGCGTCTTTCTATCCTCGTCGCTAATTTCAAGACCAGTGTTGATTTTTTGCGCAAGATACTTAGCATAGTCACCAACTTGGTTGCAGTATTTGATTGCGCTCGACAAGTCGTATCCGCCATAAGACAGCGTCGTAAGATTTGCGACTGCCGACTGCGAATTCATCGCAACGTCAATAAGCATTTCATTGACTAGATTCTCTGTTCTTGTTACCCTGAGTTTTGATAGATTATTTTCCATATTAAGCAAACTGTCAGTTAAAGTATAATAGGCATTTTCGTAATTATACTCACTATTTGCCATCCACTTTTTTTCATTAGCCATGGAAATTCCCAAAAAGATTGAAAGCAACGTAATTGCGATAAGCATTACGATCGCAGATATTATAAAAAAGGCTTTCCAACCCTTTGTCATCACAATTTTACCGGATGCATCTCTTAACATATCTACCTCCTACACCGCGAATTTGTGTTTTCCTATCGTCAACTTGACTTGTCTTGACCATATCCAAGAACTCGTAGCTGTCGCAGGATTGAAATAATATAAACAACCGTTGGTTGGATCCCAACCGTTGAGCGCATCTCTAGCCGCCGAATATGCTGTTTCGTTTGGCTCAAGATTTATCTGTCCGTCAGCTACCGCTGTAAAAGCGTAAGGCTGATAAATTACCCCGGAAATACTGTTGGGAAAAGAGGAACTGCGTACTCTATTGAGCACTACCGCGCCTACCGCGACTTGTCCCAAATACGGCTCGCCTCTCGATTCTGCATAGATACATTTAGCCAATAGATAGGTGTCTGAAGAATTGTAACTGCTGTTACTGCTGGTACCGGACGACAAAGTCATTCCAAGCGCCGCCGCGGTCTTAGAGCCAACTATACCGTCAACGACCAGTCCGTTTTTCTTTTGAAACCTCTTGACTGCATCTCTTGTCTTTGTACCGAATATTCCGTCGACAGTACCTGCATTGTATCCCCAATTATTAAGCTTGGTTTGCAAAGTCTTTACCTGCGCTCCGCTTGAACCCATTTTCAGCACTGCTACTTCCTCAGACGGTCGCATAGAATAAAAACAAAGTATGCCTACAATAAGCGTAGTAATTATCAATACCGCAGTAATAGACGACTTTATTATTACTTTTTTGTCCATATATAGTTCTCCTTGTTGTTCTGCTACGGACATTATTGACATGGCTAAACATAAATATACTTGATTCGCGTTGAAGAATTTATTGTAATTATATATTGATATATTATATAATGAATAGTATTTATAGATATAAGAGATATACTAATGAAGATATCTACTGCTTATCGGTATGACGAATAATAGGACAAC